>CAYUTJ010000009.1:0-21798 GCA_964447735.1 uncultured Candidatus Saccharibacteria bacterium | reverse complement strand
AAGTAGAAAAATATTATTCAAACGGGAAAACAGCTTACTTGATGGAATTAGTAATCTAGAAATTAATGAAACCCAGCCGATGCATACACCGGTTGGGAAAAGTGGACTCGCGGCGAGCGTAAATAGTTATTTAGTAGTTAGTAATTAGCTTTTAATGAGGTCTCCATGCGAGCGTAGCGAGCATGGAGAAAGGGACACCGCACCGAACGTAGATTCCTCATTTTGCTTTGCAAAATGAGCAGGTCAAGTGAGGTGCCGGTGGCCCGCGGGCGGGTAGCTCAGTGGCAAGAGCGTTCGCCTTACACGCGAAAGGTCGGAGGTTCGAATCCTCCCCCGCCCAATGGAGGGCTGGCAGAAAGGCAATGCGCCTGCCTCGAAAGCAGGTGGGGAATTTTCCCCGTGGAGGTTCAAATCCTCCGCCCTCCGCTATGGAGAAAAAACAACCTGTAGTTACAATTTTAGGGCATATAGATCATGGAAAGACGACTTTGTTAAGAGCAATTAAAAAACTTCCTTTTTCAGGAGAAAAACCAGGTGGGGTAATTACTCAAGAAATTGGGGCTTTTGAGATAGAAAGAGAAGGAAAGAAAATCACATTTTTGGATACCCCAGGACATGAAGCTTTTTCTCAAATGAGATCGAGAGGGGCAAAAGTTGCGGATTTGGCAATTTTAGTAGTTTCAGCAATTGAGGGACCAAAAGAACAAACAAAAGAGGCTTTAGAAGCTATTAAAGAAGCTCAAATTCCTTTTATCGTGGCCATCACAAAAATGGATTTGCCAGGAGCTAATTCTCAAAGAGTAAAAAGAGAGTTATCAAAAATTGGAGTTTTGACAGAAGATATGGGGGGAGAGGTTTCTTTTGTTGAAACTTCAGCAAAGACAGGTCAAGGAATAGAAGAGCTTTTAGAAATGATTTTGCTCTTGGCAGAAATTAGGGATTTAAAAGCAAATTTAAAAAAGAAAGCTCAAGGAGTAATTATTGAATCTCATTTGGACCCCAAAAGAGGACCTTTAGCGACGATAATTTTAGAAGAAGGAGTTTTGAAAGTAGGAGATATTGTGGGCACCAATTCAACTTATGGGAAAATAAGGAGAATTGAAAATGCAGAAAAAAAAGTTTTAGAAAAAATTTTTCCAGGCCAAGCAGGATTAATTTTCGGATTTGAGAAAGTTCCCAAGGTTGGAGAAATAGTAAGGGTTTTTGAAAGTTTACAAGAAGCTAAAGCTAATCTGAAAGTTGAAGAAAAAATTGAGAGAAGGATAAAAGAACCTAAAGAAGGACAAAAAGTTTTAAATTTAATAATTAAAACAGATTGTTTGGGTTCTTTAGAAGCCATAGAGAATATAATTTCAAAAATCCCTCAAGATAAAGTTTTGATAAGAGCAATTAAAGGAGAAGTAGGTTTAGTTTCCGAAGAGGACTTAAAACTGGCCAAATCTTCAAAGGCTTTTATTTTAGCTTTCAGAACAGAACCTGATAAAGTTGCAAAAAAAATTTTGGAAAGAGAAAGAATAAAGATTTTCAGGTTTGAAGTAATTTATGATTTGGTAGAAATTGTAAGAAAATTAGCCCAAAGAATTTTAGAACCTGAAATCTTGAGAAAAGAAATTGGTAAAGTGAAAGTTTTAGTTGAATTTTGGAGATCTAAAAACAGACAAATTGTTGGAGGAAAAGTAATCGAAGGAGAAGTTAGAAGACAAACTCAGATTGAAGTTTGGAGAGGAGAAGATTTAATCGGTAAGGGGAGGTTGGTTAATTTGCAAAAGAATAAAAAAGATATTGAAATGGCAAAAAAGGGAGAAGAAATTGGGATTTTATATGAGGGAGGAGGAAAAATAAAAGTTGATGATATTTTAGTTTTTTTCATTGAGGAAAAAAGGAAAGTTGAAATTTAGGAAAAATTAAGTAGAATTTAATTTAGTGGCCTGGTAGCTGAGTGGCCCAAGCAGGGGACTGCAAATCCCCTAACGTGGGTTCGATTCCCACCCAGGCCTTGCCCGGGTGGCGGAATTAGCAGACGCAAAGGACTTAAAATCCTTTGGGGGTCTTCCCCCGTGAGGGTGCAAGTCCCTCCCCGGGCACAGAATTATTCAAAAATTATCTCAACGAGAGCAATTTTGGCGCCAAAATTTTTAGCTTCAAGAGAATTTTCAAACCAAACGTCAAAATGATATTTTGATTTCCCTCTTTTCATTCTATCTTCAACAACAAAGATTTTGTCCCCAAAAATTTTGGGGATTTTTATTTTTGTTCCAAAAGGGAGAAAATTGTTAGCTACAATTCCATCTCTTACTTTTTTCCCGGAAGCAGTTAAAAAAGGAGTATCGTCTGTTTCTTGAGGGGTTGAAGAATATCCAGTAATTAAGCCTAAAACCTTAATTATTTTTCTTGGAGGGTTTAAATTTAAGATTGGAGAAACTGTATTTTCTTGATAGAGAACAAAATTTTTATTTTCAAAAGAAAAATCTGGCAGATTCTCTGCTTCAGAGGAAAAATCCAAAAGAAAGACAATCAGAAAAACAAAAATTAAAACTAAAAATTTAAAGGGAGGCTTCATTTTAGTTTTTGCATTTTAGAGAAAGCCTCCCTTTTTGTCAAGCGGGTTTTACCACGCTATAGTTTTACAAAAGCGGGTGAGGGGAGTTGAACCCCCGTCTCTACCTTGGCAAGGTAGTGTAATGGCCGTTATACTACACCCGCTCGGGCCACCGGCACCTCGCATGACCAGCTGTTTTGCCCTGCCATTTAAAGATTTCACTAAAAACTAATTACTAAACACTAACTACTAATTTGACGGACCTCCGCCTCGCCGAAGCGAGGCTACGGCCTCGCGAAGGCGGAGGAGGTGGGAATCGAACCCACGGCCCGGAGTTACCGGGCACAGGTTAGCAACCTGCTGCCTTGCCACTCGGCGCACTCCTCCTTTCAAAATTTTAAGGTTTTTTCTCAAAATGTCAATTTATCTTCATCTGGCTTAGCTATTGCTACTACCAACCCAATTACCTTTTTGGCTCCAGAATTCTTCAATATTTTTGCAGCTTCAGATAAAGTAGTACCAGTAGTGAAAACATCATCAACTAATAAAATTTTTTTGTTTTTGATTTTTTCTTCGTTTTGGACTTGAAAAACTCCTTTCAAATTTTCCTTTCTTTCTTTTTCAGAAAGCATTACCTGAGGTAAAGTTTTCTTTATTTTTATCAAACAGTTTGAAATTAAAGGAATCTTTAAGAATCTTGAAAGTTCTTTTGCAATTTCCTCTGCTTGATTAAATCCTCTCCATCTTAATTTTTTCTTTGAAAGAGGTACAGCAATTAAAACAAAATCTGAAAAACTAGATTCTTTATTTATGAATTTAAGATGAATCTTGATTAAATTTGCGAGATCCTTTGCAATTTCTTTTGCGAAAGGTTCGTATTTCAAAGCTAAAATCAATTTTTTAACTAAAGGATTTTTATATTCTGTCGCAACAAAGAGATCATCTAAAAATTCATTTTTTAACTTTTTGTGTTCTTTGAAAATCTCTATCGTTGCTAAACAATCTTGGCAAAGATAATTTCCTTCCCTTTTACATCCAAAGCAAAATTTTGGAAACAAAAGATCTAAAATCCAATTTCTAAAACTCATTGTTTTATTCTATAATATAATTGATGCCATTTTCTATTTTTCCCAAGAAATTCCTTGGCATAGATATTGGTTCTTCAGCAATAAGAATTGTTGAGCTTTCTTCTTTTGCCAAGAGAATAAAACTAGAAAATTTTGGAGAGATTCCAGCTAAAGCAGTTTTTAAAGAACCTTTTCGGACCTTTGAAAAAAGCGTTCTTTATCTTTCTGTCGATGACATTGTAAAAGCAATAAAAGCAATTTTAAAAGAAGCTCAAATTAAAACAAAATCAGCTTTTTTTTCAATTCCAGATTTTGCAACTTTTTTCACTACTTTTGAACTTCCTCCAATGACAAAACAAGAAGTTCCCTTAGCTGTTAAGGTAGAAGCTAGAAGACATATTCCAGTTCCTCTTTCTGAGGTGCTATTCGACTGGCAAATTTTAGATTCGATGCCAGCTGGGAAAAAAGAAAAATTAAAAATTTTAATGGTTGCAGTTCCTCACGAAGTTATCAATCAATATCAAATCATAGCTCAAAAAGCGGGTTTGAAGTTAGTCTCAATGGAGGCTGAAGTTTTTAGTTTAGCTCGGGTCTTTGGAGAAAGAGAAAAGACAATTTCGATTTTAGATTTTGGAGCTCGGACTACAACTTGCAATATTATCGAAAATAAGATTTTAAAAAGATCTTTTAGTTTGGATGTTGGAGGAGATCTTTTTTCTGAAAGAATTGCAAAAGGTTTGGAAATAGGTTTGGAAGAAGGAGAAAAATTGAAAAAAGAATTTGGAATTGAAGAAAGAGGAGGAAAAGTTAGAGAAATTTTGCTTCCTTTGATAAATTCGATATTTATCGAAATTGGAAAAATATTCCAAGATTATGAAAGAAAAGAAAAGAAAAAAGTGGAGAAAGTAATTTTAACTGGAGGAGGAGCTAACTTGCCAGGGTTGGAAGGATATTCTAAAATTCAACTAAAGAAAGAAGCTGAAATTGGAGATCCTTTCAGAAAAATTTTTTACCCTCCAATTTTAGAGAAAACTTTAAAGGAAATTGGCCCCTCTTTTTCAATTGCTGTGGGTTTGGCTTTAAGGGGTTTTCAAAAATAAAATGGAAATAGTACCAAAACCTCCCAGAAGAATTCCAACTTTCGAGAGAATTTTATTTTTCCTTTCTTTGTTTTTATTCCTTTTTACCATTTTTTCTTTTATTTTCTTTTTTTTCTCTGTGAATAAATTAAATTCTAAAAAAGTAGAACTTGAAAAGAAAATCTCAGAATTAGAAACTCCAGAAATAAAAAGAATGAAAGAAGAACTTTCTCAAATGGAAGATAGATTTTTAGAAATTGAAAATCTCTTAAATTCACATGTTTTCTCTTCTCATTTTTTTCCATTTTTAGAGAGTCAAATTTTAAAAAATATTGTTTTAACCTCCTTGAATTTAAATGTTTCTGGAAAACAGGCAAAAGTTTCAGGAATAGCAGAAAATTTTGTGGCTCTTTCTAAACAATATTTTCTCTTTAAGCAATCTCCAAAAATAGAAAAAGTCCAAATTACTTCAGTTTCAATCACTCCTGAAGGAAAAATTGGTTTTGAAATTTCATTTTCTTTTAAAGATGAAGTAATAAAATAATGGAAAAAAAGAGATTAATTTCATATCTTTCCTTAATTTTATTTTCAATTTTATTTTTGGTTTTCTTGGTTTGGCCAAGATATTATAAATTCTTAGAACTCAAAAGAGCAATTTCAGAGTTAGAAAAAATTTCAAAGTCCTATAAAGAACATTTCAGCAAAATTGAGGAAACTTTTTCAAAATTGGAAGAAAGAGAAGAAGAGGTTTCAAAAATTAAAAGCGCTCTTCCTTTGGACCCTCAAATCCCAGAAACCTTTAATTTTCTAAAGAACGCAGCTTCTGAAAGTGGCTTACAATTAAGAGAAATTTCCTTTTCTGTTCAAGAACCAAAAGAGAACAAAAAAATTGGAGGATTAATGGTTCAACTTTCTTTATCTGGACTTTATCCTAGTTTAAAGAGATTTTTAGAAAAAGTGGAAAAATCATCAAGATTAATTGAATTAGAAAACCTTTCTTTTTCTAATAAAGGTAGAGAAATCTTTGAATTTAATTTATTTTTTAAAACCTACTTTCTTCAAAAATGAATAAAAAAATAACATTTTTTGAAATTGAAAAAAGACAAAGGTTTTTACTGATTGTGTTTTTGATTCTAATTTCTTTGGGGCTTTTAGTTTGGTTTGGATATTTTAAACCAAGTTCTTTTGCCTTCCTTTTTCCCAAAGTTGAAGTTTCTTATCCTAGAATAGAAGAAATAAAGATAAAAATGGATTTGCTCGATAACCCAATTCTGAAAAATTTAGAGCCTTTTCCTCAAATTGAAACTCCAACTTCCAGTGAAATTGGAAGGGAAAATCCATTTTTGCCTTCGTTTAAAATTACAACTTCAACTGCCACTTCAACCTAAAAATGGCAATTATTAAAGAATTAGCAAAAAGAAAAATTTTAGATAAAACTAAAGCTGCCGAATTAGAAATTGAAGCCAAAACTTCAGGCAAAAGAGAAGAAGAATTGCTTTTAGAAAAAGGTTTGATAGAGGAAGAAAAGATTTTTTCAATCAAATCTGAAATTTTAGGAATTCCTTTAAAGAGAATCGATTCTGAAGAAATTTCAACCAAAATTTTATCTCTAATTCCAGAAGAAACTGCAAAATATTACAAAATGGTACCCCTAAAAAAAGACGATAAAAATTTAGAAGTGGGGATGGTTTGGCCAGAGGATATTGAGGCTAGAGAAGCTTTAAAATTTTTAGCTAGAAGAATGAATTTAAACACAAAGATATTTTTGATTACTTTGTCTAATTTTAAAAAAATTGTTGAAAAATATAGAATCACTCCAAAAGAAATTGAAAAAGCTTTAGAAAAAATTGAAGAAGAAGTAAAAATTGAAAGGAAACCTTCTGCTGTTGAGATTGAAAGGATCGTTGAAGAGGCTCCCATCGTCAAAGCAGTTACTAATATTCTAAGATATGGAATTGAAGGTGGAGCTTCAGATATCCATATTGAACCAGTAGGAGACAAAACAAAAGTAAGATTTAGAATCCTAGGGAAGTTATTTTCTACTTTAAGCTTTCCAATCAGAATTCATCCTGCAATAGTCGGGAGAATAAAGGTAATGTCAAATTTAAGATTGGACGAAACCAGAATTCCTCAAGATGGAAGGTTTTCTCAAATGCATGAAGGAAGAAAGATTGATTTTAGAGTTTCCACTTTTCCAACGGCAAGAGGGGAAAAAATTGTTTTGAGAATTTTAGATCCTAGAATGGGATTGAAAAAGATAGAAGAACTTGGATTGTCTGGAAGAAATTTTGAGGTTTTAGAAAAGGGGATTAAAAGACCTTATGGAATGATTTTAGTCACAGGTCCTACAGGTTCTGGAAAGACTACTACTTTATATGCAATTTTGCAAAAACTAAACAGAGAAGAGGTTAACATTGTTACTTTGGAAGATCCAGTTGAGTATCTAATCGAAGGAATAAATCAATCACAAATTAGGCCTGAAATCGGCTACGACTTTGCTAAAGGATTGAGGCATATTTTAAGACAAGATCCTGATATAATTATGGTTGGAGAGATTAGGGATTCAGAAACTGCGTTTTTGGCAACTCACGCAGCTCTGACCGGACACTTAGTTTTATCTACTTTGCACACTAATAATGCTATTGGGGCTATCCCTCGGCTTTTGGACTTGGGAGTTCCCAATTTTTTGCTTCCGGCTACTTTAAATCTGATAATAGCTCAGAGGTTAGTAAGAGTTTTGTGCCCAAAATGCAGGAAAAAAGTGAGAGCAAAAAAGAATATTGAAACTTTAATTTTAAGAGAATTAGAAAGCCTACCAGAGAAAATCAAAGCGAAAATTAAAATTCCAAAGAAAATTTATGTCTTTGAACCGAAAGGGTGCAAAGATTGTGATTTTAAGGGCTTTGTGGGAAGAATTGGCATTTTTGAAATTTTAGAAATGACAAAAGAACTTGAAGAAATCGTTTTGAAAGAACCTTCTGAAACCAAAATCTTAGAAGTTTCAAAAAGACAAGGGATGATTACAATAAGGCAAGATGGCATTTTAAAGGTCTTGGAAGGTAAAACTTCAATTGAAGAAGTATTAAGAGAAACTGGAGAATAAAATGAAGAAAATTCTACTTGTAGAAGACGATCCTTTTTTAGCAGACATTTATAAAACTAGATTAAATTCAGAAGGTTTTGAAGTAGTGGTTGCAGAAGATGGAGAAAAGGGATTGAGAAAATTAGAAGAAGGAGATTTTGACCTTTTAGTTTTGGATTTAGTGTTACCAGAACTTTCAGGATTTGAAATTTTAGAGAAGATCAAAGGGAACGAAAAGTTTAAAAACCTGAAAATTTTGGCTCTTTCAAATTTAAGTCAAAAAGAAGAAATTCAGAGAGCTTTGGACCTTGGCGTTCAAAAATATTTAATTAAAGCTTATTTTACCCCTTCAGAAGTAGTTGAAGAAATTAAAAAACTAATAAAATGAAAGATTATTTAAGTTGGTTAAAAAAATTATTAGAAATTGCGATTTTAGAAAGAGCTTCAGATTTACATTTCGTTGCCAATTACTATCCAATGATTAGAGTTTCAGATAGATTGATTCCTTTAGTTAAAGAGGGAAGACTGACCCCTCAAGATAGTGAAAATTTAGCGCTTTCAATGATGAATCCTGAACAAAGGGATAGATTTTTCAAAGAAAAAGAAATTGATTTCTCATATGAATACAAAGAAAGAGCGAGATTTAGGGTTAACGTTTTTTTCCAAAGAGGAAGAATATCTGCTGCTTTAAGGTTGATTCCCCCAAAAATTTTGACAATTGAAGAACTAAATTTACCTCCGATTTTACATTATTTTACAAAAGCTGCTCAAGGGTTTGTTTTGATTACCGGTGCTTCTTCTCAAGGAAAATCGACGACTTTAGCTTCTCTAATTGATGAAATCAATCATACAAGATCAGAACATATCATCACAATTGAAGACCCAATAGAGTATGTCTTTACTCCCGATAAATCAATTATTGAACAAAGAGAAGTAGGTTTTGATACTCTCTCTTTTAAAAAAGCCTTAAAATCAGTTTTGAGACAAGACCCTGATGTAATCATGGTGGGGGAAATGAGAGATCCTGAATCAATTTCAATGGCAATTACGGCTGCAGAAACTGGGCATTTAGTATTTTCAACATTACATACTAATTCAGCAGCCCAAACAATTCACAGAATCGTAGATTCTTTCCCCCCAGAACAACAACCCCAAATTAGAGCTCAATTGTCAGGTTCTCTCTTGGGAGTGGTTTCTCAAAGATTAATTCCAAGAATAAAAGGAGGATTAATTCCAGCTTGCGAAGTAATGATTGTTACTCCTGCAATTGCGAATTTAATTAGAGAAGGAAAAATTCATGAAATTCCTTTGGTAATTGAAACTTCAGCTAAATTGGGAATGATTACTTTAAACAGATATTTGGCAGATTTAGTGAAAAGAGGAGAAATCACAACTGAAAACGCCCTAAGGTTTTCACTAAATCCAGTAGAATTAAAGACTTTGCTTAGATGAAATTCAAATATCAAGCAAGAACTAAAGAAGGAGAATTAAAAACTGGAATTATTGAAGCTTCAACAAAAGAGATAGCTTTAAATTTACTTCAAAAGTTAGGCTTTTTTGTTACTTATTTGGAAGAAGAAAGACCCCCACTTTTTGCAAGACAGATAAAAATAAGAGAAAGAATTTCTCAAAAAGATTTAGTCCTTTTTACTAGACAATTAGCTGTTCTTTTTGATGCTGGAATTCCTTTAGTAGAGGCTCTTTGGACTGCAGCAGCTCAAACGAGAAGTTTAGATTTTAAAGAAAAGATTGTCAAAATAGCAGAAGAGGTTGAGGGAGGTTCTCCTTTATCTTCCGCTCTTTCAAAATATCCAAAGATTTTTTCTCCCTTTTTTATCAATTTAGTCAAAAGCGGAGAAATGGCTGGAAAATTGCCTCATTGTTTAAAGCAATTAGCTGACTATTTAGAAAGAAATTATGCTTTCAGACAAAAGTTAATTGGTTCTTTGAGTTATCCTGGAATAGTTTTAATTTTATTTTTTGGGATTTTTCTCTTTTTGATTTTTGCTGTCTTTCCAAATTTTCAAAAATTATTTTCAGAAACTGAATTGGAATTGCCTTTGCCAACGAGAATAATTTTATCTTTTACTTCCTTTTTACACAAAAACTTTCTTTTTATTTTACTTTTGGCTCTTTTTCTCTTTGCAATGTTTTTTTGGTTTTTGAGCCAAAAAAAGGGGAAAAAAGCCTTTGATAGGTTTTTACTAAGAATGCCAGTTTTAGGTTCATTTTTGAAGGAAATTTATTTAACTCAAATAGCTCAGGCTCTTCAGACTTTAATTTCTGGAGGAATTCACTTAACGGTGGCCTTAGATACTGTTGCTAACCTTGTTGGGAATTCGGTCTACAAAGAAGCTTTAACAGAAATTAAAGAAAAAGTTAAAGAAGGGATGCAACTTTCCTTTCTCTTGCATTTGTATCCTGACTTATTTCCTCCTTTCTTTATTCAAATGATAGCTACTGGAGAAAAATCTGGGACTTTGGAAATGGTATTGACAAATTTGGTTAATTTCCAGCAAAATGAAACAGAGAGAAGATTAGAAAACTTTTTGAGAATTTTAGAACCTCTTTTGATAATTTCAATTGCTGCTTTAGTTGGATTTTTAGTAGCTTCAGTCATCGTTCCACTTTACAGGTTAATTTCTGCTTATTAAAATTAAATTATTAAAGTAAAGGTCGCAAAAATTCTTTTTAAAAAATGAAAAAAAGAGCATTTACATTAATTGAGTTGTTAGTTGTCATTGCAATCATTGGAATTTTAACTGGTATTGTTTTAGTATCTTTGAGAGGAGCAAGAGCAAGAGCTAGAGATGCAAGAATTCGAGCTGATATCGAACAAACAAGAAGTATAGCTGAGATGATTTATGATAGAGATGGTAATTATTCCAATCTTTGTAGCGGTAATGCTCTAAATAGTGGTGATTCTGATTATGGTACTCAATTAGACTCAATAGCAACAGATATTAATACCCAAAATGCCGGACAGGGGGTACCCGAGTGTTATGCGAGTGGAGATGATTATTGTGTTTCAGCGAGATTAGCTACAGGTTCACCGGCTTCTCCAAAATTTATATGTATAAGTTCTGCTGGGATGGTTGGGGATGACCAATGTACAGCTGCTGATTCTACCTGCGATTAATAAAAAATCGAGAGATTAGTGAAACATTTTTATATTTTTATTTAGAAAGCCATACAAATACTGGCGGTTTTTCCGCCAGTTTTAATTTTCTTTAAAATTCTCTAGAATATAAATAGAAAAGGTTGAGTAAGAACTTCAAAAATGAGAAAAATTCTTTTACTCCTTATCATTTTCTCTCTTTTAATTGTTCTTTTGGGCATTATTTATTATTTTTATTCTTCTCAAAAAAAACCTTTCCAATCAGTTGAAATTCCCAAAACCGAAACTCAACAGAAAACTAAAATTACACTTCCTAAAGCCTTTTATAATCTTACAGGAAGAGTCAAAAATTATGACAAAAACTCAATTACCTTCGAAGCTACTATCCCTATGTTGAATGAAAAAGGAGAAGTTATCAGAAAGAAAGAAATTAGAAAAGCCTTAATTTTACCAACTACAAAGTTTTCAAAACTTACTTTCGTTGCTCAATCAGAAACTGGAAAGAAAATTCCAAAAGAAGAAAAGATTTCTTTAACAGATATTAAAATTGGAGATTTAATTGAAGTGATTTCAAATCAAGATATTTCCTCAAAAAAAGAATTTGAAGTTTTTAAAGTAAGAGTTTTACCAAAATGAGAAAATATATTTTTTTAGTTTTCATTTTAAATTTTCTTTTCGTTTCCTCTGTATTTGCTCAAGAATCTCTCATTTTAAATTCTCCCTCCTCAGGATGCCAAGGAGCTTCAGCTTTTGTGAATTTGAATTGGAGTTCGAGTATTTCTAGCAATCCAACTTATTATATCTTGCGCAAGATTGAAGGAGAAACTGGCAATTTTGAAGAAATAGGATCAACACAACAACTTTTTTTCAAAGATACAACAATTCAAAGTGATAAAAATTATGTTTATAAAATAAAAGCAGTTAGAGGAGTAGATACCTTTTATTCCAACGAAGAAACATCCTCAGCTCCTTATTGTCCTCCTGTTCTTTCTCCTCCTACTTCTTTTTGCGATTCTCAGGGTCCTCACATAAGATTAGAATGGACTGCCGTTTCTGGAAATCTTTTAACTTATGAAATTTATCGCGATGGAGAGAGAATTGCTCAAACTACTCAGACTGAATTTATAGACGGACCCAACATTGAGGGAACGAAGACTTATTACTATTTTATTAAAGCAATATGGACAGATGGAAATTCAACTACTAGCGATGAAGTTTCAGTTGAAGCCCCATCCTGTCCTCCGGATTTGAGTCTTTCTCAAGAATGCAATCTAGGTTCTCCAGGTGGCCCTAAAGTTTTACTTTCTTGGAACAATTTACTCGGTGTTCAGAAATACCAGATTTATCGTAAATCTCAGACAGAGGCAGACTTTTCTTTATTATCAGAAACCACCTCTACTGCCTTTGAAGATAATCTAGTAGAGACCCTTTCTGATTCTTATTGGCAAGAAGGAACAATTTCTTATTATGTAAAGGCTATTTGGGAAGGAGATCAAAAAGATTCTCAAATAAAACAAGTAGAGGCTACTTCTTGCCCTCCTTTCTTAAAAGTTGAAAGTAATTGTCAAGAATTTAGTTTTAGGCTTTCTTGGACAGCTACTTTAGGAGCTACAAAATACAACATCTACAGAGAAAAAGAGTTTATTAAACAAAGATTGGGAATTACAAATACTTCTTTTATTGATGGATTAAACGAAGATATTTGTCCCGAAAAAAAATGTACTTTTACCTATAAAGTAATTGCAGTTGATTCAGGGATCAATCTTTCTTCAAACGAAGTAACTCAGACAATTGATTGTACTACTATTGTTCCTCCTTCACCTCCTCCTCAATTGGATACTCCTCAAACTTTTTGTGAAAATGGTGACTCTAGAATTTTTCTTTCTTGGACATCTTCAAACAATGTTAATTATTATTCAGTTTTTAGGAACGGTTCAGATATTAGCGATCAATATGAGACATCATTTGAAGATAGCGGAGTTGAGGGAGGATACGAATATACTTACTACATAGAAGCAGTAGGTATAGGAACGAGCACAATTTCAAACAGTCAAACAGTTACAGCTCTTGATTGTTCTCCACCTTCGATTCCTGTTTTGCAACTTTCTACAGATTGCGAAACAGGTTCCCCCTTTGTCTTACTTTCTTGGTCTTCTACTACAAATACATTTAGTTTTGATGTTTATAGAGGAACTTCTCCAGAAAATCTTTCTTTTTTAATTACTTTTTCTTCTGATTCTCCAGAATTTACTTTAAGAACTTGGAAAGATACTAACGTTTCCACCTCCACCACTTATTATTATCAAATTGTAGCTAAAGGTCCTCCTGGTGTTCCTTCTTCCTCTTCTTCAATTCAATCAATTCTTACCCTTTCTTGTCTGCCTTCTACTCCTTGGCTTTTTCTTTTCTCAAACTGTGTATCTCAAAACCCTGTAGTAAATCTTTCTTGGACAATCTCGGGTTCAAAAACTACTCATCATTACGAAATTTACAGAGAAGATTTTAGTACCACCACACCAATTCATTATGAATACGATCTTTCTGATACTTTTTGGAGAGACACAAACGTAGAACCTGAAAAAACATATCGATACAAAGTAGAAGCTATAGGTTATGGAAGCAATCCCCCAAGGGCTAGTAAAGATTATAAATCAATCACCACTTCTTACTGCCTTCCACCGGGTCCTTTTACTCTTCAAGAACCTAACATTTATTGCCAAGGTTTTTATCCTAAAGCTCAGTTAAATTGGACAGAAAGCGATCATTCTCTTTATTATCAGCTTTATCGTTATGGTGAAAACTCTGCTATTTTTGGCAAAATTTATTCAACTTCCTCTATTGATTCTGGTTTAGGTTATGCACTTGATTTTGATGGTACAGATTATGTTGATATGGGAAACCCCGAAATACCCTTAACTGGAGATTTAACTATAGAATTTTGGGCAAAACCTACAAATTTGCCATACATATATGATGATAGGCAAAACATAATTTGCAAAGCTTATGGAGGAGAATTTTGTTTAGTGTTAGGAACTTGGGGAGATTTATCTTATTATCATGGCTCTTGTGGAGGAATGTGCGGGCCTTATTTTGGATTTTCTGCTTGGAATGTTTTCTCAAATAATAAATGGACTCACATAGTAATTACAAGGGATATGTCTTCAAGAACAGTGAAAATTTACAAGAATGGAAATTTAATAAAATCTGCTAATTGGTCTCAAGATAAAGATCCAGTGAGAAGCTCTTACAATTTAAGAATAGGCAGAGGATATGTGAAAAGATTTCAAGGAGCGATAGATGAAGTGAGACTTTATAATCGAGTTTTAAGTGATACTGAAGTTCAAGAGCATTATCAGGGAATTTATAACAACGAATCCAATTTAATTTCTCTTTGGCATTTTGACGAAGGTTCAGGCCAAGTTGTTTCAGATAGTTCAAATTATGGAGTAAACGGAAGATTAGGTTCAAGTTTTGATATAGACGATGATGACCCTCAATGGGTCAAAAACGGATTGCAACCTAATTTTCAATATTACTGGAGAGTAAAAGCTGTTAACGATGGAGGAAATACTTGGTCAAATACGACAACAAATCGAACCATTCCTTCTTGCCCTCCGACCAAACCCGGTTTAATTTTAACTGATTTCTGCGATACAGGCTCCCCAGCAGTTTCTCTGAGATGGTCTTTTTCCTTTGATGCCATCTATTATGAAATTTATCGTCAAGATATGGGATTAGTAGGGACTACAAGTCAGAGTACAGATCCTTCAGAAAGAGTGTTTATTAATTACAATCTCGAACCTAACGCTACTTATACTTTTTGGGTAAAAGCTGTAGGTCCTGGGGGAGCTACAGAATCTGATCATTTATCAATTGTTACTCCAAGTTGCAATCCGCCAACTGTACCTCAAAACTTAATAGCAACTTTTGAATGCAATGGACCAGATCCCAGAGTGAAACTTACCTTTGAGGATTCTGAAGATGCTGAGTATTACAGAATTTATCGTAGTGATGGCTTTATTTCAGATCTAATTGGTGACACAGATAGTCCCATTTATACTTACTATGATACAGAAGTAAGGACTAACACTACTTATATATATAGGGTAAAGGCTTTCGGCCCAGGAGGAGAAAGTGATTTTTCAAACTCAGCAACAATTACTACCAGTTTTTGTGTTCCTTCTACTCCTTCAATAGAGTTTTTAACCACAGATTGTGAAAATCAAAATCCTTTCAACGTAATCTTTTGGTCAGATCCTGATATTAAAGCGAGACAAATTTTTAACGATGGTTATGAAGGGGGAGATTTCTCTAATTGGTACTCCACTTATTCTTCATATGGAAATTTCTTTGTGACTTCTACAGATCCTCAACAAGGAAAATATCATGCGAGATTTGTGACAGACGATATAAATTATAGCGGTTTTGCCGCCAGTTATTATTATCTTCCAACAGATATGACCTCTCTTTACTTTAGAGTTTATTATAAGTTCGATTCTTTACCTTTTTATACTGGATCTAATCATGGATTTGAATTTAGTCAGATGAGTTCTCCTGAAACTTGGAATTTAGTACACGCTAAACTCTGGAAAGACGAGAGTGGTAATTATTATTGGAGATTGTATTTTAAAGGAGAGGCTACAGATTCAGAACCTTTTGTGCCTCAAACTGATACTTGGTACAGCATTGAACTTTATGCAAAAGTTGGCACTACTTTTGGCCAAGCCAGACTTTGGGTTAATGGAGAATTGAAAGCTGCTCTTTATGAAGTGGACGCTAGTGAAGATACTAAAATTCATAGGGTTGAGGCTAAAATTTATAAAAATGAACCTCCTGGAAAAAGAACATTCGACATTGATTCAGCAATAATTTCTGATAAATACATTGGTCCTGGAAATCCAATTTACAATACAACAGAATACAGAATCTATAGAAACACAACTAATGATACTTCATCTGCTCAATTAATAAAAACGATTACTCAAGCAGATGAAGAATTTATAAAAAGAGAATGGAAAGATAATTCTAATTTAACAGAGGACAAAACTTATTTTTATTGGGTAAAATCAGCAGGGCCTGCAGGTGAAAGTTCCTTTTCTCAACCAAAATCAATTACTACTTTAATTTGTACTCCTCCTCCAGCTCCGACCCTTAGTTTGATTGATCTTTATTGTAAAAACAATGTTCCTTTCGCTACCTTTAATTGGACAACCAGTACTCGGGCTTATTCTTACAATCTTTACAGAATAAATCCTGATAATTCCACATCTGTTTACTCAACAAGAATTCCTTCTTTCACAGATAGAGGGGATTATGCTCTAGAATTTGATGGGGAGGATGATTATGTAAGAGTTGAAAATTCTTCAACTTTGAATGAATTCGATTCTGGTTTAACAGTTGAAATTTGGGCAAAGCAAACAGCGCTTGCAGATAATGATGCTTGGGCAGTGGATAAAGATTACACTGGCTATAGGATCTTTGGAGACAATAAATTGCAATTTTGTGTTAGGAGCCCAACTCAAAGTTGGAAATGTGTAGGAGAAAAAGATGTAACTTTGAATCAATGGTATCATCTGGTAGGAGTAGCAGATAATGTCAATCTTAAACTTTACCTTTACATTAATGGTCAATTAGACAGTGTTACTTCTTTGCCTGAAAAATATAATTTCGGAAATTATAACCTTCCTTTGATTTTCGGAAAACACAAGAATATTTGGAGTAGATATTGGCCAGGAATTATCGATGAAGTAAGAATTTATGGAAGAGCTTTGACAAAGGAAGAAATTGAAGAACACTATTTAGGAATTTATAAAAACGAAGTTGAACTTCGAGGTGTTTGGCACTTTGATGAGGGAGAGGGAGTTAAAGTTTTTGATAGTTCTGGGAATAAAAACCATGGAATAATATCTGGTCCCAATTGGGTTGAGGGCAAAATTAACAATTCTTTAGAATTTGGAGGATTGCGAGGATACGTTTTGAAATCTCCTTTTTACATTCCATCAAATCAAATTAGTGTAGAATTCTGGATAAAAACTTCAGATACTCAAAAAGAAGGAACTCCTCTTTCTTATGCTGTTAGTGGTCAAGCTAATGAATTTTTGATTTTAGATTACAGAAAATTTTCAATTTTTGTAAAAGGAGTTCAGGTTACGACGGGAGTAGGAGTGAATGATGGTAACTGGCATCATGTTGTTGTCACTTGGCAAAGTTCAGATGGGAAAGTCAAACTTTATAAAGATGGAAATGAAGCCTATTCTGGAACTTTAAATCCAGGAGCTTCTCTTTCACCTGGAGGAGTTTTGATTTTAGGACAAGAACAAGACTGCTTGAATGGATGTTTTTCTTCAAACCAAGCATTTTTGGGATTTTTAGATGAAGTTAGAATTTACAATCGGATTTTAGATGCTAATGAGGTAAAAGATCATTACAATGGAATTTTCAATGATGAAACAGGTTTAATTTTACTTTGGCATTTCGATGAATCAACAGGAGAAATTGCTTTTGACGATTCCTCTTTAGGTAACGATGGAACAATAATTAGGGGACCAGAATGGAAAAGACCTTCTGATGCTCCTTCTAATATTTTCATTAATCCTTTAGAAGGAGAAAAAAAATACAAGTATTATGTTAAAGCCTTTGGAGCTGGCACAGAAAGTGCGTCTTCAAACGAAATTTCAATTGATGTTCCTTCCTGCCTTCCAGCAAAACCAGATTTAACAATTACTTTTCAATGCGAACTTGGCGCTCCTCAATTAAAATTAGAATGGTCTCCAGATGCAAATACCAAATACTGGGACATTTACAAAAGAAGAGAAGGGGAAAGCTGGGAGTTTTTAGCAAAAACTACTCAAAATTTCTATATTGATGAAGATGTTGAAACTGGAATTACCTATGAGTACTATCTAATAGCTGTAGGAGAAGGAGTGAGTACAGTTTCAGATGTTTCCTCAGCAACCGTTGGCTTTTGTTATCCTCCTCCATATGGTGGAAATCCTTTTGACATAATTTCTGCTAGCTCTACATGTTTTGGTTATTCTCCGAGAAATATTATTGAATGGCCCTCAGATTCTACTAATAATACCCTTTCCTACAATATTTGGAGGAAGAATCTTACTCTCGGAGAAGCTGATTTCTCACTTATAAAAACTGGTTTAACTCCTGACACTCTCTCATTTTATGATTCTGATGTTTCTGGGAATGAAAGATATATTTATAAAGTAGAAGCAGTAGGTTCTGGTGAAGGAAATACCATTTTTTCCAATACTAGTTCAGAAATTTTAACTTTAGATTGCAATACTGTACCTCCTAATCCACCTTCTCTTGAGCTTAAGGGTGTAGAATCAACTGGTGATTTGAGAGCTGTTTATCTTTTTTGGACTGATGCTGGAAATGAAGAATATTATGAAATTTGGAGAGCCTCTACCTATCAAATGATTGCGACAACAACAGGTTATGCCACCCCAACCGATGTTTATTGGACAGATTCTAGTCAAGATAGAGAAGTGAAAGATGATCAAACTTATCATTATAAGGTTGTTGCTGTAAATCAAAATGGAACAACAGAATCAAATGTAATTGGGGTTTACGTGCCAATTGCAAGACCAGGAAATTTTACGCTTTCTGGAGAATGGACAGGCGGAAAAATCCACCTTTTCTGGACAGAAGCTGCTACTACTGAGAAAGGAGGAACGGTAACTTATACTATTGAAAGAGATTCTGATTCTTCCTTTTCTTCGCCTACTGTAATTTGCGTTAGTACTTCGACTGAATGTTACGATGAAAACCCTTCATTCTTGGAATTTTATTACAGGGCAAAAGCTACAAATAATGGAGGTGATACTTATTCTAATACTCTTACCTTGAGAATTCCCATTGTAAAGTGGAAAGAAATTGGTCCTTTCTGATTTTTAAAAATGAAACTTTTAATTTCCATTTTGCTTTTCATTTTGGGAACAATTTTTGGTTCTTTTTTAAATTGCATAATTTATAGATTAAAAGAGAAAAAGAGTTTTTTGAAAGGAAGGTCTTTCTGTCCTTATTGCAAACATATTTTAAGTTGGAAAGATTTAATTCCAATTTTAAGTTTTATTTTTTTGAAGGGGAAATGTAGATATTGCAAAAAGAAAATTCCAATTCAATATCCATCAATTGAATTTTTAACTGGAATTTTAGCCTTTTTTTCTTTCTTTCCTTTAATTGAAAATTTCTCATTTTTCAATCTTCAATCTTCAATCTTCAATTTTTTATTTTTCTCTCTTTTGATTTTGATTTTTGTTTTTGACTTGAAGTATTATTCTATTCCAGATCAAATTTTAATTTCTGCAATCTTAATTTCCATTCTTTATCGAATTTTTAATTTTTCAAGTTTTCAAAATCTATTTTTTTCACTCTTGCCTTCTCTTTTATTCTTATTTTTAGTTTTAGTTTCCAAAGAAAAATGGTTGGGTTTTGGAGATTTTGAGATTTCAATCTTTATGGGAATTTTCTTGGGATGGCCAAAGATCTTAGTAGCTTTATTTTTTTCAATTTTCGCAGGAGCTTTAATAGGCTTGGTTTTAATTCTTTTAAAAAAGAAAAGTTTAAAATCTCAAATTCCCTTCGCTCCTTTTTTGGTTTCAGGAACCTTCTTTGCTTTATTCTTTGGTCAGTCTTTAATTGATTTTTATAACTCTTTTCTTTTAGAATGAAAAAATGAAAAAAGGATTTACTCTGGTTGAACTTTTATTAGTAATTTTAATTTTTGGAATTTTAGCTTCAATTTCTTTTTCTGCTATTAAAAGCGGAGGGAAAAGTTTAGCTCTTTCAAGATCAGCCCATGCTCTAGCTTCAGAAATTAGAAAAGCTCAAGAAATGGCAATGGCAATGAGAAAGATAAATGGAAAATTCCCCAGAGCTTATGGATTTTACATTAACAAAGGCGCCGGTAAAATTTACCTTTTTGCGGATACCTCTCCCCCTTTCGATCGATATACTGGGGGGGATAAAATGATCGAAGATTTTTGTAAAATTGAAAAAGACATCTGTTCTAGAAAAGTTCAAATTGCCTCGCTTTCACCCGGACCCAATACTTTAGATATTGTCTTTAAACCTCCTTATCCTTCGACAATAATCGAACAAAACTCTTCAAATTCAGAGGCTCAAATTATACTTCAGAATGATGCTGGAACAAAAATTATCAAAATCTACAAATCAGGTTTAATTTCAGTTGAATAAAATGAAAAAATCTTTTTCTTTAATTGAAACAATAGTAGCAATTTCGATTTTGACAATTGGAATTTTGGGAATTTCTTTTTTGATTTCCTCTCAAATTGCCTCAGTACTTTTTTCTGAAAATAAATTAATTGCAGCTTATTTAGCTCAAGAAGGAATTGAAATTGTAAGGAATATCAGAGATGAGAGTTGGTTAAATGGAAAAGATTGGGACAGCAACATAAACTTAGATGGCGCTACAACCACAAAATTGGATTATAAAAGTTCAGAAATTCCAGATACTTCCCTTTCTTCATGCGCCCCTTTAAAATTTGACGGGAATGATTTATACAATTGTTCTTCTGGAAACGATACTCCATTTACTAGAAAAATTTTTGTTTCAAAATCAGGAGATAAAATGAAAATTAGGGTAACGGTTTTTTGGCAAGAGAGAGGAAAGGTTCATCAGTATTCGGTGACCGGAGAGCTTTATAATTGGCGAAAATAAAATGAAAAAATCATTTACATTAATAGAACTGTTAGTTGTCATTGGATTGATTTCTTTAGTTTCAAGCTCTGTAATTGGGGTTTATTTGGGAGGAATTCGCACTCAAAGAAAAGTTTTGGAGACTCAAGAAGTTTTAAGCGAGATTAACTATGCCCTAGAATATATGGGAAGAGCAATCAGGATGGCAAAAAAAGATGATGTTACAATTGGAGGAGTTACTCAAGATTGCTGTTCTGGGAATAAAGTGAATTTTTGTCAGGGTTCAACACAAGAAATTTTATTTCGAAATTCAAGAAACGAATGCCAAAAATTTTATCTCTCAGATAATGCAATCTGGGAAGAAATTAAAGGAACTTCAACTTTTCCTTTAACTTCTACAAGTTCAATGAAAATTACTTCTTTAAAATTCAATATCACAGGTGCCCCTCAAGGAGATGGATTACAACCTCGAGTAACAATTTTTATTGAAGCTGAAACAAAAGGTGGAAAGAAAATTAGATTTCAGACAACAGTTTCCCAAAGAGATTTAGATGTTACAGAATAGAAAAAAACAAAAAAAAGGAATCACACTTTATTTGACCATTCTGATATTGGGTTTGCTTTTTGCTATTGGAATTGGTTTGAGTTTAATAGTTTTTACTCAAATAAAAATGATCAGAGAAACTGGCTATTCAGTTAATGCTCTTTGCGCTGCTGATTCTGGAGTTGAAAGAGCTTTGTATGGACTTTATCAAGAAGGATGGTCTTTTGGGACTTCTACTTCAGGTTTAGTTAATAATGCTTCTTATACTGTTTTTATTTATGCTTCTTCTTCTTTAAATTGTGCTACAGGGACTCAATATTATTGCATTAAATCTCAGGGTAAATTCAAAGATATTTTTAGAAATGTAGAGGCAGCCTACTGAGATTTTTTAAAATAAAAATATGACAAAGAAAGAGGCAAAAAAAAGAATCGAGAAATTGAGAAAGTTGATCGAAAAGTATAGATTTTCAAGGCATGTTTTAGATAAAGAATTAGTTCCAATTGAAGTCGAAGATTCTCTAAAAAAAGAACTTTTTGATTTAGAACAAAAATTCCCAGAATTTATCACTCCTGATTCTCCAACCCAGAGAGTTGGAGGAAAGCCCTTAGAAAAGTTTGAAAAAGTGAGACATCCTACGCCAATGCTTTCTTTGAACGATGCTTTTACAGAAGAAGATTTGAAAGATTGGCTTG
>CAYUTJ010000008.1:0-23499 GCA_964447735.1 uncultured Candidatus Saccharibacteria bacterium | reverse complement strand
TCGCATTAACTGTAAAATCTCTTCTTTTTAAATCTTCCTCTAAAGTTTTGGCAAATTCAATGAAATCAGGATGTCTTTTATCTGTGTATTTAGCCTCTTTTCTGAAAGTAGTAATTTCAATTTCTCTTAAGGTGGGATCTTTGCTTTCTGTCAAAACAGTAACGGTGAAAAATCTATTTTCGTAAAAACTCTTTGGAAAAAGTTTTCTAATTTCAGTTGGCTTTGCGTTTGTCGTAATATCCCAATCTTTAGGTTTTTCTCCTCTCAAAAAATCTCTGACGCATCCTCCAACAACATAGGCTTCAAATCCTGCCTTTTTTAATTTTTCAATCACATTTTTAACCTCTTTTGGTATTTCCATCAGCTTCATTTTAACTCAAAATTTGCCCCCTTCCAATTTTTTTATTAAAATTCTCTAATAAAGCCTCCAGCCGATACATGCATCGGCTGGAGAAAGCGGACTCACGGCGAGCGGAAGTTTTCTCGTCTCGCATTAGCGAACGAGTTATCATGCGAGCCGTGATGGACGCGCGCCCCCGTGGTGAAACTGGATATCATTCAGGGCTTCGGACCCTGAGTTGAAGGTTCGAATCCTTCCGGGGGCAAAAACATTATGGAAAGTAAACTTGATCCTACAACAAAAAGATGGCTAATAATAGGAGTTGGAGCAATTATTCTATTAAGTATTCTTTTTGTTGTTTTTAAATTTTTTATATTCAAACCACCCACACCTAAAGAAATAGAAACTAGTCTTCCAGAAGGAATTATTCCTTCTTCTCCAGAAGGAGTTGCTATAAAATTTCTTTTGGCTTTTCAAGAGGGGAGGAAAAATGAAGAAAGACAATACCTCTTCCCTGATCTTTCAAAGGTTGAAATTTTAAAAGAAAGTTATCTTTCTGCTATTTCAAAATATATTTGGATACCAAAAAGTAAGGAAGGGACTCCACCTGAATTTAAAGTATTAGAAAAAAAAGAAAATGCCAACGAAACAAACATTAAAATTGAAGAAATTACGAATAGAAGAAAGGGAGATTTGTTCTTTGGATTTCTATTGCCAGAAAAAATAAATTTTGAAATAACTCTTCAAAGAGTAGATAAAGATTGGAAAATTATCAAAGTTAACTCTGAAGATTTAGTAATTCAAGCAAAAATTGGAGAAAAAGTAAAATTAAATGATTCAACTTCCATTAAGGTTGTCTCTTTTAATGGAGGGTTGCCTCAAAATATAAATCTTGAAATTCTTGAACCTGAGAGAAAATTTATTTTTTTAAAGGTTGAATATGAGAATTTGTCCCAAAAAGAAAATAAAATAGGTTTTCTCAACAATTGGAGTATCGGGAGCGAAAAAGAAAGTGTATCTGTTCCAATTATTTTTGATAAAAAAGGAGTTAAAATTGAAAGAGAAAAAACATTAGGACCGAATGAAAAAATAGAGTTGTTTTTAATATTTGAAGTTCCTCAAACATTTTTATTAAAAACTGCAACATTCCAAAATAATCAAAGAAAGGTTATTTTTGAAATATGAATAAAAAAATTTTAATTTTATTCAGTTTAGTTTCGATTCTTTTAATTCTTCCTTTTACCAAAATTAAAGCAGATAAATGCACAATTGATGCTGAAATAGTTTTTATAGTAGATACATCTGGATCGATGAATACAGAAAGGACGACTTTGTGTAGCATAATTGATACTGTGGTTCAAGAATTAAAGAATCAAAACGTGAACCTTACATATAAAGTATATGCTCTTTCAAACTCTAATAATTTGGTCAGTACAAAACCATGTGAGACTGATTATATTACTTATGATGTCTGCGGAGGAAATGACTCTGGAGATAATGAACACTGGGGTCCTGCTATTTCATGGGCTGCAAATAATCATCTTTGGACAGCTCCAATCAAAATAATCATGCCAATTAGTGATGAAGGGCCTTATTGCGGAGGGATTTCATGTAGTGATTGTACTGCTGGGAATGACGGTACATCTATAACAAATGCAATAAATGCAGCTGATGCTAATGAAATATATATTTTTCCATTGGAAGGAGATAGTAGTTGGGCTTGTTGTACTAATTGTATGAATCGATTAGTAAATGGAACCAAAGCAAACGATCAAAAATTTACTTGGGGAGGAACTGCTGAAGATATGGCTGATGCAATTTATACTGCGGTAATGATGGCTGCTTGGGATGGAGATGGAGATGGTTATATGACTTTAGAATGCCCCTGCGATCCGAATAATCCACCGCCAGGAATGATCGGATGTTATGATTGTAACGATGCGCTTGATACAATAACCCATCAATGCTTCTCAGGAGGTTTGGTTCCCTGTGGAAGAAAAGTAGATGATCCGAATACAGGAATTGATGAAACAGATCCCTGTAATCTTTGTCATCTTTCTGTACTTCTAAAGCGAGTAATAGATTTTGCTTTAGTAAATATTCTTTTCCCTTTAGCGATCTTAATGACTGTAATTGGTGCTTTAATCCTTTTAACAGCCGGGGGAGATCCTGCAAAAGTAAACCGAGGAAAAAAAGTAATAACTACAGTAATATTAGGATTAATTATTGCTTTAGCAGGATGGTTGATCGTTGATACCATTATTGGTTTTCTAACTGGAGGAGGTAATCCTCTTCAGAATTGGTATCAAATTCCTTGTTAATTCGCCCCCGTAGCTCAGTTGGAAGAGCAGGCGCCTCTTAAGCGCAAGGTCGCAGGTTCAAATCCTGCCGGGGGCACAGGGAAACTTTAGACAATAAACTTTAAACTCTAAAGTATAAAAATGCGGGAATTTTGCGGTTTTTTTATTTTTGAGATAAAATTAAATTATGGCTTTAACAAAAGAGGAAAAAGAAGAAATCATCAAAAAATATAAACTTCACAATAAAGATACAGGTTCTCCTGAAGTCCAAATTGCCCTTTTAACAGAACAGATTAGAAGGCTTTTGTTGCATTTAAAAGAGCATAAAAAAGATGTTCATTCAAAAAGAGGTCTTTTGAAAATGGTAGCGAAAAGGAGAAAGCTTTTGAGGAATTTGGAGAAAGAAGATAAAAGAAGATACAAGGCAATTGTAAAAAAATTAGGACTCAAAAAATAAATGGTTAGAGTGAAAGTAAAAACTAAGTTTAAGAAGCCGCCAGATCAGAGGGTGGCAATTTTCATTGATACAAACAATCTCTATCATTCTGCAAAAAATCTTTATAAAGCAAGAGTAAATTTTGGAGAACTTTTAAAGACTGCAATTTCTGGAAGAAAATTGGTAAGGGCTTTGGCCTATGTTGTAAGGACGAAAACCGGAGAGGAAAGACCTTTTTTGGAAGCTTTAAAATCTTTGGGAATTGAAACCAGAGAAAAAGAACTTCAAGAATATTACGGGGGATTAAAAAAAGCTGATTGGGATGTTGGAATTGCAGTCGATGCTATCAGAATTTCACCCTCTGTCGATGTCATTGTTTTAGCTTCAGGGGATGGAGATTTTTTGCAGTTGGTTGAGTATTTGAAAAATCAGGGGAAAAGAGTTGAGGTTTTAGCTTTTGGAAGAACGACTTCTTCAAAATTAAAAGAAATGGCTGACGAATTTATAGATTTGGAAAAAAGGCCAGAAAAATATTTATTAAAAAGATGAAAAAGAAATTTGAAATTGAATTGGGAAAAAGAAAATTAATTTGTGAAATTTCAGATTTTGTTAAACAAGCAGATGGAGCTTGTTTTTTGAGATATGGAGATTCAATGGTTCTAAGCACAGCGGTTATGGGAGAGGAAAGAAAAGATTTAAATTATTTTCCTTTAATTGTGGAATATGAAGAAAGATATTATGCAGCAGGAAAGATAAAGGGACCAAGATACATCAAAAGAGAAACCAGGCCCTCAGATGAAGCAATTTGTAATGCCAGAATGATTGATAGAGCTTTAAGGCCTTTGTTTCCTGAAGATTTTAAAAATGAAGTTCAGATTATTAATACTATTTTAAGTTGGGATGGAGAAAACGATCCTGACATTATAGGACTCTTAGCGAGTTCAATTTCTCTCTTAATTTCTCAAATTCCCTGGAAGGGACCAGTAGTTGCTTTAAGAATTGGAAAAATAGGAGAAAATTTTATCTTAAATCCAACTTACAAACAAAGAGAGGAATCTGAAATGGATTTGGTAATTTCTGCAATTGAAAAGAATGGAAAAATTTTAATCAACATGATAGAAGCAGGATGCTCTGAAGTGAAAGAAGATGAAGTGATGAAAGCTTTTGATTTTGCGAAACCTTATTTTAAAAAATTAATTTCATTTCAAAAAGAAATCCAAAAAGCTGTTGGAAAACAAAAAATTGAAATTAAAAAAGAGAGAAATTTGGAACTTGAAAAAGAAATTAAAAAAAGATTTGGGAAAGATATTAAAGAAGCCCTAGAACCTAAAGAAAAAATAGAAAGAACTGAGTTTTTAAAAAAATTAAACGAAAGGGTTGAAGAATTTTTAAAAGAGAAATTTCCAGAAAAAATTGGAGAGGGGTTTGCAATTTTAAGAAAAGAATATAAAAGAATTTTACAAAAAAACATTTTAGAAAAAAATTTAAGACCTGATGGAAGAAAACCAGATGAAATCAGGGAAATCTTTTGTGAGGTTTCTGTTTTGCCAAGAACTCACGGTTCTGCAATCTTTTCAAGAGGTTTAACAAAAAGTTTATCGATTTTGACCTTGGGAGCTCCAGGAGATGTTCAATTGTTAGAAGGAATGGAAATTACCGGGAAAAAACGCTTTATGCATCATTATAATTTTCCTCCTTATTGCGCAGGAGAAATAAAACCTTTAAGAGGTCCTGGAAGAAGAGAAATTGGTCATGGAATGTTGGTTGAAAGGGCTTTGTTGCCTGTGATTCCTTCTTTCGATGATTTCCCTTATACAATCAGAATTGTTACTGAAATTCTCTCTTCCAATGGATCCACTTCTATGGCCTCTTGTTGCTCCTCTTCCCTAGCCTTGATGGATGCTGGAGTTCCCATCAAAGCTCCTGTAGCTGGAATTGCTTTAGGATTAGCGATTGATGAAAAGGGAAATTACAAAATTTTGACTGACATTCAGGGACCTGAAGATTTCTTTGGAAATATGGATTTTAAAGTAGCGGGAACTGAAAAAGGAATTTGTGCTATCCAAATGGATTTGAAAATCGATGGGATTTCAAGAGAAATAATGAAAGAATGTTTAGAAAAAGCAAAGAAGGCAAGACTTTTTATTTTAAAGAAAATGAAAGAAGTTTTGCCAACTCCGAGAAAAAAACTTTCGCCTTTTGCTCCCAAGATCTTAACAATTCAAATTAATCCTGAAAAAATCAGAGAAGTTATAGGCCCTGGAGGAAGAGTTATTAATGAAATCATTTCAGAATGTGGAGTTTCGATTGATATTGAAGAAACTGGAAAAATTTTTGTTACTGCTGAAAAAGAAGAGGCAGCAAAAAAAGCAATTGCTTGGATAAAAAATATTACCAGAGAAATTAAAGTGGGAGAAGTTTTTCAGGGAAAAGTAAAAAGGGTTTTGGGATTTGGAGTTTTGATTGAGTTAGTCCCGGGACAAGAAGGATTATTACATATTTCAAAAATGAAACCTCTTCTAAAAAAAGGTAAAAAAATAAAGGTTGGTGATTTAATTCCAGTTAAGGTTGTTTCTATCGACGAAATTGGTAGAATAAACTTGGGATTAGTTTTCCCAAAAAGAAAAAAACATGGCAAATGAAGAAGAAAAATTAGAATTTTTAAAAAGAGAGGAGATAAAGACGATGAAAAAAGAAATGAAAAGGATAAAAGAAGAGGCTATAGAAAAAGAAAGGGAAAGAATAGCTAAAGCTCAACCAAAAGAAGAAAAATCAAAAACCCAAGAGAAACCTGAAGAAAAACCAGTAGAAGAAAAACCAGTTGAAACTGAAGTAAAAGAAGTTCCAGAAGAAAAAGAAGAAGAGTTAAAAGAAAAGATAAAAATGGAAGCTCCAAAAAGTTTAGAGGAAGAAGAGGAAGAGGAAAAAAGAAAGATTGAAAAAAGAAGGATTGAATTGGCTAATGAAGAAATTGGTTTAAAAGAGCAATTAGCTGAAGTTTATTCAAAATTAGATGGAATCGCAGAAAGAAAAAGACCTTTTGAGACAAGAAAAAAAGAACTTTTGGAAGAGAAGGCAAAAATGGAAAAGGAAATTTTAGCTCCAATTTTAGAAAAAGAAAGAGAGATAGAAGAAAAAAAGAAAGAAATAGAAGAAAAGGAAAGAAGAGAAGAGATGCCAGAAAAGAAAAGAGAATATGAAAAAATGAGATGGGAAATAGAAAAAGTAAGAAGGAATGTAGAAAAAGAAAAATGGAAATTGGAAGAAGAGATTTTAAAAGTTGAAAGAGAAATTAAAGAAGTAGATCAGGAATTGCAAAAAATTTTAGCTGAAGAGGCTGAAGTTCAAAATCAAAAAAGTTTAATTCAAAGAAATTTAGAAAACATTGAACTTGAAAGAGGATATTTGAATTTAAAAGAAAAATTAATCGAAACAAAAAGAGAGAAAAGAGCTCTGGAAATGGAAAAGGGAGAAATTTTAGCTGAGAGGTTGAGAGTAGAGGATGAATTAAAGAAGATTAAAAAAAGAGAAAAAGAAATTGAGGCAGAATTGAGAGCAATTGAGGAAGAAGAGGCTTTAGCTAAAACAATAGAAGATAAAATGAAGGCTGAAAAGGAAAGATGGGCAGTTGAAGATGAAAGAGAAGAAGTTGAAAAAATGAGATGGAATCTAGAAGACAAACAAAAACAGTTAGAAAATAGATTGAAAGCAATAGAAATTTCTTACAAATCCTTAGTAGAAAAGGAAGAAAAATTAGAAAGAGAAATTGCTCAACTTGAAGGAAAAATACCAAAAAGAGAATGATAAAGAAAGAAAATTTAAATTTTTTTAAAAAAGCTTTAAAAGAAGAAAAAGAAAAGATTATCTCTGAATTAGAAAAATTTGCCAAAAAAGAAAAGGGAAGAAAAGATTGGACAGCTCAATTTCCAAAATTTAATGGTGAAACTTCTTTGGAAAGAGCTGCTGATGAGGTTGAAGAATATAGTTCAAGATTGTCTTTGGAATTTAATTTAGAAAAAAGATTAAAAGAAATTGATTTAGCTTTAGAAAAAATAAGAAAAGGAAAATTTGGAATTTGTGAAAAATGTAAAAAAGAAATTGAAATTGAGAGATTAAAAGCCAATCCTGCAGCAAGATTTTGTACAAAATGTAGAAAATAATGCCTGTAAAGGTTTTTTCTGGAGGAGCTTTAGGATTAGAGGCTAAAATCGTTGAGATTGAGGTTGAGGTATCTTATGGGTTAAGACGTTTTGAAATTGTAGGATTGCCAGATAGAGCTGTTCAAGAATCCAAAGAAAGAATCGGAGTAGCGATTGAATCTTCGGGATTTAAATCTCCTCATAAAAAACCAAAAAGAGTTCTCGTTTCTTTAGCCCCTGCTGATTTGAAAAAAGAAGGGGCTATTTATGATTTGCCAATTGCTTTAGGTTATCTTTTAGCTGAGAAAGAAATCAAATTTAATCCTAAAGGAAAATTAATCTTGGGAGAGTTAGGTTTGGACGGAAAAATAAGAAAGATTAAAGGAGCAATTTTATTTTCAATTTTGGCAAAAGAAAAAAATTTTTCAGAAATAATTTTGCCAAAAGAAAATGAAATTGAGGCTTCCTTGATTGAAGGAATAAAAGTAGTTGGAGTTTCAACTTTGAAAGAGGCAATAGATTATCTTGAAGGAAAAAAGAAAGTAGAAAGTAAAAAAATTGATTTTGAAAGAATAAAAACAAAGGGGTTTGAAATTGATTTTTCTTGGATTAAAGGACAAAAAATTGCAAAAAGAGCTTTAGAAATTGCTGCAGCAGGAGCTCACAATCTTTTAATGATAGGCCCGCCTGGAACTGGAAAGAGCTTGTTAGCTAAAGCTTTAATTTCGATTTTACCTCCATTGTCTTTTGAAGAATCTTTAGAAGTAACAAAAATTTATAGTTTAGCGGGGCTCTTGCCTCAAGAAAATCCGATTATAAAACAGAGGCCTTTTAGATCTCCTCATCACACATGTTCTGAGGTAGCCTTAATTGGAGGAGGAAATCCTCCAAAACCAGGAGAGATTTCGTTAGCCCATAGAGGAATTTTGTTTTTGGATGAATTTCCAGAATTTCACAGAGATGTTTTGGAATCTTTGAGACAACCAATTGAAGAAGGAAAAATTACAATCTCAAGATCTCGCTATTCGATTACTCTTCCTGCCTCTTTTACTTTGATTGCCGCTTCAAATCCTTGTCCCTGCGGAAATTACGGAAATCCAGAGAAAATTTGCAAATGTACTCCTTCTCAAATTCAAAAATATCAAAGGAAATTGTCAGGACCTTTAGTAGACAGAATTGATCTTTTAGTCTGGGTTCCTCAAATAAAATATGAAAAATTAATTCAAGAAGGAGAAGAAAGGAGTGAAAAAATAAGAAAAAGAGTAATTTTGGCCAGAGAAATTCAAAAAGAAAGATTTAAAAAAGAAAAAACAAATTCTCAAATGGAAATTCCAGAAATTAAAAAATATTGCCAAATTGATTCTCAGGGAGAAAAATTGTTAAAAAAGGCTGTAGATTCTGGAAAACTAACGCCGAGAGGATATCACAGGGTACTCAAAGTTGCGAGGACAATTGCCGATTTGGAAGGATCGAAAAAGATTTTGCTTTCTCATTTAGCAGAGGCTCTGAGTTACAAAATTGAACAAATTTAATAAGAAGCAAAAGGATTTTTAGCTCCCAAAACCGCAAAATGCAAATGACATCCCGTGGGCCCTATTGTTCTTCCAGTATTCCCAACAGTTCCGATCAGTTCTCCTTTAGAAACTTCATCTCCTTCTTTTACCAATATCTCTCTTAAATGTCCGTATTGGGTGATCACTCCGTTTGGATGTAAAATTTTAATTGTGTTTCCTGCTCCTCCGTTCCAACCGTATCTGGTGAAAATCACCTTTCCAGAAGCTGCAGCCAAAACATATTCTCCGCACCTTCCATTTGAAAAATCAACTGCATTGTACCAATGAAGTCCTTGGGTAATGTGACAAGGGGGTAAAGGACAAATAAAGAAGGAGGTAGAAATTGGATTGAATTTTTGAACAAAGGTTTGAGAAGGTGGCATCTCACCTCCAGGAATAACTAAGATATCACCAGGATAAATTTTTTCTTCTGGAATTTCATTAAAATAAACAATATCTTTTATGTTAGCTTTATACCTTTTTGCAATTTCAGACAAAGTTTCTCCTTTTTTTACCTGATGCAAAACTCCATCAACAGGCAAAATTATTAGCTTCTGTCCAACTTTCAATTTTGAATTTTCAGAAAGATTGTTTGTCCAAATTATAGTTTCTTTTTTAAGAGAGAATTTTTGAGCAATTGAAGAAATTGTGTCTCCCTTTTCTACTTCATACTCTAAGATTTCTCTTCTGCTTTCTTGTAAAGTAGCGAGAGATTTCGAAAAAATTTGTACTGGAGCAATTTCAGATTTTAAAAATAAATTCTGGAGAACAAAGGAAGAAGAATTTTTTTGAAAAAAAGGTTTTGGCTCCAAAAAAAGAAAATCTGAAGTTTCTGAAGCAATTTCTTTTTTTGAATTTTTACTTCCAGAAATAATAATTAAAAAAGAAAGAAAAACACAAAGAAAAACTTTCTTTTTACTACTCATTACTTAAAATTTTAGTAAACCAAAAAAGAATGTCAATAAAGAAAAAGTTTAAGGAATATAAAATTTTTCCCTCCAAGAGATTGGGGCAAAACTTTTTAGTTGATGAGAATATCCTTAGAAAGATTGTAAAGACTGCTGAAATTAAAAAAGAAGATGAAATTTTAGAAATTGGAGCTGGAATCGGAAATCTAACAAAAAAATTAGCAAAGAGGGCAAAGAAAGTTTTTGCAATAGAAAAAGACAAAAGAATGATAGAGATTTTGAAAAAAGAATTAAAAGAATTTGATAATGTTGAAATAATAGAAGGCGATATTAGAGAACTTTTAAAACCTCTTTCAGAAAAGTTAAGAGATTATAAAATCGTAGCCAACATTCCTTATTATTTAACTTCAAGATTGTTAAGAAAAATTTTTGAACTTGAAAAAAAACCAAAATTGATCGTTTTAATGGTTCAAAAAGAAGTAGCTCAGAGAATCATAGCTCAACCTCCGAAAATGAACCTTTTGGCAATTTCAGTTCAGTTTTTCGCAAAACCAAAAATTGTCCATTATGTCTCAAAAAATTGTTTTTTCCCAAAACCAAAAGTGGATTCAGCAATAATTAAAATTTTACCTCAAAAGCCTCTTTTGAGAGAGAAAGATTTATTTTTCAAAATCGTGAAGGCAGGTTTTTTGCATCCAAGAAAAAAGATTTTGAAAAACTTTGAAAAAGGATTAAAATTAAAAAAAGAAAAGGTAAGATTCTGGCTGGAGTCTTGTAATATTGAAGAAGAAAGAAGAGCCGAAAGTTTGTCAATAAAAGATTGGATTTGCTTGACAAAAAAATTTATTTCTTTAAATTAAGAAGATGAAAAAAAATTTAATAATTCTGCTCTCTCTATTTTTTGCGATATTTCCGTTTTTCTTTTCCTCTGCTCAATTTATAGAAATTCCCAATCCTTTGAACGCCACTTCTGTAGAAGAGTTAATTGAAAACATTATAGATTTTATCACCTGGTTTGTTATTATTTTGGCACCTTTAATAGCATTAGTTGGAGCCTTCTACATTATGACTTCAGCTGGAAATCCCCAACAAGTTGACAAAGGAAAAAAAGCAATTTTCTATGCTGCAATTGCCTTGATTGTCGTCTTGTTTGCAAGAGGATTAATTGGTTTAATAAAAATGGTATTAGCAGGGAAATAAAGGTCAATAATTAAGGTTAAAAAGGTCGAAAAAAATTTAAAAACTAAATTCTATGAGAAAAGCAATAGCAATTTTGACGATCGTTGGATTTTTAGCTTTAGCAGGAGTTGCTTTAGCCCAAGAAAAAGCTCCTGAATGTTGTAAACTAAAGAGAGACTTTAAGGATATTGACGATAATTGCACTGCTGGTAAATGGGTAGGACCTGCTGCTTGTGATCCAGACGGCGATCCTTGTTATTGCCCACATACTGTCGACGTAGTCACTGAAAACTGGGGAGCTTGCTGTTTATTCAACACTATTTATACTGCTTCAACTTGGGTGATGGCTATTTTAGTAACTGTATCTGTCTTGATCGGTGTCTACGGAGGTTGGCAGATTGCAACTTCAGGAGGTGATCCTGCAAAAGTTGAAAAAGGAAGAAACTGGATTTTGTACGCTATTATCGGAATAATTATCGGAGCAATAGCAAGAGGATTGCCAGCACTAGTGAGATTGTTAATAAAGTAAAAAAAAGAAAAAAGTAGGGAGGGTTTTACCCTCCCCTTTTTAAAGTTGAAATTTTAAAATTTTTTGATATATTTTTAATTGAAAGGTCATAAAGAAAAATTTTGAAAGTTAATGAGAAAAATAGTTTTATTCTTGCTGATTTTTCTAGGACTGCAACTTGCATTCTTTACTAGAGCCATAGAAAAAATTCCTGAATGTTGTATTTTAAAGAGAGATTTTACTGATATTGATGGAGCATGCACTAATAATGCTGTGGTTGGTCCTCCCGGAACTTTGGGGGACGATTGTTACGGAAACCCAATTAATGCAGAAACTGAAGCTTGGGGGGTTTGTTGTCTTTTTAACAGTATTTACACCATTGCTACTTGGGTAATGACTGCTTTGGTAACAGTTTCAATTCTAATTGGGGCTTTTGGAGGATGGTTAATCGCAACTTCAGGAGGCAATCCTGCTCAATTAGATAAGGGAAAAAATTACATTCTTTATGCTATTGTCGGAATAATCATAGGATTGGTAGCAAGAGGAATCCCAGGTTTAGTGAGATTATTGATGAAAGGATAAGTTTTTCTCAATTGTGGAAAAGAGAGAAAAAGAAAAGAAACTCTCCAAAAGAGATTTCATAATTGTTATTTTAATGATTTTCTTTTTGAGCGGATTCAGTTTTTGGCATTTTAAAAACTGGAAAAAATCTATCTCAGAATTCAAACCTCCAAAGTTTGAAATCCCCAAACCCGAAATTTTCCCCAAAAAAGAAGGTTATAAAGAATGGATTTCTCCTGATGGGAAATTAAAAATGAAGTATAAAGGTGATTGGATAGAAATGAAGAAAGAGTTTTTTGGAATACTAGCAAGTGAAGAAAAGGGGGAAACTTTATTCTTCGCTCAGAAATTTATTTTTGAAAAAGGAGCTCAAGGATTTTTAGTAGTACGTAAAATAAACTCAAAAGATGGAATGAATCTAAAAGAGTTTATTGAAAATATGAAAAGGGAAACAGAGTCAAAAGGAGGAAAGATGGAAATTCTACATTCAGTGATCAAAGAAGATACTGCTACTTTGGAAATAAAATATGAGAAGATGGGAAAGCCTTCACTCCATTCAAAAGAAAAAATTTTTTTAGGAAAAGAGGCAGTCTATTTAGTCACTTTTTTCACCTTTGAAAAAAATTGGGATGCATTTCAACAAGAAACAGAAGAAATCATTAATAACATTCAATTTTTAGAATAAATTTAGTATAATCAAAAAATGAAATTAATGAAAAAGTTTTTTCTTCTTCTTTTATCTTTTTTGTTCGCTCTTTTGTTTTTTAAATTTCCTGTTTCTGCCTTGGAATTAAATTGGCCCAACTCTCCCTTTGGTACTCCTCTTAATGATGACAGTACCCTTACTGACATGATTCGTTATTTTTATGAATGGGGAATTTTTCTAGGTGGAGTATTAGTGTTGATTTCTTTTATTATTGGGGGAATTCAATATATAAGTTCAGCTGGGAACCCTGTTTTAATGAACGAAGCTAAACAAAGAATTCTTTCTGCCTTGATTGGATTAGGGTTACTCTTGGGTATTTATTTAATTTTAAACGCGATTAATCCTGAATTAACCATTATTACAGCTCCCTCCATAAGCGGCCAAGTTTGTGATCAAGATTCTGATTGCACTTCAGTTAATTCGGCATTAAGATGTGAAAATGATCCAAATCCTGGAGATGGGATAAAAGAAGGTATATGTGTTTTTGGATACTTATCCAGTTGCGATACTATTGATGATTGCTGTGGTACTGGTACAAGTACAGAAGTTATTGAATGTAAGGAAGATTATGAGTGCACAGACCCTAATCAAGGTGATGGATATAAAGAAGGAGATTGTCGATTGAAACCATGTGGGGGGGTAACTGTTTATGATAGCACAGATTTTTCTGGAAATTCCGATACTTTCAGCGCAGATGGTCAATGTCATGATTTATTAGGTGCGAATGTAAGTGGTACTGTGCAATCGATAGATATAATTGGAGGGTGTTCTGTTTATCTCTATAATGCTACAAGTTGTAGCGAACTTTCTTTATCTGTGACTGCAGATACGAAAGATATCTCAAAATTTGGAGCAGGTATTCATTTTGAGGGTATTATGATTCAAAGTTTTTCTTTTTAAAAACTTTATGACAGCAAAGATAAAGAAAATCGTATTTTTCACTTTAATTTTTTCAGGAATTTTCATTTTCGCAAAGCCTGTATATGCTATCCTGGGATTAACTGAAGATCTATGGGGATTATTAGAATCGCAATTAGATGCATTGGATTTTGTAGATAATGTACTCTTGAGATATATTATATGGCTAATAGTTCTTTTGTTAGAATCTATTCTTTTTCTTGTTACTGGCGCGGCGTTTTTAGAGTGGGCAACAAGTCTACCGATTAACATCGATAATCCCCTCGTCTTAGGTGGCTGGAATTTTATTTTAGGTCTTTCAAATCTTCTCTTAGTGTTAGTTTTTCTAGTAATTGCGATTGCTTATATCTTAAAAATCGAAACTTTTGGAATGAAAAAAGCCCTTCCGAAATTATTTTTAGTTGCTCTTTTAATTAATTTTAGTTTGGTGTTTGTGAAAGTAGGAGTAGATATTGCTTGGATAATTCAAAATAGTTTTTCAAATTTGTTTGGAGGAGATTTTGTATCTCTAGCTATAGAACCTCTAAAATCTAGAGCGTTAAATCTTTTGTTGGGGTATATTGTAATTGTCTCAGGATATTTAGTTTCTGCTTTAATTCCCTATGCCAATGTAGGATATCTAGTGTTCATTGCTATTTTATTCATAGGAGAATACTTCTTAGGAACTATTACTAATACGGTTTTTCTTATTATTCTCAATTTTGCTGTAGGAATACTTTTTTACCTTTACACATTTTTATTTCTGGCAAGAATTGCAATGCTTTGGTTATTAGCAATTTTTATTCCATTGGCTTTAGTGACTTCGATATTGCCTGTTACTCAAAGATTCTGGAATAGATGGATACATTTGTTTACTCAATGGCTTCTTTTTGGAATTTTTGGCCTGTTTTTATTGGGTTTGATTCTAAAATCCTTTACTCTTTTGGTTCAACCTGGAAGTCCAATTAGCCCTTATGGATTTACATCGATAGATACTTTTGTCTACAATTACCTCTTGATGCTTGTCCTTTTAGCTATCGTTTTCCATCTTTCACGAAGTTATATGCCACAATTTGCACAAGTAATTGTTGGTCAAGCAGAGCGGATAGGAAAAAGAGGGGCGCGGGCAATGAATGAAGTAATAAAACCTGTAAAAACAAGAGTAACGAAAGGAGTGAAAGAACGATTAGCTAGAAGAGGGGAGTGGGCAGAGAAAACTTTAAAAACTAAACCTACAACTAGGAGAGAACGATTAAAAGCTGCTGTAACCCGACCTTTTGCAGCTTGGGTTGTAAGACAAACTAAAGAAACAGAACAATTAGAATTAGATAAAGCCAAGAAGAAAATTGCTAAGATAAAAGATGCTGCTACACTCTATTCAACTTATGAAAGAGCCTTGAGATTTGGAGATACTACAACCGCTATAGCTGCAGTAACTTATGCAATAGAGGAAGGAGGAGCTTTTAAAAAAGTGTTTGAGAAAAATCTAGAACAAAAAGACGCCATCTCTTTAGCTAAATATGCAAATAGAATTGGCGCGGAAAAGGAGGCGTTAAAAATAGCTAGATTGTTTGTTCACCGAAGAACTGCATTAGCCAATATGGGATTTAAAATAAGTGAAAAAGATAGAGAAAAATATACAACAAAAAAAGAAAAGGTAGAGGGAAAAAAACTGGATGATGCAACAATTCTACAAAGAAAACTCTTCGCAGAAGCTAAAGGTGATGAGTGGAAGCAATTCAACAAAGAATTTCTAAAAGAAGGAATACTTACAAAGCATCTTATGAAAGACGTTTCTTTATTTTTGAAACCTCGTCAACTAAGAAAAGCAGCTGAAGTGTTTGGAAAAGACTTCACTGATGCTTTTATGAAACAAGTAAATGAGAGATTTGAACAATTCTTTGATGAAAACCCAGAAATTCTTTTCTTCCTTGCTACTACTCCTGCTCAATATCTTGGTTATTCTTTTCATTTAACCAAGAAAGATCTTTTAGAACTTAGAAGGAGAGCCAGAGAAAAAGAAAGTAGAGGATGAAGGAGACAAAAGGGAGTAATTTATATAAAAATAAAAAAAGGGGTATTTAGGACCACCCCTTGTATTTTTTAATACGCTCCCAGGCTTCTTCAAGTGCTTTGTTTCCTTCTCTAGTAGATTTTATATTACTTTTCCCTGGAGGAGTTCTTTTCCAGAAACCAATTATTCTTAAAAAATCACCTAAAGCTCCGGTAGCCCCTGGGGTTTCAATTCTCAAGTAAGCTCGATTCTCCATTGCCAATTTTGTTATTACATTATCGATTATTACCTTATGTTTCTTGTAGAAACTCTCAGGATCCCTTTGAAGCTCTTCTCTAATTTGGGTTTTGGTCATCCCTGTAGCTTGAACTAAAGCTTCAATAAAAGTCCCCATAATTTCTGAAGCTCTTCCCACAGCCTCTACTTTGGCCCTTGCTCTCATTGCTCTAGCTTCAAGTTTTGCTTTCTTTTCTGCTGCTGCTGCTTCTTGAAATTCCCGAGGAAGTCCTACATCTCTAATCTCAATCCCGTTTTCTTCTATCAGAACTCCCCATTCTTCTTTGAAAACTTGTTGGATAAGATACACATCCCTAAACTCTTCCCATAACCTTTCTATATTTTCTTTTTTCCTCAGTTCAAGTATTTGATCTAATGTCTTTGTCGCTGTCCAAGCTCTAGCTAAGGTATTGAACCTAGTAAGAATAGCTTCTACCCAATTTGGGGGAGCAACAAACAAGGTTTTTTTAGGATTGATAGTCCTCATCGTGAGCAACCATTCAATATCGAGAGGAATTCTCTCAGGTGGTACCGTTTCAGCCTTCAGAATTTTTGTCCAATATGTGTCTGGTTTTACCAATATATAGTCAATCTTTTTTTCATGAAAAACCACTATTTCTTTTCCCTCTTTAATCTCAATGCCCTGCCATCTGAATGAGTAAGTATAGACCTTATCAATTCCTCGAATCCCTACTAGTCTTAAACCCCCTGGCAAATTCCATGACTTTCCTGGAACAATGTTCCAATCTTCGTCAAATTTATACCCTTCCCATGCCATCACAAACTTTCTAAGCGCCTCAAACCTCATTATTGCTTTTGCGGTTCCTTCTTGAACTGTCGTGAATTTTAAAAGGCCAAAGAAAATTCCCAAAAATCCCACTAGTCCAAAGAGAGGTTTTAGTAAAGGACTCTGAAGATAAAGAAAAATTCCCACAAACAGTCCTGTTAGAACGACTAAACCAACTTCAATTTTCTCATCCAATTTTCTCTCTCCTTTATTGGCTTAATTTAAAATGCTATCTTAATTATGCTGGGATGAAACAGATTTGTCAAGGTAATATTTACTCTTTAAAAGCAGAAATGTATAATAAAAAATCAAAATGTTAGAAGAATATTCAAAAGAACAACTTTGGAAAATTTACGAAAAACTTCCAGAAGAATTAAAAGAGGCTATTTTTTCTGAAAAAACTGCAGAGTCTATTTGGGATATTGCAGATAGAAATGAAATTGAAGATATCTCAAAATTAGCAAAATTAGTAGGAAGAGTTTTGATGGGACTTTTGAATCCTGAAGATTTAAAAGAAAAATTAAAAACTGAACTCAACATTGATGAAGAAAAAGCAAAGAAAATAAGAAGAGAAATTGAAATGTTTATTTTTCATCCTGTAAGGATCTATCTTACGAAATTGTACAAACCTGAAGTTGTCTCAGAAGAGAAAAAAGAAATTGAAAAAATAACTCTTGAAAGAAAACCTTCAACTCCACCAAAAGTGGATATTTACCGAGAACCGATTGAGAAAGAGGAATGATAATGTTACAATTGAAAGATGAGGTTTGTTGTCCCTCAAATTGAAAGGGAAACTCCGGTCGTTGGCCCTCTAACATTGAAACAGTTTATTTTTGTTGGAGTGCCGGGAGCAATTACCCTTTTTTTGTGGTTGTTTTGGGGACAAAAAAATTTTTGGAAATTCTTTTTAATTTGTTTTCCCCTAAATGCAATAGGAATTGTTTTAGCCTTTGTAAAAGTTGGAGGAAGGTTTTTGCCAACTTTCATTGCAGATTTTTTAAAATACAATCTTTTCCCCAAAACTTATTTTTGGAAAAGAAAAGAAAAAATGTTAATAAAAACTTTTACCAAAGAAGTGAAAGTTGAACAAAAAAAGCCTCTTTATGCTATGAAAAAAGAAAGCCAAATTACAAAAATAAAGTCAAGAAAAGGAGTTTTTTAAAACATGCCAGCAGCTCCAACCCAAAGATTTTTAGAAATAGAGAACATTAAGGAAGGCGTGGTCATCTTAAGAGATAGAACTTTAAGAGGTGTTTTGATGGTTTCTTCAATCAACTTTGCTTTAAAATCAGAAGAAGAACAAGCAGCAATCATTTATCAATTCCAAAATTTCTTAAATTCTTTAGATTTTCCGATTCAAATTTTAATTCAATCAAGAAGGGTCAATATTACAGGATACATTGAAAAAATAAAAGGATTGGAAGAAAAACAACCCACAGAATTGCTGAGATATCAAACAAGAGAATATAGAAAATTCATTCAGAGTTTGGTTGGGAAAGGAGATATTTACACTAAAAATTTCTTCGTAATCGTTCCTTTTTATCCTTCTGAAATTTTGGCAGGAAAAAAACAAACTGTTTCTTTAACTGATGAATTGTTTGAAAAAGCGAAAACTCAACTTTGGCAAAGGTTAGATTTTGTGGCCATGGGATTGAAAAGATGTGGTTTGCAATGTACGCCTTTAAATACTCTTGAATTAATAGAGCTTTTTTGGAGTTTTTATCATCCTCAAGAAGCTGAAGTTGGTTATTATCCAGAAATTCCACCAGAGTTAACAACATGATATTACCATTTTTTAAAAAGAAAAAAGAAGAAAAAATATTTGAAAGAATTCCTGTCACTGTAAAAGATATTATCGCTCCTCCTTCCATTGTTTTAAGCCCAAGTTATTTCAAGATTGGCGAAAGATATGCGAGAACTTACTATATTTTCTCCTATCCCAGATATTTAAGCACTGGCTGGTTTTCTTCAATCATTAATTTAGATTGCCCAATGGACATTGCCTTTCACATTTTCCCAATGGAATCAGAATACGCTTTGAAACAATTAATGAAAAAAGTGACAGAGATTGCAGCTGAAATTTCAGAAAGGGAAGAGAAGGGATTAATTAGAGATCCTTCTTTAGAAACAGCTTACAGAGATTTGGAAACCTTAAGGGATAGACTCCAAACTGGTCAAGAAAGAATGTTTAAACTTGGAATTTATCTCACAGTCTATGCTAATTCTGAAAAAGAGTTAAAAGATTTAGAAACTACCTTGAGATCAATTCTAGAAGCAAAATTGGTTTACATTAAACCTGCTCTTTATAGACAAAGAGAAGGTTTCACCAGTACTGCTCCCTACGGTTTAGATAGGTTGGGAGATTTAACTTCAATGAATACGGGTCCCCTATCTTCAACTTTTCCTTTTGTCTCTTTTGATTTAAGTTCAAACGATGGAATTTTGTATGGAATAAACCTTCATAATAATTCTTTAATTTTGTTTGATAGGTTTTCAATGGAAAATGCCAATATGGTAGTTTTTGGGAAGTCAGGAAGCGGAAAGAGCTATTTTACAAAACTCGATATTTTAAGATCTCTAATGCAAGGAGTTGAGGTAATTGTTATCGATCCTGAAAATGAATATAAAAAATTGGCCGATGCAGTTGGAGGGTCTTTTATTAATATTTCTCTAGCTTCGCCCCATCATATCAATCCTTTAGATTTGCCAACTCCAAGACCTGATGAAAACCCAGAGGATGTTTTAAGATCTAACGTGATTAATTTGGTGGGTTTAATGAGAATTATGCTAGGAGGAATGACTCCTGAAGAGGATGCTATCATGGATAAAGCCTTAACAGAAACTTATGCAGCAAGAGACATTACCCCCCAGACAGACCCTTCTCTCTGGAAGCAAAGAGTTCCTCTGTTGGAAGATTTAGAAAGAGTCTTGGAAGGAATGGAAGGAGCAGAATCTCTGCTCAGAAGATTGAGAAGATACACAAGAGGAACTTTTGCAAAATTTTTCAACCAACCAACAAATGTTTCCTTAGACAAACCCCTAGTTGTCTTTGGAATAAGAGATATGGAAGATGAGCTAAGGCCAGTGGCTATGTTTTTAATTTTGAGATACGTCTGGAATCAAGTTCGTTCCTCTTTAAAAAAGAGATTTTTGGTCGTTGATGAAGCTTGGTGGATAATGAAAGAAGAAGATGGAGCTTCATTTTTGTTTGGAATGTGCAAAAGAGGAAGAAAATATTGGTTGGGAGTAACAACGATTACCCAAGATGTTAACGATTTTATGAAATCAATGTACGGCCAACCAATAATTACTAACTCTTCAATCCAAATTCTGTTTAAACAATCTCCAGCTACTATTGATATTGTCCAAAAAACTTTTAATTTAACTGATGAAGAAAAATATTTGCTTTTAGAATGTGAAATTGGACAAGGAATTTTCTTTGCTGGCCAAAAACATGTTTTAATGAAAGTTGTTGCTTCTTACATTGAAGATCAAATTATAACTACTTCTCCAGAAGAAATTTCAAAGATCTTGATGGCAAAAAGATAATTTTAAGGATAGGGTTTAATAACGACTCTTCTGTTTGGCTCTTTACCAATACTTTCTGTAGTGACGTCTGGCCTCTCTGCTAAAATCAAATGAATGATTCTTCTTTCGTAAGCTGGCATCGGATCTAAAATTTTTTCTTTTTTTGTTAAAGCCACTTCATCAGCAACAGATTTTGCTAATTCCTGCAAATACTTTATCTTCTTTTTTTTATAATCGTTGATATCTAAATCTAAATAAAAATTTTCTTTTGTTTTCTTTTTTAAGATTGCTTTGAGTAAATGCTGAATTTCAAAAAGAGTTTCTCCAACTAAATTCTCAGCATCTTCAACTTCAAAATCTAAAATTATTGTTTCGTTCTCTATCTTCGCTTTTTTTAATTTTGCTTTGAAATTTAATTTTTCGAAAAACAAAATAGCTTCTTTTTTTGCTTGTTCTAAATCAATCATATTTTTCTCAAAACTATTAATCTTTCTATTATACTAAAAAAATAACTAAAAAAGATATAAAAAGAAATAGCAGAAGGAAGTTTTAACAAAATCAAAAAAGTAAAGAGAGCAGAAAAGTAAATGAAAAAACTTTCTGTAATTTTTTTCCTTGTAGCAGGTAAAATTAATAAAACTGAAGCTAACAGAGGAAAAATTAGGTTAATTTTTGAAAGATCAAAAACCCCAAGAAAAAAAGGAGAGGACGAAAGAGAAGAAGGATTTTTAAGAATCTGATATATGGAAAAAAGAATTGGAAATTGAACTATCAAAAGTAAAATGTTAAAAAAGGGATTTAATCCCTCTTCTTTATAAATCTTAATTAAATTTTCTATTTTCTTTTGGGGGTTCTCTTTAGTATCCTTGTTAATCTTTGATATTTTTTCTTGAATTTTTTTTAATTTTTGTTCATTCTTTAAGACTTGAAAATTGATCGGAAATAAAATTAACCTTACAAAAAATGTCAAACAAATGATAGCTAAACCAAAATCTCCCCAAGTTCTTACTAAAAAAGAAAGAAAATGAAAAATTGGTTGATAAAAAATAGTTTGGTAAATTTTAATTAAAAAATTCATTTCAAAATTTTTGCTTTCTTTAAAATTTTCTCAACTTTATCTTTTAAATTTTTAAATTCTGGATCGATCCCCGAGAGGGGAATGAAAACAACTTTCATCCCTTCTTTAATCTCTTTTGTTTTAATCCTCGCTATCTCTCTCAATCTTCTTTTTAATTTATTTCTTTCAACTGCTTTTTTAAGAACTTTCTTTGAAATCAAAATTCCAATTTTTACCTTTCTTTCTTTTGGATCTTTTAATATTTTCGCTACCAAAGAATTTTCTTTAAAACTCTTTCCTTTTCTTAAAACTTTTTTAAATTCTTTTCTTTCTAATCTAGAAAATCTCAATGGGAAAGTCGCCATCTTCCTTTTTTTCTTCTTCTCTTCAAAACCTTTTTGCTCCTTCTTAAGAAACCGTGTTTTTTCTTTCTTTTTCTTTTTTTAGGTTTATGTCTAATACCCATTTTCTGATTGTAATTTTTTTGAATCTAAAAATCAATTCACATACTTTCCACAAGTTTTCAACTTCTTTATTCTTGATATTTCCTGGTAAAACTTTATAATCTTTTTATGACTCCTGAGGAACTCTGGCAAGCAACTTTGGCCCAAATTCAACTAATGACCTCTCCGGCAAATTTTGCCACTTGGTTTAAAGATACAAAAATTTCCTTTTTAGAAAAAGAAAAGGTAATTATTTCAGTTCCCAACTCTTTCGTCAAAGAGTGGTTAGAACAAAAATATCACAAAGTAATTTTCAAGATTTTAAAAAACTTAGAACCCAGAGTAAAGAGGATAGAATATAAGGTAGGAAAAGAAGAGGAAGAAAGGGTTTTAAAAAAAATTGACTTTCATAAAATTGCTTCTCCTCAGTTAGGAATTCTAAATTTAGAAATAAATGAGAAAACTAATCTAAACCCAAGATATACTTTTTCTAATTTTGTCGTGGGCTCCTTTAATGAACTAGCCTATGCTGCTTCTCAGGCTGTTGTTGAAAATCCAGGAAAAGTTTACAATCCTCTTTTCGTTTATGGAGGGGTAGGATTGGGCAAAACTCATCTTCTCCAAGCTATTGGCAATGAAATTTTTAAAAAATTCAAAAAACTGACTGTTAAATATCTTCCGGTAAATTCTTTAGTTTCTGAAATTATAAATTCAATCAAAAATAAAAAAATAGAACAGTTAAAATCTAGTTTCCAAAACATTGATGTTTTGATCTTAGATGATGTTCAGTTTTTAGCGGGAAAAGAGAAAACTCAAGAAGAATTTTTCTATATTTTCAATTCTCTTTACGAAAAAGGAAAGCAAATTGTAATTTCTTCAGATAGACCTCCTAAAGCCATTCCTTCTTTGACCGAAAGATTAAGGTCAAGGTTTGAAGGAGGAATGATTGCTGATATTTCCTTACCAGACTTTGAAACTAGAATCGCTATTTTAAAATTAAAATCGCAAGAGAGGGGAATAAATTTTTCAGATGAAATCCTAAACTATATTGCCTCCAACATTAAAAACAATATTAGAGAATTAGAAGGAGCCTTGAACGTCCTTTGTGCCTATTCACGAATTCAAAATAAAGAAATTGATTTGAAAATAGCCAAAACCTTATTAAAAACTTTAATTTCTCCTACACCCAAAATTTCAAACTTTAAAAAGGTAATTAAAGTCGTAGCTGATTTCTACGAGATCACGGAAAAAGAAATTCTTTCTTCTTCAAGAAGAAGGGAAATTGTCAAACCAAGACAGGTAGCAATGTACATTTTAAGGGAAGACTTAAAATACTCTTTTCCATTCATTGCTAGAAAATTTGGGGGAAAAGATCACACAACAGTCATTCATGCTTGTGAAAAAATTGGGAAGGAACTGCAAAAAAACGATGAATTATTTGAGGAAATAAAGCAAATAAGAAACAGAATTTTTTCTTAATTTTTTTATCCCAATCTTTTCCCCTTTTATTTCTCACTTTATTTGTTCTAGAATTAAGAAAGAAAAATAAAAAGTCACAAAACCAACAACAATTATATATTTAAAATGAAACTAACTTTACTTACTGAAAAGCTCAAAAAAGGAGTTGAAATTATTTCAAAAATCCCAATTAAAAAATTTTCTCTTCCTATTCTTGAGAATGTTTTAGTAACAGCTGAAAAAAATTTTTTAATTTTAAATGTAACAGATCTAGAATCTGGAATTTTTTGGAAAACATTAGCTAAAGTGGAAAATGAAGGAAAAATTTGTATAAGAAAAAAAGTTATTGAAAGTTTTGTTAATTTCTTACCTCAAGGAAAAATAGAATTAGAAAAAAAAGACTTAACTC
>CAYUTJ010000007.1:3094-23724 GCA_964447735.1 uncultured Candidatus Saccharibacteria bacterium | reverse complement strand
AAATATATTTTGATTTTGTTGATTCTAGCTGTAATAGCTGGTGGAGGAATTTTGAGCTGGCAGTATTTTAATAAGATAAGAATTAAGACACCAAAGATAGAACTTATCTTTCCTCCACAATTAGCGATTCCTGCTTACAAAGAGTTTTCTTTTAGCTTCACCATAAAGAACAAAAAAGATTCTTTTAAAGTGGATGGTATAAATATTGCGATACGAGGCGTTAGCGGAGAAATAACTCCAAATGATGTTAACCTCGTCCCTGATGAGTCAAAAAATTTCGAAGTTAAATTAGATAAATTGGAGCCAGGAGATTACACCTTGTATTTAGATATTAGTGGCAAGCCTAATATAAATATTACTAAAAAAATTTTAATAAAATCACAGATTGTAGTTGGTTTTGATCAATATCACATTTCAGAAAAATTTTGGAAAACACCAGTGACCTATCCTGACCAGTCTGGCCTAAAATTTATCAACTATCTTCAAGAGAACAATATAAGGACTAAAATAATTGAGTCGGAGCTGAATGAAGACGTGCTGAGAGATATTAATGTTTTAATTCTTGCTAAGCCAGACCAGCCGCTCTTAAGTGAAGAAAAAGAAACATTGAGAAAATTTTTGGATCGAGGAAACGGGTTGCTTTTAGTTGGACTTTTTAGAGATTATATGGGTTCAAATAAAATTTTAAACGATCTTACTGAATTTCTTGGTATTAATTTAAAATTTAATGCTGATTATCTTTTTCCAGACGAGTGGACGAAAGAAATTAGCAAATATCAAATTACTTCTGGCATTGAATCTATTATTTATAGGGGGTGTAGTTTAAGTGTAAAAGAGCCCGCAATTACTTTAGTAAAACAAAACGGAAAAAGCGTTTATGCTATCCAACAATATTTAAATGGAAAAATTGGAGCGATCGGTGGTTATTTCATGCTCAGAGATGATCATTTAAATATTTGTCGACAATGTCAAAAATTAAATCTTAACCTTATTAAATGGTTATCAACCCCCGAGAAGAGCGTCGAAGAAAAAACTAACAAACTTGTTTCAAGTAAAGTTGAGGAATGGAAAACTTATAGAAATGAAGAGTATGGGTTTGAGATAAAGTTCCCCAAAGAGTACTCTTTAAAAGAAAATGTAGAGAAAATGACCGAATTTGGTGAAAAAGGAAAATATGCAGAGATTTTAGTAAACCAAAAAATTATTAATGCATCTTGTTACGAAGTTTCGGTAAAAAAAATCTATGCAGGTATCAACACTACAGATAATAATATCGATGCCTGTGCAAGAGAAAAAATTTTCAGCCCAATAAAGAATGAAAATGAACTTTCGATTCTCTCAATTCAATTAAAAGACAAAGGATGGTTGAAAGAAAAAGTGATTAATGGAATTTTATTTTATAGGAGATATTCAATGAGTCAAGCGATGGGGGGTAAATCTTACTTGGATTTTGGATATCAAACCTTTTTTAGTGATAAATGTTACAAAGTTGGAGTAGAAGTTTCAGAGAATCTATATTTTGGATTTAAAGATGAGTGCCCTCCATCTTTAGAGAATTCTTCAATTTATCAATCTCTTTTTAAAGAAACTGACAAAAAAATCCAAAATATATTCTTTCCTATTCTTTCTACTTTCCAACTTCTTTCAACTACTACAGAACCAGAAGAGGTTGTGAGAGAATTTTTTGAATGGTATCTGGGTGATTGGCGGTATGAGCACAGAAAAAAAGTAATAGACCGAAAAGAATTAACTCAGAAATACAAAGAAGAACTTTCAGAGAAATTTGAAACAACTTTTACTTATGATCCAGTAATTTTTGCTCAAGATATACCTGATAAAGGGTTTACAGTAGGTAAAGCATCAATTGGAGATAAAAAAGCTTTAGTAGTTTTGACGTTAAAATATTCAGGGATGGGAGAGAAGAATCTATTAGTAGAGCTTCTATTGCTTAATAATCAGTGGAAAATTAATAATATTTCTTCAATACTTAGTGAAAATGAGATTCCACGAGGATGAGAAATTAAGGAAATATGCCAGTAGAAAGATCTGCGGGAGCTGTAATTTTCAAAAGAAAAAATGGAAAAATTTTTTATTTGCTTTTGCATTATCCTGGAGCTTCTCATAGATCAAAAAAAGATTATTGGGATTTTCCCAAAGGACACATTGAAAAAGGAGAAAAAGAAATAGAAACTGTAAAAAGGGAAGTTTTTGAAGAAACTGGTTTAAAAAATATAAAAATTTTAGAGGGATTTAAAGAAACAATAAAGTATTTTTTTAAATGGGAAGGAAAAACTATTTTAAAATTCGTCACTTTTTATTTAGCAGAAACTAAAGAAAAGGAAGTTAAAATTTCCTTTGAGCATACAGGCTATGAGTGGTTGCCATTTGAAAAGGCAGTAGAAAGATTATCTTTTAAGAATGCAAAGGAAATTTTAAAAAAAGCTCACCAATTTTTAAAACAAAAAACAAATTAACTTTTAACAGTTTCTACAATTTTTTCAAAAATCTTCGGATGATTTTGTGCTAATTGAGCTAAAATCTTTCTATCAATTTCGATCTTTTTTTCTTTTAGAGCGTGAATGAATTTTGAATAATTTAAACCGTATTCTTTGACTGCAGCTGAAATTTGTACTTGCCAAAGCCTTCTTCTTTCTCTTTTCTTTTCTTTTCTGTGTCTATATGCATGAGTCAAGGCATGAGTTAAAGCATCTTTCGCTAATCTATATTTTGATTTTCTTTTCCATCTAAAACCTTTTACTTTTTTCAAAAGTCTTTTTCTTCTTTTGTGAGCAATTTTCCCTCTTTTTACTCTAACCATTTTACTTTCTTACATAAGTTAGATACCTTTTGATCAATTTTGCTTCTTCTTTTGATAAAGGAACCCATTTTTTAAGTTTCCTTTTTTTCTTTGAAGATTTTTTAACTAAAAAATGATCCTGGCCAGAAGCTCTTCTTAAGATTTTTCCAGTTCTTGTAATTTTAAATCTTTTTGTGATAGATTTTCTTGTTTTTCCCCAGCTCATTTTTTTGAGATTAGCATAATGAATCCTCTTGGAACCTTTCTTAATTCTTGGTCAATTTTAATTGGAATTTTTTTCTCTAAAATCTCCAAGAATTTTTTAATTTTTTCTTTTCCTATTTGTTCTAAAGTTTTTTGACGTCCCCTTAAAATCATTTCGATTTGAACTTTATTTCCTTCTTTCAAAAATCTTTCTGCTTGATTAGCCTTTGTTTCAAGATCATTTAGAGAAATGTTAAACCCTATCCTTATTCCCTTTATTTCAACTTCTCTCTTTCTCTCTTTCTCTTTTTTTTCCTTTTGATATAAAAATTTTCCAAAATCCCCAAGTTTGCAGACAGGAGGTTTGGCTTTATCGGTGATCAAAATTAAATCTAAATTCTTCTCTCTTGCTATTTTGAGAGCTTCATCTTTGGAGAAAATACCAAGATTTTTTCCATCCTCTCCAATCAATCTTACCTTTTCCGCTTTTATTTGTTCGTTGACTAAATATCTCTTTTGCAAGATTTTGTGGACGTGCTGGGAATCGCACCCAGGTCCGGGATTTTTACTTCCTCAAGGCTTCTACAGGCTTAGCCAGTGATTCAAAGTCCACTGGCAGACTTTTCTTTTAATTTGAAGGTACTTCCTCGCTTTCTGACACCATTTCCCCCTAGCGAGGATCAGGGATGGTGCCTGCTTTATGCAAGAGCTAAAGCAGGTTCAAAATTTCTGTTGGCAGTATTTCGGAGTTTTAAGTGTTCCTAGCACTGCCTGCTCCTTGAGGTTTCAAAATCCCGTCAATTACTTTCCACGCCCTATTTTAATTCTTTTAAAGTTCTTTGAATTTCCCTTTCGATTGCTTTTTTCTTTAGCATTTCTCTTTTATCTTTCTTTTTCTTTTTTCTAGCGATCGCAAATTCTAGCTTTATCCATTTACCCTTAGTATATAATCTTAGGGGAACCAAAGTCAAGCCTTTTTGCTTTGATTTTCCAATCAAATACTTGATTTCAGATTTTCTTAGAAGAAGTTTTCTATCTCTTCCTTCTTTATAATCTGGTGGGCAGTTTGAAGGTTGCCAAGGAGGAATTTTAGCTCCTACCCAAAAAACCTCATTTTTTTTAATTACAATATAAGTTCCAGAAAGATTTACCCTTCCTTCTCTTAAAGATTTTACTTCCTGGCCTAACAAGGAAATTCCAGCTGTAAATTTTTCTAAAATTTCAAAATCAAAGAAGGCCTTTTTATTTTCGGCTAAAATTTTCATCTCTTTTATTTTATCAGACATTAAGATAAACTGAAATTAGTGAAAGAGAAAATTTCAAAATTAATTGAAAAATCAATTAAAAATCTTCAAAAAAAAGATAAACTGCCTTTTTTTAAAATTCCTCAAATAAAAATTGAATTAAAAAAAGAAAAAGAATATGGAGATTTTTCTACACCTCTTCCCTTGGTTTTAGGAAAGGTTCTTAAAAAAGATCCTTTAAAAATTGCTAACTTAATAGCAAAAACAATCTCTCAAAAGTTACCGAGTTATTTGGAAAAAATAGAAGTTAAAGAACCAGGATTTATTAACTTTTTTCTTTCTCAAAAATTTTTATTCGAAAACTTAAAAAAAATCATAAAAGAAAAAGAAAGATATGGAAAATCAGAAATTGGAAAAGGAAAGAAAGTAGTCGTCGATTATTCAAGTCCAAACATTGCAAAAAAGTTTGGAATTGGACATTTAAGATCGACGATTATCGGGCAAGCAATTTACAATCTTTACAAATTTTTGGGTTTTAAAGTCATTGGCGACAATCATATCGGAGATTGGGGAACTCAATTTGGAGAAATAATTTTCCAGATTAAAAGAAAAAATTTAGACCCTAAAAAATTAACGGTAGAAGAAATGGAAAAACTTTATGTTGAATTTCACAAAGAAGCAGAAAAGAACCCAGAAATAATAGAAAAAGGAAAGCAATGGTTCAAGAAATTAGAAAAAGGAGATAAAGAAGCAAGAAGAATTTGGAAAATTTGTGTTAAAAAGAGTTTAAAGGAATTTGAGAAAATATACAAAATGTTAGGAATTAAAATCGATTTTACTCTGGGAGAAAGTTTTTATGAACCAATGTTAAAGGGAATTATCGAAGAACTAAAAAGAAAAAAGATTGCAAAAGAAAGTCAAGGAGCTCAAATAGTAGAATTTGAGAATCTCCCTCCTGCAATTTTAGTAAAATCTGATGGAACAACAACCTATTTTACTCGGGATTTGGCAACAATAAAGTATAGATTGAAAAGATGGAAGCCTAATTTAATAATTTACGAAGTAGGATCAGAACAAAAACTTCATTTTCAACAACTTTTTAGAACAGTCAAATTGTTAAATTGGACAAAGAAAACAAAATTTGTGCACGTAGCCCATGGCCTTTATAGATTAAAAGGAGGAAAATTTTCAACGAGAAAAGGAAAAACTGTTCATTTAGAAGAAGTTTTAAAAGAAGCAATAGAAAGAGCAAAAAGAATTGTTGAAAAATCAAAAACTTCCCCAAATCTCACAAAGAAAGAAAAAGAGAAAATTGCTAAAATTGTTGGGATCGGAGCTATAAAATACAATGATTTAAAACAACACCCTTCAAAAGATATTATTTTCGATTGGGAGAAAATTTTAAATTTGAAAGGAAATTCAGCTCCTTACTTGCAATATACCTATGTGAGAGCAAAAAGCATTTTCAGAAAGGCAAAAAAATTCAAATTTTGTTTTCAAAATCCAGAACTCAAAGAAACAGAACTTGAGATTTTAAAAGATCTTGTGAAATTTCCAGATATTTTGAAAGAAGCTGCTTTTAGATTTTCTCCTAATTTACTTTGCGATTTTCTCTTTGAATTAGCCAAAAAATTTAATTTCTTTTATGATACTCTACCAGTTTTGAAAGCGAAATCAGAAAAAATTAGAAATTTTAGATTAACTCTAACTTTAGCTGTTTCTTTTTTGATCAAGAATTCATTAAATATTTTGGGAATTTCAGTTCCTGAGAGAATGTAAAACTTTTAAAATTTAAACTATAATTTACTAACATGTCTCTTCTTACTCAAAGTAAAACAAATTGGAAATTTATTTTGATTTTGTTGATTTTAGCAATCATAGTTGGCGGAGGTATTTTGGGATATTTGAGAGATTTCAAAAAGGAAATGATTTCAATTTCTCAATTTCCTGAAATAAAAAAGCCAGAAAGAATTGAAGAAGTAATTATTACTACTGATAAAACAGAATATGAACAGGGAGAGATAGTAAAGATTACTGTTTTCAATCAAAAGCCGACTACTGTATTTTATGAAATATGCGAAGAGGGATCATTTATATTAGAAGAATATGTGGATGAGAATTGGCAAAAGTTTTCAGAATCTGTTTTCCCAGCTATTGAATGTGAAAGCACACCTGAGTCATTAGCTAAGCTTGAGCCAAAAGAAAGTTTTACTGATAAATCATTAGAAGTAGAAGAACTTTATCCAGGGAAATATAGAGTAAAATTTACTTATTATTTAAAAAGAGATTTTTCGAACCCCAAATTTTCTTACTCCAACGAATTCAAAATTAAAGAGAGAAAAATCGAAACCTTAAATTGGGAAACTTATAGAAATGAAAAATATGGATTTGAGATAAAGTATCCGAAAGATTTTTTTAAAAAAGAAAATCAAGTAGAATTTCAAAGTTGTTTTTTACCAACTGAGTCTTATAAATGTTCTTATTTGATGAAGGGAATTTTTCAAGTCAGCTTTAGAAATAAAGAGGGAGTTATTACTACTTATTGTGGGGCTACTCCACCAGAAGTGGAAAATATAATGGAAGTAAGTATTGCTATTTTAGAAAATCCAAGTTTTGAAACAACAGAAGATTTTGTAAAAAGATGTAAAAATTATCCTTCAGGCTGTATTTCTTACATTAAGACCATAAATGAACAAAAAGGAATAGATGTCCGCATTGAAGGAATTGGTGGAAATCTTCCAACTATTTACATCCCAAGGGGAGATAAAACTTATCAAATTTCAATGACTTATTCTTGTGATATGGATGTAAAAGTAAGTAATGAAATTTTTAATCAAATGCTTTCTACTTTTCGGTTTTTGGAGTAAAATTAAATTAATGGAAAAAGCTCCACTTCCAATAAAAACAAAAATCGCCGCCTGGTTGTTAATATTAGTAGGTGGACTTTTAGAGATAGCTTTTTTAATAGGATGGATAAAAGATATAACACAGGGGATATGGTATGGTGCTGGGTTACCTTTTCTTCTACTTCCCATTTTTTTTCTCCTCCCCGGGATTTTTATCATTCTCAGAAATAAATCGGCCTGGTGGTTTTCAACAATTCTTTTATTAGCTATATTAATATTCGGCATAACAATAGGATGGCAATTTATTCTCGGTCCTGTTATTTCTGGCTCCAGCGACTTAACTTTTTATCTTGAAATATTAATTTTGATTGTCTTTCCTTTAACAGCTCTTATTTTACTTCTTCTTGACCGGAAAAATTTCTGGAAAATCGCGAGTTAAGTGTAAAGAAAAAATAATTATAACCAAATGCTTTCCACTTTTAGGTTTTTGCCGCTTGATTGAAATCAAGCGAGTCTCGCCAAAAATTTTGGCAGGGATATAATTTTAAGTAAACTGAAAAGCAAAAAGAGCCAAAAACTCTTTTTATTTTGAAAAAAATAAGATAAAATGATATTCTGGAAAAAATATGCAAGCGAATCTGCCAAAATTAGAAGAGAAAATCTTGAAGTTTTGGAAAGTAAATAAAATTTTTGAAAAGTCAATTTCCCAAAGGAAAAAAGCGAAAAATTTTGTTTTTTACGAAGGACCTCCAACTGCGAATGCTCCTCCAGGACTTCATCATGTTTTAAGTAGAGTTTTCAAAGACATTATTTGTCGCTATAGGACAATGAAAGGTTTTAAAGTAGAGAGGAAAGCAGGTTGGGATACCCATGGTTTACCCGTTGAACTTCAGATTGAAAAGAAATTTGGGTTTAAAAATAAAAAAGAAATTGAGAAATTTGGAATTTCAAAGTTTAACAAAGAGTGCAAAAAATCAGTCTGGGAATATAAAAAAGTTTGGGAGAAATTGACTGAAAGAATAGGCTATTGGCTAGATTTGAAAAATCCTTATATCACTTATGACCCAAAGTACATCGAAACTCTCTGGTTTATTTTGAAAAAAATTTGGGAAAAAGGACTTTTGTACCAAGATTTTAAGGTTGTAGCATATTGTCCCCGTTGTCAAACTCCCCTTTCTTCCCATGAAGTAGCTCAGGGATACAAGAAAATAAAAGAGCCTGCAATTTATGTTAAATTCAGAATTAAAAATCCAAAAACTCATAACTTAAAACCTAACGCCTCTTTTTTAATTTGGACAACTACTCCCTGGACTTTACCAGGAAATGTAGCTGTCGCTGTAAATTGCAAATTCGATTATGTGGAATTAAAAATCAATAACGAATTTTTGATTTTGGCAAAAGAGAGAGCCAAAGTTTTAGATTTTAATGGAGAAATAATAAAAGAAATGAAAGGGAAAGAGTTGATTGGTTTGGAATATGAACCTCCTTTTGATTTTTACAAACCCCAAAAGACAGATAGAATTTGGGAAGTTTTGGGAGCCGATTTTGTCACTTTGGAAGAAGGAACGGGTTTGGTGCACATTGCTCCAGCTTTTGGAGAGGAAGATATGGAATTGATAAAAAAAGAAAACGCAAAAAGTAAAAATAAAAAATTTCCAATTATTTTGAATGTAAATGAAGAAGGGAAGTTTAAAGAAGAAGTTGGGAAATTTAAAGATTTATTTGTTAAAAAAGCTGATCCCCTAATCATTGAAGATCTAAAAAAAAGAGGACTTTTACTTAAAGAAGAAATTTACGAACATGATTATCCTTTCTGTTGGCGCTGCAAAACTCCCTTGCTCTATTATGCAAAGAAAAGTTGGTTTATTAAGATGACGAAAATTAAAAAAGAGTTAATAAAAAATAACCAAAAAATTAATTGGGTTCCTTCTTACATTAAAAAAGGAAGATTTGGGGAGTGGCTAAAAGAAGTGAAAGATTGGGCGTTATCCCGAGAAAGATATTGGGGAACTCCTTTGCCTGTTTGGCAATGCAAAAACTGCAAAAGAATCGAAGTTATAGGCTCAATAAAAGAGTTATTATCGAAGAAATTTTCTAAAAATAAATATTTTCTCTTGAGACATGGAGAATCCGAACTTCAAGTGAAATTTAAAGATAGAATCCAAATTTGGGAAAAATCAACAAAAGAATACCCCCTGACAAAAAAAGGGAAAGAGCAAATTAAAAAGTTAATTAAAAGACTCAGAAAAGAGAAGATTGATTTGATATTTTCTTCTGATTTTTTAAGGACAAAACAAACTGCCCAAATTATTGCAAAAGCTCTTTCAATAAAAATAATTTTTGATAAAAGGCTAAGAGATATAAATTATGGAGATTTTTGTGGAAGATTGAAAAAAGAATATTTTAGAGAATTCCCCGATACTTTAGAAAAGTTTAAAAAAAGTTCAAAAAAGCCTAAGGGAGGAGAGAATTGGTTCGATGTTAAAAAAAGGATGCTTAATTTTATTGAAGACGTCGAAAGAAAATATCAAGGAAGGAATATCTTGATTGTTTCTCACGGAGACCCTCTATGGATTTTGGAGGGAATTTTAAAGGGAAAGAAAAATGAAGATATTTTGAAAGAGAGAATCAAAAAAGGAGTAATAAAAATAGGAGAATTGAGAAAAATTGAATATAAAAGAATTCCTTTAAACGATGAGAATTTAGAAATTGATTTGCATAGACCCTATATAGATAAAGTGAAATTTTACTGTAAAGAATGTAATAGTTTAATGGAAAGAGTTCTAGATGTTATTGATTGTTGGTTTGACTCTGGAGCAATGCCTTTTGCTCAATGCCATTGGCCCTTTGAGAAAGATCAAAAGTTAAAAGGCAAAAGTCAAAAATTGATTCCCCCCAAACTTTTTCCTGCAGACTACATTGCAGAAGGAATAGATCAGACAAGAGGTTGGTTTTATACCCTTTTGGCAATTTCTACTCTTTTGGGTTTTGGTCCTTCATACAAAAATGTCATTTCTCTAGGCCATGTTTTAGATGAAAAAGGAGAAAAAATGTCAAAATCAAAAGGGAATGTTGTTGACCCTTGGTTCATTCTTGGAAAATATGGAGCCGATGCTACAAGGTGGTACTTTTTCACAATCAATCAACCGGGGGATCCAAAATTATTTTCTGAAAGAGATGTCAAAGAAATTTTTAAAAAATTTATTTTAATTTTCTGGAATTGTTTTCAATTTTTCGAAACTTACGTTCCTCGAAAAATTAGAGAATCAATTCCAAAAGTTCCTAAAGCTGCAAATCTCCTCGATAAATGGATTCTTTCAAGATTAAACAACCTTATTAGAGAAGTTAATAAGAGATTAGATAATTTCGATGTTACTTTTGCTGCAAGGAGAATTGAAAATTTTGTAGTTAATGATCTTTCTCTTTGGTATATCAGGAGGTCGAGAAAGAGATTTCAAAACCCAAAAACTAAGTTAGAGCTGAAAAAAGCCTCTCAAGTTTTAGGTTTTGTTCTCATTACTCTTTCTAAGTTGACGGCTCCCTTCATACCTTTTTTGAGCGAGGAGATTTTCCAGAGAGTTCAAAATTTAAATTATAAAACAAAAAAATCTGTCCATCTTGAAAACTGGCCAAGAGAGAACAAAAAAATGATTGACAAAATTTTAGAAAGAAAAATGGAAAGAACAAGAGAAATTGTTGCCAGGGCTTTAGCTGAAAGAGCTAAAGTTAAAATAAAAGTTAGACAACCGTTAAGCGAGTTGATAATCAACGATTATTCATTAAAAAAATACCCAGATTTATTAGAATTAATTAAAGAAGAGGTTAACGTTAAAAAAATTTCTTTTGGAAAAAAGTTTAAATTGGATACAAAAATAACAAAAGAGTTAAAAGAAGAGGGAATTTTGAGGGAAATAATTAGACAAATTCAACAAAAAAGAAAATTAGAGAATTTAAAGCCAACTCAAAAAATTATCGTTTTCTTTGAAGGAGAAAGCGAGATAATTTCTCTTCTCAAGAAATACAGAGAAAAAATCCAAAAAGAAGGAAAAATTAAAAAAGTTGTTTTTAAAAAACCTAAAAAGTTTGATTTTGAATTTAAAATAAAGGTCGAAGAAAAAGAAGTTTTAATTTTCATTAAAAAATAGTGCCTCAAACTCCCTCTTTTAAACCTCAACCTCAGAGAGGCGAAAGAGTTCCTCAGAGACCAAAAGCCCCTCAACCTTCTCCAGAAGAAAAACCAACTTCTCCCTTTGAGAAAAGATCTTATATTAAAAAAGAAGAAGTAAAAAGGTGGGCAACTAGGAGCCGTGAAGGTTACGAAATGTTGAAAGAAATTTGGCGAGGCTATACAGACAAAAGAGACAAAATTTTAAATGAATTTTTTCAAAAATATTGGGGCGAAAAGAAAAGTTATTTGTCTAAAAAAGATTACAATAGGATAAAAAAACAACTTGAGAAAGAAGAAAAGTGGGCTTCTTGGCCAAGAAAAAAAGAAATACAACAGATGAAAAAATTTTTGGAAAAATTTGAAAAAAACTTCCCAGCCTAAATGTTTTTACATCAAACAACAGTTGGATTTATTTTTAAAGAAAGGGAATTGGGGGAGGCTGATAAAATTTTTTCAATCTTCAGTAAAGATTTTGGAAGAATTGAACTTTTGGGAAAAAGTGTTAGAAAAATTTCTTCAAAACTGAGATGGGGAATGGAAATTTTTTCCTTTTCCCAAGTTGAATTTGTAGAAGGTAAGTTTCAAAAAAGATTAGTAGGGGTTCAACCTCTCGAAAAATTTAAAAACTTAAAAAGGAATTTGAAAAAGTTGAGCATAGCCTTTAAAATCTCTGAGATTTTGGACTCTTTAATCAAAGGGGAAGAGAAAGAAGAGAGAATTTATCAGTTAATAAAAGAGACATTTTCAAAGTTAAATTCTTCTATTTTTGATAGGGAAAAGGTTTTGTATCTTTATTTTTTTTGGAACCTTATTTCCCTTTTAGGTTATCAACCTCAACTCAATTTTTGTTCTTCTTGCCGGAAAAAAGAAAGGGTTAATTTTTATTTTGATTTTTCTTTAGGAAGTTTAATTTGCGAGGAATGTTTCAAAAATGTTAAAATTGGAAAGAGAATTGATCAAAATTCAATTAAACTTTTAAAAATTCTATTGAAAAGGAAGGTTAATCTTTTGGAAAAGTTAAGAATAGAAAAAGAAACTTTGAATTTAGCGTTTTTGCTTTCTGAAAAATATTTTAATTTTTTAATAGAAAATGAAACTTAAACTATATAAAATTTTCATTTTGATTTTTCTTTTAGGGTTGGCCATTTATGGAGTAATCATCTGGAGAAAAAACACCTATTCAAAGGAAGTTTTAAAATTAGAAATTTTAGGGCCTACAGAAGCTAACGTAGGAGAGGAAATTGAGTATTTGATAAGGTATAAAAATAACGGGAATTTTAGATTGGAAGAACCAGAGTTAATTTTTGAATTTCCCGAGAATTCTCAAACAGAAGAAGGTTTTATAGAAAGAAAAATATTAAAAGAAGAATTAGGGGAAGCAATTTATCCTGGAGAAGAGAGAACTTTTTCTTTTAGGGTAAAACTTTTCGGTAAAGAAGGAGATACAAAAATTGCAAAGGTTTCCTTAAGTTATCGCCCAAAGAACTTGAAAGCAAGGTATGTTTCAGAAACTTCTATTTCTACTAAAATCAAATCAGTTCCTTTTACTTTTGAATTTGATCTCCCAAACCAAATTGAACCTCAAAAGCCATTTTCTTTCAAAATTTTGTACTTTTCTAACATAGATTCAGTCCTTGAAAATTTAAGAATTCAAGCTGACTGGCCTTCTGGATTTGAGTTTATAAAATCTTCACCTGAAGCTTTAGATCAGAAAGAATGGAAAGTGCCCGTTTTGAATAAATTTGAAGGAGGAAGAATTGAAATATCAGGAAAAATTTATGGAGACGTGGGAGAAGCTAAAATTTTTAGAGCAAGATTAGGGATTATCCAAAACGGAAATTTTGTGGCTTTGAAAGAGATAGAAAAAGGTCTTCAGCTAGTGAAACCTTCAATTTTCATAAGGCAAGAAATTAATGGAAATCCTGAATACGTAGCTTCACCTGGTGAATGGTTACACTATGAAATCTATTTTAAAAACATTGGGGATGAGGATTTTAAAAATCTTTTTCTAATTTGTCAGCTAGAAGGGGATTTTTTTGATTTCGATACGATAAAAACTGAAACCGGAAATTATCAAATAGGCGACAATTCAATAGTTTTTGATTGGAAAAAGAATCCCAAACTTCAGCTTTTGCAACCGATGGAAGAGGGAAAAGTTGAGTTTTGGATAAAATTGAAAGATTATTTGGGAAGGACAAGAAACCCATTTGTTAAAAATAAGATTTTAATCTCTCAAGTGAGAGAAGAGTTTGTAACTAAAATCGTTTCAAAACTTTTGGTTTCTCAAAAAGGTTATTTTGAAGATGAGGTTTTTGGAAATTCAGGTCCTCTACCACCAGAAGTTGGAGCAACCACAACTTATACAATAATTTGGAAAGTTGAAAGTTCTTATTCAAAGTTTAAAGATTTAAAACTTAAAGCCACTTTACCAGAAAATGTTTCTTTGACTGGAAAAGTTTTTCCAGAATCTGAGGTTTCAAAATTCTCTTTTGATCAAGATTCGAGGGAAATTTTATGGGCAGTTGATGAATTAAACCCAGAAGAAACTAAAAGTTTAGCTTTTCAAATTGCTCTTTTACCTACAAAAAACGATAAAGGAGAAATGCCTACTTTAATAGGAGAACTTTTGGTTTCAGGCCAGGATACTTGGGCTGAAAAAACAATTGAAGTTAAAGCAAAGGCTCTCACAACTTATTTAAAGGACGATCCTACAATAACCGAAGAAAAAGCAATCGTTAAGTGATATGGAAAATTTAATGGAAAAAATAGTTTCTTTAGCAAAAAGAAGAGGTTTTATTTTTCAGTCTTCTGAAATTTACGGAGGAATTGAAGGAGTTTATGATTTAGGACCTTTAGGAGCTTTAATGCGACAAAATATAATTAACTTTTGGATAAAAAAGTTTGTTTTAGAAGAAGAAAATGTAGTTTTGATTTCAGGATCTTGTTTGATGCATCCTAGAGTTTGGCAAGCTTCTGGACATTTAGAGCATTTTACTGATTTTTTGATTGAGTGTAAAAATTGCCATAAAAGATACAGAGCAGACCATTTAGCAGAAGGGAAATTTTTAGGCCAAGGAAAAGCCAAAGAGAAAAATCAATGTCCGAATTGCGGATCTAAAAATTTTACAAGACCAAGAGTTTTCAATCTAATGTTTAAGACATTTTTGGGACCTGTGGAAGATAAGACCCATCAGACTTATTTGAGACCAGAGACTGCTCAATCAATGTTTGTGAATTTTAAAAATGTTTTAAATTCAATGAGATTAAAACTTCCTTTTGGAATTGCTCAAATTGGAAGATGTTTTAGAAACGAAATTACCCCAGGAGATTTTATTTTTAGGTTGCGAGAATTTGATATTGCTGAAATTGAGTTTTTTGTTAAACCTGGAGAAGATGAAAAACATTTTGATATCTGGGTAGATAAATGGGAAAAATTTTTCTTAGATTTGGGAATTAAAAAAGAAAATTTAAGGAGAAAAGAACACCCAAAAGAAGCTTTAGCCCATTATGCAAAAAGGACGGTTGATATTGAATACAAATTTCCTTTTGGTTGGTCAGAATTGGCCGGAATTGCCAATAGAACAGATTATGATTTAAAAAGACATTCTCAATTTTCGGGTGAGGATTTGAAGTATTTTGATGAAGAAAAAAAGAAGAAATATTTCCCCTTCGTGATAGAACCTACTTTAGGGATTGAAAGATTGATTTTAGCCATTCTTTGCGATGCTTTTGAGGAAATTCCCGGAGGGAGAACAAAAACGACAAAACCGACTAAAGAAATAGAAATTTTATTAAAATTAGATAAAAAAGTAGCCCCAATAAAAGTTGCAATATTACCTCTAATCAAGAAAAACCCAAAATTAGTCGAAAAAGCAAGAGAAATTTATCGAATGTTAAAACCTCATTTTGTTTGTCAATACGATGAAGTGGGATCTATTGGAAGAAGATACAGAAGGCAAGATGAAATTGGAACTCCTTATTGCATCACGATAGATTTTGAAACTTTAAAACAAGAAGATGTTACCGTTAGAGATCGCGATACAATGGAACAAGAAAGGATAAAAATAAAAAATTTGATTCCTTTTTTAAAAGAGAAGCTAGAGGAATCTTAATTTTAAAGGTCGTCTAAAATAAAAATTAAAAATGGCTGTTGTAAAAATAAAAGAAATAATTGGAATTTCCAAAAAAAGTTTTGAAGATGCTTTAAAAGAAGCGATTAAGGTAGCTACAAAGCAAAAAAGAAATGTTACTGGAGCTAAGATTTTAGGACAGAGTGTGGTGATAAAAAATGGTAAGATATTAGAATATAGAGTTAACGTTAACATTGCTTATTTGTGGGAAGAAAAATACCATAAGAAATAGTGTTTAAAAAAATTCAATTTAGAAATGGATTGAGAGTAATTTTAATTCCCCAAAAAGATAGTGAATCTTTAACTGTTTTAGTATTGGTGGGAACGGGTTCAAAATATGAAAAAAGAGAAGAACAGGGCATTTCCCATTTTCTAGAACACATGTATTTTAAAGGAACAAAGAAAAGACCAACTCCGAGAGAGGTGGCTGAAGTTTTAGATAGAGTTGGTGGAATTTATAATGCTTTCACTTCCCAAGAGTATACAGGATATTTTGCTAAAGTATCTGCAGAAAAATTAAATTTAGCTTTAGATTGGGTGTCAGATATTCTTTTAAATTCAATTTTTCCTCAAGAAGAAATCGAGAAAGAAAAAGGAGTGATTGAAGAAGAGATCAACATGATAAACGATAACCCAATGAGTTTAGTTTCTAATCTTTGGTTGAAAACTCTTTATGGCGATCAACCAGCAGGTTGGCCAATAGCTGGAGAGAAAGAGACGATTCGAAAAATAACTAGGGAGAAACTATTAAATTATATGAAAACTCAGTATGTTGCCGGGAACATTGTTTTAGCAATTGCTGGCAATTTTAAGATGAAAGAAGCTTTTTTGAAGATAAAAAAATATTTTAAAAAAGTTAGCATTGGGAAATGGAGAGAGAGGGCAAAATTAGTTGAAAATCAAAAAAGACCCAATTTAATCTTAAAAAAGAAAAAAACAGATCAAGCCCATTTGATTTTGGGAGTGAAAGGAGTAAACCTTTTTGATAAAAGAAGATACGTTCAAGATGTATTAGCCACAATTCTAGGAGGAATGATGAGTTCAAGGCTTTTCCAGAAAATTAGAGAAAAGATGGGAATTGCTTATTATATCAAGACTGAATCCTATTCAGATTTAGATTCAGGATATTTAGCTACTTCAGCTGGTTTGAGAATAGAGAGTACAGAAAAAGGGATTTTAGAAATCTTAAAAGAGTATAAAAAAATCTCACAGAATCTATCCTTGAGTGAATTAAGAAAAGCAAAGGACAATTTGAAAGGCAAGATGAGTTTATTGTTAGAATCTTCTGATGCGAGAGCAATCTTTTTTGCTTCCCAAGAACTACTAGAAAATAGAATTTTATCTCCAGAAGAAATTTTCAAAAAAATAGAAAGGATTTCTCTTTCTCAGATTAAAGATTTTGCCAAGCAGATTTTTAAATCAAAAAAGTTGAATTTGGCTCTAGTCGGTCCCTTTGAAAGAAAAGAGAAATTTGAGAAAATTTTAAAAATATGACAAAACCATTAGATGTTTCCATTAAAACTATCTTCAAAATCGCAATTTCAATTTTACTTTTTTATTTTTTATATCAGGTGAGAGAAATTTTACTTTGGATTCTGTATGCATTTGTAATTTCTGTTCTTTTTGAAAGACCAATAGATTTTTTATCAAAAAAGAAAATTCCCAGAACGCTGTCTACTCTTTTAACTTATTTTCTTTCTTTTTCTTTCTTTTTCTTTCTAATTTATTTTTTCTCCAAACCTCTTTTTACTGAAATTCAAAACTTTATCAATTTTTTTCCCCAGTATTTTGAAAAAATTTCGCCATCTTTAAAAGCTATAGGAGTAATTACTTTTGAGACTTTTGAAGAATTAAGTAAGGCAGTTCAGGATTGGTTGCTAAAAGCCTCGAAAAATATAGCCTCCACCATTTCTGCTCTTTTTGGTGGTGTTTTCGCTGCTTTTTCGATAATTTCTTTGGCGTTGTTTCTTTCTTTAGAAAAAGAAGGAGTAGAAAAAATAATTTCTCAAGTTTCGACTGAAAGAGGAGAGTGGATTTTAAAAATTTGGCAAGATGCCAAAGAAAAAATTTCTCTTTGGTTTGGAGCTAGAATTTTGATTTGTTTTTATGTGGGAATTGCAACTTTCATTTCTCTTTTAGTTTTAAGAGTTAATTATCCGATTTCTTTATCTGTTTTAGCTGGAGTTTTAGATTTCATTCCGATTTTAGGCCCGATCATAGCTGGGATTTTAATTTTTGTTTTTGCTGCGGTTGACTCCCTTTTTAAAGGAGTATTCATTTTGATTTTGTTTATCTTAATTCAACAAATTGAAGCCAATGTTTTAGCTCCAATTTTAGGACAAAAATTCATAGGACTGCCCCCCTTTTTGGTAATGATTTCTCTTTTGATTGGGGGAAAACTTTTAGGATTGGGAGGAGCAATTTTGGCTGTGCCTTTAGCTGGTATTTTCTTTAAAGTTTTACAAGAAATTTTCAAAGAGTAATGTCTATTCTTTACATTGTAGCTACTCCAATTGGGAATTTAGAAGATATAAGTTTGAGAGCTTTAAGGATTTTAAAGGAAGTTGATTTAATTTTATGCGAAGATACAAGAAGGACTCAAAAACTTTTAAATTACTATCAAATAAAAAAGAAAACTTTAAGTTATCATCAACATTCAAAATTAAAAAGGATAAAAGAAATTATCGATCTTTTAAAAAAGGGAAAAAATTTAGCTTTAGTTTCAGATTCTGGGACTCCAGGAGTTTCAGATCCTGGAGGAAAATTAATAGAAAAAATAGTCCAAATTTTAGGAAATTCTGTCAAAGTTGTTCCCATTCCAGGTCCTTGCGCAATAACTTGCGCAGCTTCAATTTCTGGTTTTTTTATGGATAAATTTTTATTTTTAGGTTTCCCCCCAAAAAAGAAAAAGAGAAAGAAATTTTTTGAAGAAATTTTAAATTCAAAATATCCTGTAATTTTTTATGAATCACCTTATAGGATTTTGAAAACTTTAAATGAACTAAAAGCGGAAAATCCAGACCTTGAAGTAGTTGTAGCAAGGGAAATGACAAAAAAGTTTGAAACAATTTATAGGGGAAAAATCGATAAGGTGATAGAAAAAATTAAAAATGACAAAACAAAAGGAGAATTTGTAGTAATTGTTAAAAAATAAAAATCAAATAGTATAATTTAAAATATGCCAAAAAGAGGAAAATTTTACATCACAACTGCAATTGATTATGTTAACGCCCCCGTTCATTTGGGCCATTGCTTAGAGAAAATCTTAGCTGATGTTATCGCAAGATATCAAAGGAATTTGGGAAAAGATGTTTTTTTCTTAACGGGAACTGATGAGAATGCTCAAAAGAATGTTTTGGCAGCAGAAAAAAGAGGAATTTTACCTAAAGAATTCGTAGATCAAAATGCAAATTTTGCAAAGTTAGTTTGGAAAAAATTAGATATTTCTTTTGATTATTTTATTCGAACTACGAACAAAAAAATTCATTGGCCAGGAGTGAAAAAACTCTGGCTAAAATGTCAAAAATCAGGAGATATTTATAAGAAAAAATACACTGGACTTTATTGTAAAGAATGCGAGGCCTTTCTTAAAGAGAAGGATTTAAAAAAGGGAGTTTGCCCCATTCATTTAAAAAAGCCACAAAGAATTTCAGAGGAAAATTATTTTTTCAGACTTTCAAAATATCAAAAAGAATTAGAAAAGATTATTACTCAAGATAAATTAAAAGTAATTCCAAAAGAGCGAAAAAATGAAATTTTAAGTCTTATAAGATCAGGCCTTGAGGATTTTTCAATTTCAAGATCAAAAAAAAGAATGAGAGGATGGGGAATACCAGTTCCAGGAGATAAAAATCAAATTATTTATGTTTGGTTTGATGCTTTAACGAATTATATTTCAGCTTTGGGTTATGGAAGAGATGAGAAAAAATTTAAAAAGTATTGGCCAGCTGATATTCAATTAATAGGCAAGGATATTTTGAGATTCCACGCAATTTATTGGCCAGCAATGCTTTTGAGTGCCAAGATTGAATTACCAAAGGTAATTTTTGTCCATGGATTTATTACCGTTGAAGGAAAAAAGATGTCAAAATCCTTGGGGAATATTATTAACCCACTTGATTTGATTGAAAAGCATGGGTCAGATCCTTTAAGATATTTTCTTTTAAGAGAAGGTTCTCCTTTTGAGGACATAGATTTTACTTTTGAAAAATTTAAAAGGAGATACAATTTTGACTTAGCAAATGAATTGGGAAATTTGGCAATGCGAATTGTAAGTTTGCAAAAGAAGTTAAAAATTCAAATTAAAAAGAAGGTCACTTTCAAAGACAAAAGAATTGAAAAAAGGCTTTTAAAAACTAAGAGAGAAGTCAAAAAGAAAATGGAAGATTTTAAGTTTAATGAAGCCTTAAATGCAATTTGGAGTTTAATTTCTTTTGTCAATTCTTACATTGATAAAACCAGACCTTGGGAGAAAGGAAAAGAAAAAATAGTTAAAGATTTAATTTCGATTTTGAGAGAAATAGCTCAAATTTTAAATCCTTTTTTGCCTCAAACTTCACAAAAGATTTTAAAGCAAATTAAACTTCAAAAACCCGAAATTTTATTTCCCAAAATTTAATTGTTTTTACTTTTCTAATTTGCTAATATAAAAAAGCACCCTTCAGAAGGGGATGGCTTGGGAAAAAAGTTAGTAATAGTTGATGGATTAAAAAATAGAGATTATACTTTGAATACTGTTGTCATCGGAGACTATCAAACACAATTCAAAGAAAACAAGTTAATCTTTGAAGGGAGACCAGAGAAACCTTTAAAAGAACAAAGGCGTTCCAATGGAACCAAAAAAGTTTTTCAAGTTGAAGAATATATTCTTCTGAGTTTACATAAGTCCGAAGATGGAATAAAGAGAGTGATTGTCAGTATCCATTCTAAAGAGGCCAAAGAAACGTTAATTATCGAAGAGTGTAAAGTATACCAAAGAGAAGACAAATTAATACTCAAAGGAGCACCAAAAAATCCTATTGGAGTTTCAAAAGAAGTTTCAATTACCTTTCATAAATCACCTAATCAGATAGAAAAAATAGCAATTGCTCTTTCACCATCCCCTTTTTCTATCTTTTTTAAGGAGTCCTTTGACTCCTCAATTTTTTATTAGAAATAGATGAAAGACGAAAAAAACAATAACCCCCGGCTCAAATGATATTGTGCTTTATTTTGATTATCAGATATTTTGAGTTATTCTCA
>CAYUTJ010000007.1:0-2994 GCA_964447735.1 uncultured Candidatus Saccharibacteria bacterium | reverse complement strand
TATTTTGAGTTATTCTCAAAAAATGAGAAAGAGAAGTTCAAGTTTTAAAACTCCTCAATGGTATGTAATTACTGGAGGTCCTTCTTCTGGGAAGACAACCGTGATTGAAGAATTGGCAAAATTAGGCTACCTTACTTTTCCTGAAGCAGCCAGAATTTTAATTGATCAGGAAATAGCAAGAGGTAAGAGAATAGAAGAGATAAGAGCTGACGAAGCCGAATTTCAGAAAAAAGTGTTTAAGTTAAATTTAAAAATGTTAAAGAAGGCTCCTAAAGACAAAATTGTCTTTTTTGATAGAGCACTTCCAGATAGTATTGCTTATTATCAAATTTGTGGATTAGATCCCAAAGAAATTTTAAAACATTGTAAAAGAAAAATTTATAAAAAAGTATTTTTTCTAGAACAACTTCCTTTAAAAAGAGATTACGCTAGAATTGAGAATGGGAAAACAATAAAAAAACTAAATAAACTTTTAAGAAAAACTTATCAAGATTTGGGATACAAAGTTATAACCGTTCCCAAAATGTCAGTTAAAAAAAGAGTTCAAAAAATTTTAGAAGAAATTAAAAAAGATTTATAGAAAATTCCCCACTTTATTGGTAAATTTAAAAATATGAAATACAATCCTCGAAAAATTGAAAAAAAGTGGCAGGAAATTTGGGAAGATTCTGGAATTTATAAGACAAAAGATATTTCAAAAAAACCAAAGTTCTATTGTCTTGATATGTTTCCCTATCCATCAGGGGCTGGGCTTCATGTCGGACATGTTAGAGGGTATATCGCGACAGATATTATAGCCAGAATGAAAATGATGCAAGGATATAATATTTTGCATCCTATGGGTTGGGATGCTTTTGGATTGCCTGCTGAAAATTACGCAATAAAGCATAAAATTCACCCTGAAATAGCGGTAAAGAAAAACATAAAAAATTTTAAAAGACAACTTTCAAAGATTGGTTTTACTTACGATTGGTCAAGAGAAATTAATACTACAGATCCTAATTATTACAAGTGGACTCAATGGATATTTTTGCAAATGTTTAAAAGAGGTTTAGTTTTTGAAAGTTTCGAACCTATAAACTGGTGTCCTTCTTGCAAAACAGGATTGGCAAATGAAGATTTAGAAAGAGGAAGATGCGAAAGATGCGGGACTATCGTTGAAAAAAAGCCTTTGAGGCAATGGGTAATAAAAATTACAAAGTATGCTGAAAGATTATTGAAAGATTTGAAAGATTTGAAGTGGCCAGAGAACATAATAAAAATGCAAAAAGATTGGATTGGAAAATCAGAAGGAGTGGAATTTGAAATGAAAGTTTTTGCTAACGGTCGAGAATTGAAAGAAAAAATTAAAGTTTTTACTACAAGGATTGATACTGTTTTTGGAATGACCTATGTTGTTTTAGCTCCAGAGAATAAAATTTTAGAAAAATTAAAAGATAAAATTAAAAACTACAAAGAAATTGAAAAATATAAAAAAGAAGTTGAAGCAAAATTAGCAGAAGAGAGAGAGAAAGAAAAAACTGGAATAAAAATTGAGGGCATTTTAGCTGAAAATCCTTTCAACAAAGAAAAAATCCCCATTTTTGTTTCTGAGTATGTCTTGGCAGATTATGCAACCGGTTCAGTAATGGCAGTTCCAGCTCATGATGAAAGGGATTTTGAATTTGCAAAAAAATTTAATTTAAAGATCAAAAAGGTGATTGAGGGAGGGCAAAAAGAGAATGAATGCTATACAGGAGAAGGAATCTTAATAAACTCTGGAAAATTTTCACAGCTTTCATCGAGAGAAGCTAAAGAAAAAATGGCAGATTGGTTAGAGAAAAAGGGTATTGGAAAAAGAAAAGTGTATTACAAACTTAGAGATTGGGTTTTTGCAAGACAGAGGTATTGGGGAGAACCTTTTCCTTTAGTTTTTTGTGAAAACTGCAAAAAGAAAATTTTAGAAAAGAAATATAAAAAAGGAGAATTTAATAAAGGAGAATTGTTAAATCCTGGTTGGATTTGTGTTCCAGAAAAAGATTTGCCAGTTTTACTTCCAAAAGTTAAATATTATGAACCTACAGGAACGGGAGAATCCCCTTTGGCAAAAATTGAAAAATGGGTGAATACAAAATGTCCAAAATGCGGTTCTGTTGCTAAAAGAGAAACCAACACAATGCCCCAATGGGCGGGTTCTTGCTGGTATTATTTGAGATACATCGATCCCAAAAATAAAAAAGAATTAGTTTCAAAAAAGAAAGAAAGATATTGGATGCCAGTTGACCTTTATGTTGGAGGAGCAGAGCATGCAACAAGGCATTTAATTTATGCGAGATTTTGGCATAAATTTTTATACGATATTGGAGTTGTTTCAACAAAAGAACCCTTTTTGAGATTAAAATCTGTAGGAATTGTCTTGGGGCCTGATTCGAGGAAAATGTCAAAAAGATACGGAAACGTTGTCAATCCAGATGATATTTGCAAAAAGTATGGTGCAGATAGTTTAAGAATTTATGAAATGTTCATGGGACCTTTCGATCAAAGAATAGCTTGGCAAGAAAAGGGAGTAGTAGGAGCTAGGAGATTTTTAGAAAGAGTTTGGAAGATGCAATTTAAAGTTAGTTCAAATGTTAAGATTCAAAATTTAAAGTTAATTTCGCTTTTACACAAGACAATAAAGAAAGTTACAGAAGATATTGAGAATTTTAAATTCAACACTGCAATTTCTCAATTAATGATTTTTGCGAATGAATTAGAAAAAGAAAAGCGAATTCAAAAAAGTATTTTTGAGGATTTTTTAAAACTTCTATCTCCTTTTGCTCCCCACATTACAGAAGAAATCTGGCAAAAAATGGGCCATAAAAAATCAATCTTTCTAAATTTTTGGCCAAGATACGATGAAAAATTAATCAAAGAGGAAAAAATTACTTTAGTGATTCAAGTTAATGGAAAAGTAAGAGATAAAATTGAAGTCGAAACTTCAATTTCAAAAGAAAAAGCAAAAGAAATAGCTCT
>CAYUTJ010000006.1:0-24222 GCA_964447735.1 uncultured Candidatus Saccharibacteria bacterium | reverse complement strand
TAATTTTGGGAAATCTTGACCACTCAAAAAACTCAGGAAATTCTTCCTCAAACCACCTCTCTAACTCCCAAAAAGGTCTCCAGGGAATAATTGGCATGAAATTTTTTAGAAATTTACTTGGCGACCTTTACTTTAGCGGGCCTCAAAACCCTGCCATTTATTTTATAACCCTTTTGAACTTCTTCTACGATATAACCTGTTTCGATTTCATCTGTATCCACCTCCTCAACAACTTCATGAAATTGTAAGTTCAATTTTTCACCAACTGTCTTTATCTCCTCCACTCCTTGCTTTTTTAAAAAATCTAAAATTTGTTTTTTAATTTGCAAAAAACCTTTAATGTTTGGATCTTCCCTTTTTTCTTTTGGCAAATTCTTTTCTGCAATATCAAAATTATCCAAGATTGGTAAAAGTTCCAAAATAAGATTTTCTGTCGCAACCTTTACTAAATTTCCTACTCTTTCTAATTCTTCTTTTTTATAATTCAAAAGGTCAGCCCGTGCCCTTTGCCACCCAGCTAAATATTCTTGTTTTAACTTTTCTGATTCTTCTAATTTTTTCTTTAACTCTTCAATTTCTTTTTTTAATTTTTCAATTTCTTCTTTTTCAGCCATTAAAATTTTGTCAGAGATTCTCTTAAAGACTCAAGCAAAGTAATATTTCTGTAATAATCCATCCTTTTTGGACCAACTAAAGCAAATATACCTTCTTTTCTCTTTGGAAGACAACATTTTGAAAAGATGAGACTGAATTCTTTCCCTTTTGGAAATGGATTTTCTTTTCCAATAAAAACTTCAATTTCAGAGCGGATCTCAAATTCACCAAGCATCTTTTCAAATTCTAACAGAAATTCTAAAAATCTGGAAACTAATTTTTCATCTCTAAATTCTGGTTCTTTTAGAACATCCCATCCTTCTTTGAATAAAATCTCTCTTTCTTTCAAATAACTCAAAACTAAAGATTTTGTTCTTTCAGCCAAATTTTTTGTTAGAACCTGAACCAACCTTACTACATCTCCAATTTCCTTTTCTATCCAATCTTTTTCTCTTTTCTCTTTTTTCTTTGTTTTTTCTATTATTCTATCAACAAAGAATCTATAGCCTTTATCAGTTGGAATTCTTCCTGCTGAAGTGTGAGGTTGTTTTAAGAATCCTCTTTCTGTCAATCTTTGCATTTCAATTCTAATCATTGGAGAGGAAATTCCAATTTTATGTTTTTTCTCTAAGAACTGAGAAGAAATTGGCCTTGCCAAATCGATATAATCTCTGACAACCCAAACTAAAATTTTAGATTGTCTTTGCGTTAATTCCATTTATTATATTTTAGCAAATCAAGATTATCAGTCAAGACTTGAGAGTGATAATAAAAAGAAGGGCAAAATTGCCCTAAAACTCAAAGGAGAGTTCAAAGAAAAGTTGCTAAAAGTATTGGAATTAAAATTGAAAGGCCTTCTCCTATAGCTATCAATACTACAAAGATTAATTCTTTTACTCCATTTTGTTCTTTATTAAAGCAAAGACGTTCAACTATAACTTCACTGAGTGTCACTGGGGTGACAATTCCTAAAAATAAAACACAAATGCCAGAAAGAGATGTTAATCCTATTATCACAGTAATCTCTTTTCCGGCGAGGGCTAAAATAGTGCCAGTGATTATTATAGGGATTCCCCAAACAATTAAAAGGAAAAGAAAAAAGCCAACTCTCTCTTTATTCAATCTTTAATACCTCCTCCTTCAATGTTACTCTATCTCCAATAATTGTCAAGAATTAAGCCTCTTGTTAGAATAAAAAATGTCAAAAATTTCTGCTTTCTTTTTAGTTTTAGTTTTAATTATTGCTTTCTTTTTTAGATTTTGGAAAATAACTCAAATTCCTCCAGGTTTCTATCCTGATGAAGCCATAAACGCAAACGAAGCTTTTTTTTCACTCAAAAATAAAAATTTTAAAGTATTTTATCCTGAAAATTATGGAAGAGAGGGGCTCTTTATTTGGTTAATTTCTTTCTCTTTTTTCATCTTCAAAAAAATCTCAATTTTCACTGTAAAAATCGTTCCAGCAACGATTGGATTTTTAACAGTTATTGGTATCTATCTTTTAACAAAAGAAATGTTTAAGGAATCAAAATACCTTCCTCTTTTTGCAACCTTCTTTTTGGGAATCTCTTTTTGGCACACAAATTTTTCAAGAATAGCTTTTAGAGGAATCTTGCTTCCTTTTGTTTTAGTTTTTTCTTTTTATTTTCTTTTGAAAGCCTTTTCAAAAAAATCAATTTCAAATTCGATTTTGGCTGGAATGTTTTTTGGATTAGGTTTTTATACTTATACTTCTTTCAGGATGGCAGTTTTAATTTTACCATTCTTGTTTTTACCCCTTTGGTTTTTATCAAAAAAGGAAAATTCTGAGAGAAAATTCATCATTTTGACATTCGTTTTTCTTTTTACAGTATTTTTTGTTGCTCTTCCAATTGGTATTTATTTTTTGAAAAATCCTCAATATTTTATTTCAAGAGCAGCTCCAATAACGATCTTTAAAGCTAAAAATCCGCTAAAAGAATTTTTCAAATCTCTAATTTTGCACCTTTCAATGTTTAACTTTTATGGAGATTCAAACTGGAGACATAATTTCTCAAAAAAACCTGAACTTATTTCACCTGTAGGAATTTTGTTTTTAATTGGTATTTTCATCTCATTTAAAGAATGCTTAAATTCTACAAAAATTAAAGATTGGAAAGGGGCTTTAAATTATTGGCTGCTTTTTTCTTGGTGGTTTGTGATGTTATTGCCAGGAATTTTAACCAGAGAAGGAATTCCACATTCTTTAAGAGTAATTGGGACTTTGCCTACAGTTTTTATTTTCACAGCAATTGGAACAGAAAAAATTTATTTTTTGTTGATCAAAAAATTTAAAAAAGAAAAAATAATAAATTTTGTTTTTTTAATTTTCTTTTTAATCTGTGCTTTTTTAGAATTTCAAAAATATTTTTTAGTCTGGGCAAAAAAACCAGAAGTGAAAAGTGAGTTTACCGCAGAATTTGTCAAAATGGGAAATTACTTAAATTCTTTGCCACAAGATTTTGAAAAATATGTGATAGTTAACAAAAATGGAGTTCCTATATCTTGGGCAGGAAATCTTCCAATGCCAGCTCAAACGATAATGTTTTTGGAAATTTCAAAGTATGGAAAAATTAAAAGTCATTACCTGTTGCCAGAGAATTTGGAAAAGATTAAAATCGAAAAAAGAGGAGTAGTTTTACCATTAGTTTTTGATCAAAATTTATTTGAAAATTTAAAAAGAAAATTTCCCCAAGGTCAAACTAAAAAAGTAAACAATTTTTTTGTCTATGAAATTAAATAAAAAAACAATTAATATTTTTGCTTTTCTTTTATTAACTTTAGTTTTCTTCTTAGCTCTTTTCTCAATGAAAGGTGATTCTCTAACGATGGACGAAGTTGCTCATTTACCAGCAGGTTATTCTTATTTGACCCAAAAAGATTATCGATTAAACCCTGAACATCCTCCACTATTAAAGGATTTAGCAGCTTTCCCCCTTTTGTTCGTTAAAGGAATAAAATTTCCTTCAGATATTAAAGATTGGAAAGAAGATGTTAACGGTCAATGGGGTTTTGGATATCATTTTCTCTATCATATGGGAAATCCAGCAGATAAAATAATTTTTTGGGGAAGAATTCCAATGATCTTGCTTTTGATTTTTTGTGGGTTTTTTGTTTTCAAATTTGCGAGAGATTTCTTTGATGAAAAAGTAGCCATTTTAGCTTTATTTTTCTTTTCTTTCTCACCTACTTTTTTAGCTCATGGAAGATTAGTTACTACTGATGTCGGAGCTGCCTTTGGGATTGTCCTTGCTACTTATTTTTTCTTGAAAGCCTTAAAAGAACCTACTAAAAAGAATATAATTTTGGCTGGAGTTTCTCTGGGGATAGCAGAACTTTTGAAATTTTCTCTAATTTTGCTGCCTCCTCTTTTTGTAATTCTGGGAATAATTTGGGCCTTAGTTTTTAAAAATTGGAAAACACCTTTGAAGGTTTTGGGAAGTTCTTTTTTGATCTGGATTTTAATAGTTTGGATTGTTTACTTTTATCACACTTTCAATTATCCACCCCAAAGACAATTAAGAGATACTCAATTTTTATTATCAACTTTCTCAGGTGGGCCTTCTACAATAAAAGATACTTGTCTTCGTCCAAAATCTTTAGAAAAGGCAAAAAGATGTCTTGCAGAAATTACAATCTTTCTTTCTGACAAGCCTATAATCAGAGCTTTGGCTCATTATGCTCTAGGGCTTTTAATGGTTTTTCAAAGAGCAGCAGGTGGTCATACAACTTATTTCTTAGGTGAGGTATCAGCATCAGGCTGGAAAATTTATTTCCCTTTCGTTTATCTAATAAAAGAACCTTTGGCTTTTCATCTTCTGACAATTTTGGTTTTGATTTATTTTGCCTTAAAGATTAAAGAGCCTTTTTACAGGAGAACTTTTGGAAGATTGAAAAATTTTATCAAAGAGAATTTTGAAATCTTTTCGATGATTTGTTTTATTTTGCTTTATTGGGCAGTTTCTCTAAAATCCCATTTGAACATTGGAGTAAGGCATTTGTTACCAGTTTTTCCCTTTACGATGATCTTAGTTTCTAAAGGAACAATTTTAGCTTTGGAAGATTTTAAAGGAAAATTGAAAACAGTAGCTCTTTCTTTCTTGACAATTTTGTTAGTCTGGCAAGCAATTTCTATATTGAAAATTTATCCTCACTTTCTATCTTATGCCAATGAAATTGTCGGAGGACCTGATAATCTCTATCTCTATACAGTCAATTCCAATTTAGATTGGGGACAAGATTTAAAAAGATTGAAAAAATGGGTAGATGAGAAAAAGATTGAAAAAATTTATGTAGATTATTTTGGAGGAGGAGATGCAAAATATTATTTAAAAGAGAAATTTTTGCCTTGGTGGGGAACTAGAAATCCAAAAGAAATGCCAAAAGGTTCTTGGCTGGCTGTTTCTGCTACCTTTTTACAAGGAGGAAGGGGTCTCCCCCATCCTGGATTTAACCAACCTTGGGGATATTATTTATGGCTGAATAAATACAAACCCAAAGCCAAAATTGGGTACTCAATTTTTGTCTATTTTATTGAGTAGTTTTATATTTGGGTACAACAAAATTTTCAAATCTCAAATCTAAATATTCTAAAATTTCTTTTTTCTCTTTCTCTAAATTTTCCCAAGCAATTTTTAGTTTTTTCAGTTGGAATTCAACATCTTTTTCAAAACTAAAAATCAACTTCCACCCATCTTTTGTCAAAAAATCTGTCTTTTCCTGAGAGATTATCACCTTTTCACAAGAAATTTTTAAATTTTCTAATTCTTTTTTGATTTTCAAAATTTTCTCAATTTCTTCTTTTGAAATTATGCTCTCTCCAATTGTTAACTCCTCTTTACCTTCTAATTCAATTTTTAAAAAATTTTCATTCTTTGATTCTTTAAAGCAAACCCCTTCTTCGTCAATTAAACAACAGGTTTTGTTACAAAATAAAAATAGGGGGGCTCTTTTTTTCAATTTGACTAAAATTTCATCTGGAAATTTCTTTAAAATCTCTACTGATTTTATTTCGGGAAAATGATTTAAAATTTGAGATTCAATTTTCTTTGAATTGAAAAGAAAAATATTTTTTCTCTTTAAAAAATTATTTTTTGAATTTTCAATTATTAAATTTTCAATCTTTTCTTTCTCTTTTATTCCAGAAATAGAAATCTTTTCTATCATGAAAAAATTTGAGAAAAAAAGAAACCAAACAAAGACTCCAAAAATAAAAGGTAAGAAAATCAAAAGCCAAAAAATTCCTTTTTTGTAAATTGGTTTTCTTAACCTTCTAATTTTTCTTTTCCTCATAAACCTCTTCTTATCTTTCTTATTTTCTCAACTAAAAAAGAAAACCAATATTTAGAATTTAAAGGGAGGTCTTGAGTCTTTACATATTCTTTTTTGTAACCTCCAAAACCTTTTTTAAATAAAGTAAGACCTGCCCAGGGATGATTTTTCTTTTCTTCTGGTGCTATTCCCCAAAAATTAAACTTTCGACAATTTCTTCTTTTGGCTTCTCTTATTGCTTCCCACAATAAAAAATAAGAAACGGGTATCTTTGAAGGTATTGAGGCTCCATGATGATAAAAAGCCAAATTTTGCCAAAAAATAAAAATTCCTCCAGAGAAAATATTTTCTTGATGTTTTCCGAGAAAAATTCCAATTTGATCTTCGTCTTTAAAAGCTAAAAATTCATTCTTTAAATAATCAAAGGAAAATGGAACAAAATGATGCCTTCTGGCGGTTTCTTTATATAGTTGATTAAAAATCTTAATACCTTCAAGGTCATTTTTTTGAAAAATTTCAATTTTATATTTCTTTTGAGCCTGTCTGATTAAATAGCGAGTAGTTTTTCTCATTTTCATTAAAAGTTCTTCCTCTGAAAGTGTAATATCCAATTCCCAGGTCAATTCAGGATGAATATGGATTGGAGCTTCTCTAAATTTTAAATCTTTGAAAATCTTAAGGTTTTCTTTTGTTCTTTCCCAAATTGGAGCTATCCTGATAAAATCCACTTTTTCATCTTTGGAAATTTCTATTAATTTTTTTAAGAGATTCTTTAAAATTTGAAATTTGAAATTTAAATTTTGAAATTCTTTTACGGTCGGCCCATGAGGCAAAAACAAAAAGGTTCCTCTTTTGGCACAAATTTTCAATACTAAAGCGACAGAAACCAAATTTTCATTTTCAAATACTCCCAATCTCCAAATTTTATTTCCCATTCTCTTTTGAAACTCTCCCCAATTCCAAGATTGTAAAAAAGTTTTTTCCTGACATTCTCTTAAAAAATCTTCCCAGATTTTTTTGTTTTTAATTTCTTCTATTCGCATAAAATTTTTTGAATTTCTTTTTTTATTCTTCCCTCCAATAAAATAATATCATTCTCTTCATTAAAATTCTTTATCCTTTCGAAAATTTCTTTAGGATCTTCTGAAAATAAAATATGTTCTTTTTTCATACCATTTTCTAAAGCTCCTTCTTTTATTTGGGAAAATTTATCTTTGGTAATAATTATTGCTAGATCGCAAATTTTACCAATCTTCTGTCCAATTTTTTTGTGAATTTCTTCTGATTTTGACCCTAACTCGATCAAGCAAGGCATAATAATAACTCTTTTCCCTGGCCAAGTTTTGAGATATTCTAAATGAGCTATCACTGAATCTGGATTTGCTGAATAGGTAGCATCAATAATGTTAAATCCTTTTTTTGTTTTGATTAATTTTACTCCAGTCTGCTCTTGAGTAATTTTCTGACAAGCTAAAGAAATTTCTTTTAAACTCATTCCCAATTCTTTTGCACAACAAGCTGCCAATAAAATATTTTCAATGTTTTGTTTTCCAATCAAATTTAAATTAAAATCTGCAGAACCTCCATCTTTTGAAAATACTTGAAAAAATAAAACTTTTCTTTTAACTTTGATGTTTCCTGCCCACAAATCAAAATCTTTCTTTTGAACTCCGACAATCTTTTTTCTAATTTTTGTTTTTTCGTAAATTTCTCTCAAAATTTTATTTTCCCCGTTAAAGATAACTAATCCATCTTCTGGTAAACTTTCGATCAATTCTTTCCCACCTTCAGCTGAAATTAAATTTTCCATCGATCCAAAAAGAGCTAAATGTTGCTCATTCACTCCCGTTAAAATAGCAATTTTGGGCTTTGCAATCTTTGCCAAAAGCGAAATTCCTCCTTTGTTATAAGCTCCCATTTCAACAATGAAAATTCTATGATTTTCATTCAATTTTTCTAAAATACATTTTGAAACAGCTATTTCTGAATTTTGGTGTTTTTCTGTTTTTAAAATTGCTCTGGGAAACTTCTGTTCTAAAATCGTTCCCAAAAATTCTTTTGTTGAGGTCTTACCATAAGAACCTGTAATTCCAATGACCAAAAGATTTTTAAAAGTCTCCCTTTTTTTAATTGCTCTTTTGATAATTTGATATCTAAAAAAAGCAGTCAGGGGCTGAAAAATCAAAACAATGCCTGAAAAAATTGCAGGGTTTAAAATATCAAAAGTCAAAATCAAAAGGAGAAAATTTTTGTTTTCAAAAATTGAAAAAAGAAAAAAAAGTAAAAATGAAAAAGAAAAAGTATTCAAAAAAATAACTTTCTTTGTAAAGATCGGCACGATAACTCTTTTCTCAAAAAAATCTTTTAGAAACTTTAAAGCTTCAAGAAGGAAAATAAAAAAAAGGAAATAAAAAAGAGGAAAATGCCTAAAGCAAAAACTGACAAAGAGTAGAAAAATCTTAAAAAGAAACAAAAAATTTAGAAAAATTCTTTTTCCCTTTGCAGTCCTAAAATGATCAATAAATCTTCCTAGATGATATTCTTTCAACTGCCAAAGATAAATCCAAAAAAGCTGAGATTTAAGTTGTCGCAAAAGCCAAAAAGAAAATAAAAGATAAATTAAAATCATGACAAATTCTCAAATAAGATTTTTGACAAAGTTTCAGGATCTTCAAGATGAGGATTATGACCTATTCCTTTTATAATTTCAAGTTTTGAGTTTTTTATCTTTTCTTTAAATAAAAAAGCGAATTTTAAAGGTAAAATTTTATCTTTTTGGCCCCAGATAATAATTGTTTTTGTCTGAATTTTTTCAAGTTCTGGCAAAAGATCTTCCTGAATTATTTTTTTCATTGTTTCTCGCATTACCCCTTTCACCCTAGAATAATCTTTGATTCTTAAAACTTGATAGAAAAGATTTCTGACTGTGTCTTTCAGATACAAAAATGGTCTTTTTGAAAAAATAAAATTTCCAATTCTAGCTAGTTGAAAAGTTATTTTCTCTTTTAATCCCCATTTCACTTTAATGCCTGCAGAATCAACTAAAATTAAAGTTTTCACTCTTTCTGGAAAAGAAAGTGAAAATTTTACTGCAACTCTCCCTCCAAAAGAATGTCCTAAAAGATAAAAATTTTCCAGTTTTAAAGTTTCTGTGAAATTTTTTAGCCAATTGGCAAAATCTTCAAGAGCCCAAGGTTTTGGAGGGAGTTGGCTTTTTCCAAAACCCGGAAAATCAGGGCAAACAACTTTAAATTTTTTTTCTAAAATTTGAATTATTTTTTTCCAAGAATCTGAAGACCCTCCCCAACCATGCAAAATTAAAAAATTTTCTCCTTTTCCTCCAGTTTTATAATTTGTCAAAATACCTTCAACAAAAATTTTCTCTTCTTTCATTATCTGATTTCTTTGAAAGGTAAGTATTTTTGCAAAATTTCTGGAACCTTAACAGAACCATCTTTTTGCTGGTAGTTCTCTAAAATGGCAATAATCGTCCTTCCAATTGCAAAAGCGGTTCCATTTATTGTGTGAACAAAATGCAATTTCCCATCCTTTGCTCTATATCTAATGTTTAACCTCCTTGCCTGATAATCGGTACAGTTTGAAGTAGAATGGGTCTCTCGATATCTTCCTTGACCTGGAAGCCAGGCTTCAATGTCAAATTTAGCAGCTGCAGGATCTCCCAAATCTCCTGTGCAAATATTTATCACTCTGTAGGGAATTTTTAAGGCTTTCATTAATCTTTCTTCCATTTCCAAGAAAAATAAATGTTCTTTTTTTGAATCTTCTGGTTTACAAAAAGAAAACATTTCGACTTTATCGAATTGGTGAACTCTAAAAATTCCCCTAGTATCTTTTCCATAAGAACCTGCTTCTCTTCTAAAACAAGAAGAAAAACCAACGTATCTTTTTGGGAGTTCATCTTCTTTAAAAATTTCATCCATGTGCATTGGTCCTAAAATCTGTTCTGCAGTTCCAATCAGATAAAGATTATCTTTTTCAATAAAATAGACTTCTTCTGCTCCCCTATCTAAGTATCCCATTCCCCAAAAAGGTTTCTCTTTTATCAAAACAGGAGGAATTACTGGAACAAATCCTTCTTTCATTAAAGTTTCCAAAGCAAAATTTACTAGAGCAAATTCCAACAAGACAGCTTTTCCCTTCAAAAACCCAAATCTTGTACCTGAAGTTTTTGCTGCTCTTTTAACATCAATAATATCCAGAGCTTCTCCAATTTCTAAATGGTCTTTTGGCTCAAAATCAAATTTTGGAATTTCTCCAACTTCTTTCAAAACAACATTGTCTCTTTCATCTTTTCCTACAGGAACTTCGTCAAAGGGTAGATTGGGAACTTTGGCCATCAAATCCCAAAATTTTTTCTCTATTTCTTTAAATTCCTTCTCTAAAATATCTCCTTCTTTGTCCAATTCTTTCAATTCTTTCAGCAATTTTTCTCTTTCTGCCTCTTTAAGTCTTACTATCTCTCTTGAGGCTTTATTCTTTTGGGCTCTTATTTCATCAATTCTCTTTTGGAGTTTTCTCCTTTTTTCGTCCAATCTTAAAATTTCATCCAAATCAACCTCTACTCCCTTTTTCCTTATTCCTTCTTTTACCTTCTCTGGATTTTTTCTGATAAATTTTATATCAAGCATATTTTTATAGTAACATTTTTTAGAAAAGAAAAAAATAAAAGAAGGGGCAGAAACTGTTTAACAAAAAATCCTCTCCGTTTTAGGGGAAGGAGCTAGTCTAAGGAATTATTTGTTCAGCTAAATTCAACTAGCCCCTTCCCTTGGAGAGGATTTTTTGCTTTTCTTTGCTAATTTTATCTGAAATTGAAAATTCATTTTCACTTTAATTTTTAGCAATTTCTAAAAACTTCTGTCAAGATTTTGGTCTCATCAAAGGAAACAAAATTACTTCTCTTAGAGAATATGAATTTGTCAAAATCATCACTAACCTATCAATTCCCATTCCAAAGCCTGCTGCAGGTGGCATTCCGTATTCTAAAGCTTCTAAAAAATCTTCATCCAAAGGATGGGCCTCTTTAAATCCTTCTTTAAATAATTCTCTCTGCTCTTGAAATCTTTTCCTTTGTTCTAAAGGATCATTTAATTCTGAAAAAGCATTGACAATTTCAGTCCCAGCTACGATCAATTGAAAATTAGCCAATCTTTTTGGATTCTTTTCCAAAGCTTTAGCTAAAACTTGAAAGCCCAAAGGATAGTGGATGACAAATGTAGGATTCCAGATTTTAGGTCTAATAATTTTCTTGAAAATTTCATCTGCAATTTCAAATTTAGGTAGATTTTCTTCAACTTCTAATCCTAAACTTTTTGCTTTTTTCAAAAGAACTTCTCTATTAACAGTATCGTAATCTAATCCTGTTTCTTTCCTGAAAAGGACATCGAACTCGACTCTTGGCCAAGGTATTTTAAAATCAATCTCTTTTTCTTGATATTTTAGCTTTCTTTTTTTGAAAATTTTTTTGACGACATTCAAAATCATTTTTTCTGTAAGCTTCATTGTATCTTTGTAATCAGCATAAGCTAAATAAAATTCAAGAGAAGTAAAATCTGGATTGTGAAATCTGTCTATTCCTTCGTTTCTAAAACATTTTCCGATCTCAAAGACTTTTTCAAATCCTCCAACCAAAAGACGCTTCAAATAAAGTTCTGGAGCAATTCTCAAATACAAATCAATGTCTAACGCATAATGGTGAGTTTTAAATGGTCTTGCCCTTGCTCCTCCATAAATAGGTTGTAAAATTGGAGTTTCAACTTCTAAAAATCCTTCTTTTTCTAAAAACTTTCTAATTTCTGAAATAATTTTCGATCTCAAAATAAATTTCTCTTTCGCTTCTGGATTAAAAATTAAATCCAAATATCTTTTTCTGAATCTTTCCTCCACATCTTTTAAACCGTGCCATTTTTCGGGCAAGGGTCTCAAACTCTTTGATAAAATTTTAAAGTCAGAGACTTCAATTGTTTTTTCTCCCTTTTTCGTTTTGCATAAAATTCCCCTCACTTGAACGAAATCGCCAATATCAAAATTATTTATAAAAAATTCGTAAGCTTTAGGCCCCACTTTATCTTTTCTCAAAAAAGCTTGAATTTTCCCAGTTCCATCTTCAAAATCAAAAAAGGTTGCCCCTCCATGAATTCTCATTGCTCTTATTCTTCCTACCAAAAAAATTTCCTTTTTTGATTTTTTTAATTTCGAAAAATTCTTTAAAACCTGTAAAATCGTATGGGTTCTCTTTACTTTTTGAGGATAAGGGAAAATTAGAGCCTTTTTAATTTTTTCTAATTTTTTTAATCTAATTTTCCTTAATTCTTCTAAAGTAGCCATGTTTTTATTTTAGGAAAATTTTATCTTTGGGTAAAATACCAATTTAAGATTTCTCTTGCCACTGGTATTGTAATGGCTGTAGAAATATCTTTCACTCCATCTATAGTTAAAACCAAAAGAATTTCTGGATTCTCGTAGGGAGCGAAAGCAACTATCCAAACTGTATAACAATCTTTGCAATCTTTTTTTGAAATTTGAGCAGTTCCAGTTTTGGCCGCAACCGCAACTGGCAAAAGACTTAAAGATTTTGCAGAAGCTTTGGGAGCTCCTTTCCCAGTAACAGCCATTCTCATTCCTTCTCTCACTATTTTTAAATTTTCAGGATCTATAAAATTTTTTCTCCATTCTTCAGGTTTTGATTCTTCAATTAAGTTTCCATTTTGGTCTAAAACTTTCCAGACAAATTTTAACTTTAAAAATTTTCCGCCATTAGCTATGGGCAAAAAAGCTTGAGCTACCTGAAGAGGAGTTGCCAAAACATAACCTTGGCCAATAGATAAATTATAAGTGTCACCATCCCACCAATTTTCTCCTAATTTTTCCTTTTTCCATTCAGGAGAGCCAATCAAACCTTTAGCGAAAGAAGGAATCGGGAAATCAGTATCTACTAATTTTCCTAATCCAAATTTTTCTAAATACTCTTTAATCTTTGTGGGACCTAGACCTTTTTGATCTTTGTAGCCTCCTCCTATTGTATAGAAAAAGACATTGCAAGATTCAGCAATCGCTTTTCTAATATCTGTGAGACCGTGAATTGTCCAATCTCTAAAAGTATAAACAATTTCTGGGTTATATCGGTGGGAAATTTTAATTTTCCCCTGACAATTTATCTTTTTTGTTGGAGAGATTATTCCTTCTTGTAAAGCAGCCAAAGCAATTAGAGGCTTTACAGTCGAACCTAACAGAAATTGACCAGAGATTGCTCTGTTTAAAAGAGGAGTTTTTTCATCTTTTAATAACTTCTCAATTTCTGTTTCTTTTCCTAGCGAAAAAACGTTATTGTCAAAAGAAGGAAAAGAAAGTAAAGATAGCACCCCACCAGTTTGAGGATCAACAGCAATTGCCGATCCTCCAAAAGCTCCGATTTCTCTAATTTTCTTTTCCATCTCTTCTTTAATTTTTCTTTGGAGTTTAGCATCTAAATACAAAACCAAGCTCTTTCCTGCCTGAGGTTCTCTAATAATCTTTGCTGAGATTTTTCTTCCTTTTGCATCTTTTTCAACTAGAATCTCCCCGGGTATTTTCCGTAAGGTCTTTTCATAGTATTTTTCAATTCCAGCCCTTCCTACTAGATCGTCTAAATTGTAATATTTTGGCTCTTTTTCTAATTCTTCTGAAGAAACTTTGCCTAAATATCCGAGCAAATGGGAAAAAGTTTCATTATCTTTATATTCTCTAATCAAATTCTCTTTCAAAACAATCTGAGGGAATCTCTCTTTTTGTCCAAGAAAAATCAAAACTTTTTCAAAATCTAAATTCTTCACCAACAAAACCTCTTTTCCTTCTTGAGATTCAATTTTCCTTTTGAGATTTTCTTTTTCTATTCCCAAAATTTGGCTCAAGCTTTCCAAAAATCTCTCATTAATTTCTTTTTCTTTTTTGTAATAAAGATCAAAACTCAAATGATTTAAAGTTAATTGTTCAAGATTTCTGTCATAAATTACTCCTCTTTCAGCTCCAATTTTTAAAATTGAAAACTGGTTTTCTTTAGCCTCAATTGAGAGTTCCTTTCCCTTTGTAAACTGAAAATATAAGATTCTAGCTCCAAAAAATAAAAAAGAAATTAAAGTAAAAGCAAAGAAAAACAAAAAAGGTCTTTTAAAAATTGGAGTTTCAAATCTTCTCTCTGAAATTTCAGCTTCCTTTTCTCTTGCTAACTTATCTAGTAAAACTTCATGAGGCTCAATTTCAAACATACTTTTTAATTTGGGAAATTAGAAAATAAATTAAGAGAGAAATTAAAGTATAAAAACCGAAAAACTTTTCTGAAAAAAAGTCCAAAGAAATACCAGAAATTATGGGAAAAAGAATTGAGCATTTAAAAAAAGAAAAGATAAAAACTGAAATTAAAATCAAATTTGGTACAAAAGAAAAAATTGGAGGGAAAAAGCTAGTTTGAAGCAAAATCAAAAAAGGAATTAGAATTAACTTTCTTTCCATGGTTTAAAATTTTTTATTAGAAATAAAAACTCCAAATCTGAAAGAGAAAAACCCAATTTTATTTTGGCTTCCTGATAAGGCTTTATATCCGATCTTTCAATTTTTTCAATTTCTCCAATAAAAATTCCAGCTGGGAATTTTCCTCCCAAAGCTGAAGTTGAAACCTTATCTCCCAATTCAATTTTTTTCTCCTTTGGCAAAAGGGTTAAATACAAATGTAAATTCCCTCTTCCTTCCAAAAGAAAATCGATTTTTTTTGAAGAGATCTGTCCGTTAAAACTAAAATTTTTTGAAGACAAGAGAGTAATTTTTGAAAAATTTTGATAAACTTTTGAAACTTTTCCTACTAAAACCCCTTCTGGAGAAATCACAACTTCTCCCTCAAAAACACCATCTTTTTTACCTTTGTCTATTAAAATTTTATCTTCCTCTGGATCCTTTTCTACAATTCTAGCCAGTAAAATTTCAATTTTCTCTCTCTTTAAATCTAACGCTTTTTTTAAAATTCGGTTTTCCTTTTCTATCTCCTTCAACTTTTCAATTTCTGATTTTAATTTTAAATTTTCCTTTTCTAACCTTTCTTTTTCTTTTTTTAACTCTGAGGTCTCAATGAAAATTGAAAAAAAGTTTGCTGTATTCCTTCCAAGACTCCAAAAGAATTTTTGAAAAGGAGAAAAAATCAAATAAACAAAATTTTTTACTCTCTCTTGAAAAACGAAAACTAAAGAAAAGATAAAAAGGAAAACTAAAAGAAAAAAAAGAGCTCTCTTTTTAAACTTTGGCATTTTTTCATTCTAAAATAAAAAAAGGTTTTTGGCAAAGATAAGGCGGCAACCTACTCTCCCCTGGGATTTACCCAGAGTACCATCGGCCCTGGAGACTTTCACTATCCTGTTCGGGATGGGAAGGAGTGGAGCATCTCCAGGTATGACCGCCTTATTTTTACCAAAAACCGCGCGTCCATCAGGCCTCTCTATTATCAAGTTCGAGTTGCTAATGCAACTTGAAGGTCTACGTTCGGCCTGAGTCCGCTTTTTCCAAATCGCGAAGCGATTTGGAAGTATTGTTTCAACATTAAAAATGGGGCTTGATTGGCGCGATCTCTGCAATCCCCCATTAGTAGGGCTCGGCTCAATCCCTTACGGGACTTACACCTGCCCCCTATCAAGGTCATAGTCTCTGACCGGGGTGATTGGGGACCCTAATCTTGGGGTAGGCTTCGGGCTTAGATGCTTTCAGCCCTTATCCTGACCCGACATGGCTACCCAGCTGTGCGGGTAGGCCCCACAACTGGTACACCAGAGGTCGGTTGACCCAGGTCCTCTCGTACTGTGGGCCACCCCCCTCAAGGTCCCGGACGCCCGCGGTAGATAGGGACCGTACTGTCTCACGACGTACTGAACCCAACTCACGAATCTCTTTAATGGGCGAACAGCCCAACCCTTGGGAGCTTCTCCACCCCCAGGATGAGACGAGCCGACATCGCCTCCCCATTTTTCTGGTTAAGGACTATACCTTCATCCCCCCAGATGTTGATCTGGAGGGAGGCGGCCGTATTACCCTCCCGCTTTTGGGAGAGTCCAGGAGAAATTCATTTCTCCTGAGTCTCTACAGGGCCTAACCCAGCAATCTTGTATTCCATGGAAGGATGTAAATAAGGTTTGATAATTTTTAGAAATTTAGGAATGGATTCTTTATAAATTCTGATTCTCCAATATTTTTTATCTTTGTTCATTCTCGCTCTAATACCCATTAATCTTAAAGCATGAAGCAATCTTCTTTGACTTTTCCAATCAAATTGTTGAGAATTCAAATAAACATCTCCTTTCTTGGTTTTCGATCCATCGTCCATATACCAGACAGCTAAGATCAAAGGGTTCAATTTGAAATTCTTAGGTATTATTTTCTTTCCTTCTTTGTAAAACTTCCTATAAAGCTCATCTATTTCAGGATGCTCTCTTGTAAAAAATCTATAAGCTTTTCTTCCTTTTCTGACTATTCTTTCTTTGGGAGCAGATTTACAAATATTTTTCAAAATTTGGTATTTCCAATCAACGTAATCTTTAGCTTTAATCGAATGATTTATTTCCAAGAAAGCCCACTTCCTTCCTTCAATCTTTCTCAAATATCCATCTCCTAAAATACATCCTACAATCAAAGATTTTTGTTGCTGAGTTAGACTTCCCACGGTGTTGTCCATTAGGAAATTTTATCAAAATCCTAATGGATTTTCACCGTTTTGAGCCGCTTTTTTGTAGGAGGATTACTCCTCCTAGCACCCCGATGTTTTGGCTGAGGTGCCGAACAGGGCCGTAGATATGGACTCGCGGGCCCTACCAGTCTGTTATCCCCGGCGTAACTTTTAGCCGATGATCTCCCCCCTTCCTACAAAGGAGGGTCGGTTCACTAGGGCCGGGTTTCCCCTCTGCTCGCCATGTCTGGCTCGCAGTCAGGCAGGCTTTTGCCCTTGCACTTTCAGGGCGATTTCCATCCGCCCCAAGCCTACCTTATGCACGCCCCCGTTACTTTTTAGGGGGCGGATGCCCCATCCAAACTGCCCAAGTGGCACTGTCCCTACTGAAGCCTGGTTTTTACCCTAGACTTCAGCTAGGTTAGGATAGAGATTTTTAGTGGCGGGTGTTCCATTGGCGGCTCCACTCTGCCCGGAGACAGAGCTTCATAGCCTCCCCGCTACGCTATGCACCAAAAATCTAAATCCAATACCACCCTGCAGTAAAGCTGCCGGGGTCTTTCCGTCTAGCCGCGGGTAGAGCGCATCTTCACGCTCATTGTATTTTCACCGGGCAGCTGGGGGAGACAGTCTCCAAGTCGTTAAGCCTTTCATGCAGGCCGGAACTTACCCGACAAGGGATTACGCTACCTTAGCAGGGTCAGAGTTACCCCGGACCCTGGCCCGTGGCTTGAGCCAGTGAACCTTCAGAAAAGGGAAAACCCTTCCAAAGATCCCCAGCCGTAACACACGGGCGGTGGTCAGGCCTCAGCCCCTATACTTCACCTTACGGTTTAAGCAGGGACCTGTGTTTTTGGTAAACAGTCGCCTGGAGAACTTTCGCTGCGACCCCCCAGATGCACATCTGGGGGGCAACCCATCTCCCGAAGTTACGGGTAGCTTTTTTGCCGAGTTCCTTCCCCAGCTTTCACCCGTTGGCCTTGGTGTTCTCCACCAGCCCACCTGTGTCGGTTTGCGGTACGGTTACCTAGAGGTTAACCCTACGGGCTTTTCTAGGCTCCAGGTTCATCAGGAACCCCCAAAAATGGGCTGAGGGAAAGCCAATAATCCCTCCTGACTACCCTGAAGCGTCACCCTTCAGAACCTCTAGATAGGGTGGGAATATTAACCCACTGCCCATCGGCTACGCCAGTTTTCCTGGCTTTGCCTTAGGACCGCCTAACCCGTGGTGGACAATCCTTGCCACGGAAACCTTGGGCTTTCGGCCCCTGGGGATTCCACCCAGGTTGCGGTTACTCATGCCAACATTCTCACTTCCCACCAGTCCAGCGAATCTCACGATTCGCCTTCAGCCCAGTGGGAACGCTCCCCTACCTCCCTCCCCCCAGATACATCTGGGGGGAGAAACCCCAGCTTCGGCACCGGGCTTTAGCCCCTATGAATTTTCGGCGCAGGGTCCCTCGACCGGTAAGCTGTTACGCACTTTTTAAAGGATAGCTGCTTCTAAGCTCACCTCCCGGCTGTCTTTGGAACCCCACCTCCTTGAATTTAGCACTTAGCCCGGATTTCGGGGCCTTAGCTTGGGGTCTGGGTTGTTCCCCTCGCGAGGATGGAGCTTATCCCCCACCCTCTGACTCCCAGGGTATGGCCTTGGTGCATTCGGAGTTTGGTAGGAATACCTGGTAAAAACCACGATATTCCTTCCAGTGCTCTACCGCACCAAGGAAACCCCTGAGGCTAGCCCTAAAGCTATTTCGGGGAGAACCAGCTATTCCCAGCCTAGATAGGCCTTTCACCCCTACCCCCAGGTCGTCCGAGGGTATTGCACGACCCACCGGTTCGGGCCTCCAGTCACCTTTCGGTGACCTTCACCCTGCCCAGGGGTAGCTCGACTGGCTTCGGGTCTTTCGCCTCTCCCTCGCGCCCTCTTCAGGCTCGCTTTCACTTTGCCTTCGGGGCAAAACCCCTTAGACATGGGAGAGACGAAAACTCGTTGGCTCCTGCTCCAAAAGGTACGCCGTCATCCCCCCAGATGAACATCTGGGGGGACTCCGACTCCTTGTGAGTGGACGGTTTCAGGTTCTATTTCACCCCCCTCACCGGGGTACTTTTCACCTTTCCCTCGCGGTACTGAGTGCACTATCGGTGAGGTGGAGGTATTTAGCCTTGGGGAGTAGTCTCCCCTGCTTCCCACGAGGCTATCTTTTCTCGTGGTACTCGGGATGTAGAGCCAGGAGGTCTTCTCCCTTTCGCTTACGGGGCTTTCACCCTCTCTGGCTGCCCTTTCCAGGGTCATTCAGCTAGAGAGAAGATTTGTAACCTCCCTCCCCCCAGATGTATATCTGGGGGGATGCTCTACTCCCACAACCTCCCCCCAGATGAATATCTGGGGGGATTTGGGCTCCTCCCTTTTCGCTCGCCGCTACTCAGGGAATGGTCCTTCGCCAAGGCTACGGACCACAAGTTAGAGAATTCTAAATCAATCTTTTCTTCATAAAAGCTCTTCCCGAACCAGTTTTTAGATATTTTTCAAATCTACTTGCTAAATCTTTATTTTTGAATACCCCGATCCATTCTAGCTTAACAGGTAATCTAGATTTAGTGTATTTGTTTTTCTTTTCTTTATGCTCTCTTAATCTTTTTTTAATATTTTGAGTAATTCCTACGTAATAAGTTTTATCTCGACATCGAAGGATATAAACATAATACATTTTTTTCAATTTTAGAAAGAATTTTTAAAGCTTGCAATCCGAAGCCTTGGCGAAGGATTGTTTTCTTTTCCTCCGGGTACTGAGATGTTTCACTTCCCCGGGTATCGCCTCCCGCCAGATATATCTGGGGGGATGAGTGGGGTTTACCCCACCCAGGTTTCCCCATTCGGGAATCCCGGGATCAAAGCTTGCCTGCTAGCTCCCCCGGGCTTATCGCAGCTTGGCCACGCCCTTCATCGCCCCCACCTCCCGAGGCATCCACCGTCCACCCATAAATCCAGAGACCGCGCCAATCAAAACCCATTTTCATTATTTAGTTTTAAGGTTCAAAAACGGCCGCTGGAGAAGCGGCCGTTGTAAAAACTCCAACGGGAAAAACCCCTTAACCGCTTCCCCAATTCAAAAATATTCTCTTTTTCATACTTTTCAGTATAATCTCAGCAAAAACTTTTGTCAAGATCTTACTTTTCAGAAATTTTCTTTTTAAATTCCTCAATCATTCTCGAAGCAGCTTCCTTTCCCCCTAATCCAAAAGAAAGTCCAACAGCTAATGAAAAGGCAAAGATCAAACCAAAAACTATTGCTCTAATTATTTCTTGCGCTATTCCTAACTGAAGCAAGATTGCCAAACCTGCAAATACATAAATTGCTCCTTTTGCAAGACTTCCTAAAAATCCAGCGAAAGCGACTCCAATCTTTTTAGTAGAAGCTTTTATAATCTTTTCTAAAATATCAGCTACAATTACCGCGACAATGAAAATCACAATTGCAACAATCAAATTGGGCAACCAAGAAACAATCCTTCCCAAAAATTGACTAAATTGATAAAATCCTAAAATCTCCACCGAAGCCATCAAAAAGACGATCACTAAAATCCATTTGCAAATTTCCCCAATGAAAACTGAAGGGGAAATTTTAATTTCTGCTTTTTCTAAAGCCTCTTGCCAACCAGTTCTTTCAAAGGCTCTATCTAGTTTCAATCTTTTCAAAATTTCAGCAATTACTTTTCCAACAAAAATAGAAACAAACCAACCGATTAAAAATACAACTATCGCCCCAACCAATTTTGGTAAGAACATTAAAATTGCTTCCCAAGCCCCTCTTAAAGCTTCAACTGTAATTTGTACCCAATCCATAATCATTTTTTATTTTTTATTTTTTTCGACCTTTTTACTTTAATTTAAATGTCTTGTGGACCCGGTGGGATTTGAACCCACGACCTCCGCGTTGCAAACGCGGCGCTCTAGCCATACTGAGCTACAGGCCCTTCTCCGCCAAGGCTCCGAAGGGCAAGCCCATTTTTATCGGTGCTTGCACTACGAAGCTTTAGCGAAGTAGTGGGCGTGGTAGGAATCGAACCTACGACCTCACCCTTATCAGGGGTGCGCTCTACCACTGAGCCACACGCCCATCATTTCTTTAATATAACCCTTTAAAAGGTTTCTGACAAGATTAAAAGAGATTCCAATCTTTAAAGATTCCTCAAAGATTTCCTTTGTTTCTTTAAAATAATCTTTCATTGCCTCCTTAAATTCCTTCTTTTCAAATTTTGAAGGTGAAATTAATCCTTTTAAAAATACAATTTTTGTCTCTTCAGGTAAAAAAAGAGAGTTCAAAAACATTTCTATTCCATATTTTAAACTAAAAAATTTTTTCAAATGCACTTTCAAGTCTTCTCTAAAATAAGCTCTTTCACCTGAAAAATAAATTTCCCAAGGTCTTACTAATTTTCTTTCTTTTTCCAAGGGAACCCCGATTGTACATTTTGCTTTTCTTTCCAAAAGCGGTTTTATTAGATCTTTTAAATGCTTTTCTTTTAAACCCTTTAAATCTCCATCTATAAAAACTAAAATTTCGCCTTTCGATTTTTTTATTCCAAATCCTAAAGCAAACCCTTTTCCTTTGTTCTCTTTCAATCTAAAAACTTTTATTCTCTTTCCTTGAAACCTTTTTAAAATTTCAAAAGTTTTATCTTCTGAGCCATCATCCACAAAAATTATCTCCTCAATAAAATTTGATCTTTTCAGAATTTTTAAAATCTCTTTTACTCTTTTTTCTTCATTATAAACTGGACAGATAACAGATATTCTCATGTTTTCAAAACAAAAATTTTCTTTTTTACAGGATCTAGAAAAGAAAAAGAATGATTAAAATTCTTTTTTGTGATCAATTTCAAATTTAAATTTTTAAAAATTCTTTCCCATTCTTTCTCTCTAAAAAAATTAAAATTTAAGGCTGTATTTTTAAAAAGAAATTTAAAAGAATGCAAATGAAGGTAGCATCTTATTCTCCCTAAAATATTTTCTGGTAAATCCTCAAAAATAATTATTTTCTTTGCCACTCTTTTTGACTCTTTCAGAATTTCGATCGGCTCTTGAGTATGGTGTAAAACAAAAGAAATTAAAACTGTGTCAAAAGAATCTTCTTTGAAAGGAAGTTTTTTGCCATCAAATTTCTGAAAAGGAATTTTTTCTATCCTTTGATCTGCAACATCAATACCCAAAACTTCAACTTCTAATTTCTCTTTTAATTTTTTTGCTAAAATTCCAGAACCACAACCTAAATCCAAAACTTTTTCTCCTTTTTTAATAAAATCTTTGATTTCAAGAATCATCTCTTCAGCTGCTATCTCGTAAAGTTTTTTAAAGAGCTTCCAAAGTTTCATTTTTTTAGAGAAATTTTTTGCCAAACTAAATCAGGAATTATTTTTTGAAGATTTTTTGGTGAAATCTTAATTGAATGAAACCAATCTCCACTATTTAAAATAATTTCTTTTTGTTTTTTAAAAGAAGTATCTACAATCGTTGGAATTTTCCATAAAATCCCAAAAGGAGGAACAGCTCCTACTTTTATCCCTTTCAATTTATTTTTAATCAATCTTTCTGAAGCTAATTTCACTCTCTTTCCCAATTTCTTTAGTTTTCTGAAATCTAATTTTTTGTCAGCAGGAATCAAAACTAACACCAATTTTTTATCGACTTTTAAAACTAGGGTTTTTCCAACTATTTTTTGAGGAACTTTTAAAGTCTGGGATTTATCAAAAGCAGTGAAAACTTTTTTATGCCTTATGATCTCAAACTTTATTTTTGATTTTTTTAAAAAATTTAAAACCTTTCTCGGAACAGCCATTAGAAAAATTTTAACTAAAATTAAAAAAGCCTGTCAAAGGCTTTTCAACAAAAGTTTCTTAGAGTTGTCCCGACCTGGTCTCGATTTAGGGCTCTGAGACCAACACCCTAGAGTCGAGAAGGGAATTCCGCTCCTCAACTCTACTCGACCAATTAAAAAGTAATTGTTCTACGGGCACCTTCCAGTACCCGTACCTTGTTACGACTTCGCCCCTCTCACCGAGCCCAGGCTAGTCCAGCAAAGCTGGGTTTCGCCTGTTCCCGGCTCGCTTGGCGTGACGGGCGGTGAGTACAGAGCCCAGGAACGTATTCACCGGGGCGTGGCTGATCCCCGGTTACTAGCGATTCCGGCTTCACGAGGGCGAGTTGCAGCCCTCGATCCGAACTGAGCCGAGCTTTTAGGGATTAGCTCCCCCTTACGGGTTCGCAACCCGTTGTACTCGGCATTGTACCGCGTGTGCAGCCCAGGGCATAAGGGCCGTACCGACCTCACGTCGTCCCCACCTTCCTCCGGCTGACGCCGGCAGTCCCGCATGACATCCCCGCCGATATATGCATCAGCGGGGCAAACATGCGGCGAGGGTTGCGCAGGTTATGGGATCTAACCATGCGCCTCACGGCACCTGCTGACGAGGGTCATGCAGCACCTGTGCCAGTGTCCTTGTGGAACCCCACCATTTCTGGCGGGTTTCACTGGCATGTCAAGCCCTGGTAAGGTTCTACGCTTGTTGTCGGATTGAGCCACGCGGTCCACCGCTTGTTTGGGCTCCCGTCTATTCCTTTGAGTTTCACCCTTGCGAGCGTACTCCCCAGGCGGGGCACTTAACGCGTTAGCTTCGCCCCCGAGAGGGTCGAGACTCCCAGGAGCTAGTGCCCATCATTTACAGCGTGGACTACAGGGGTCTCTAATCCCCTTTGCTCCCCACGCTTTCGTCCCTCAGCGTCAGGGTCGGCCCAGGGGCCTGGCTTCCCTTTCGGTGTTCCTGCCGATATCAACGGATTTCACCCCTACACCGGCAGTTCCAGCCCCCTCTACCGCCCTCTAGCCAAGTAGTTTCCGATGCATTCTCCAGGTTGAGCCCGGAGTCTTTAACATCGGACTTACTTGGCCGCCTACGGTACCCTTTACGCCCAGTAAATCCGGCGAACCGTTGTGGCTCACGTCTTACCGCTGCTGCTGGCACGTGATTGGCAGCCACTTATTCCTGGGGTACTCTCACTCCAGCCGGTGTATATACCGGCTGGGTTGCTCCCCCAGAAAAGGGGTTTACAACCCGAAGGCCTTCTTCCCCCACGCGGCGTCGCTGGGTCAGGGTTTCCCCCATTGCCCAAGATTCTCGGCTGCTGCCTCCCGTAGGAGTGGGGCCCGTGTCTCAGTGCCCCTGTCGGCGGTCAGGCTCTCACCCCGCCTACCCGTCATCGGCTTGGTGGGCCATTACCCCACCAACTACCTGATAGGCCGCGGGCCCTTCCCACAGCCCGTGCTTTTAAGCCGGTTTTACTCCCCCCAGATATATGTCTGGGGGGAGACTATCGGGGATTAGCCTGGTTTCCCAGATTGTCCCCGTCTGTGGGGTAGGTTACCCACGTGTTACTGCCCCGTTCGCCAGGTATCCCCCCAGATATACATCTGGGGGGACCCTCTGACTTGCATGCCTTATCCACGCCGCCACGGTTCCGCCTGGACCAGGATCAAATCCTCAGAAAAAAAGAAGAGTCGGCCTCAGCCGACCGAAGTCGGCTTCTGCCGACGAAGGTCGGGACAACTCTAAAAAACTTTTCCTTATTCTTTTTTAAGGTT
>CAYUTJ010000005.1:29851-32598 GCA_964447735.1 uncultured Candidatus Saccharibacteria bacterium | reverse complement strand
GCCGGAGTAGCTCAGGGGCAGAGCAGAGGTTTCGTAAACCTCAGGTCGTGGGTTCAAGTCCCACCTCCGGCTCATGGAAGAAAAAATAAAAACATTGAAAAAGAAAATAGAGGAAATCTCAGACTTTCTTTGACATAGAAAAAAAGAAAAAGAAAATAAGAGAAATGGAAAAGGAAATGGAAAGGCCAGATTTTTGGAAAGATAGACAAAAGATTAAAGAATACAATTTATTAAAAAAAGAAGTCCAAGAAATCGAGGACTTAAAAGAAAAGATAGAATTGATAGAAACAGAAGAAGATTTAAGAGAAATAGAAAAGGAAATAAGAGAAAAAGAAATTTTAACTTTTCTTTCTGGAAAATACGACAGAAACGATGCTTTAATTTTCATTCAAGCTGGTGCAGGGGGTCAAGACGCTCAAGATTGGGCAGCGATTTTACTAAGAATGTATCAAAGATATTGTGAGAGAAAAGGATTCGATTGCGATATTTTGGATATAAATTTTGGAGAACCCGGAGCTGAAGGAAGGATTGGAGTAAAATCTGCCATTTTGGAAGCAAAAGGCCCTTTTGCTTTTGGTTTTTTAAAAAGGGAATCTGGAGTTCATAGATTAGTGAGAATTTCTCCTTTCTCTGCCAAGGGTTTAAGACATACTTCTTTTGCCTTAGTCTCTGTTTTGCCAAAAATTCCAGAACCTGAAATCGAAATTAAACCCCAAGATTTAAAAATTGAAACTTTCAAATCTTCAGGACCGGGTGGTCAATATGTTAACAAAAGAATGACTGCAGTGAGAATCACTCATTTACCCACCAATATTGTAGTCACCTGTCAAACAGAAAGATCATTAGCTCAAAATAGAGAAAAGGCAATGGAGATTTTGAGAACAAAACTTTATCAATATCTTAAAGAGAAAAAAGAAAAGGAAGTAGAAAAAGTTAAAGGGAAAAAAGTTCAAATTGAATTTGGAAACCAAATCAGATCTTATGTTTTTCATCCTTACAAATTAGTGAAGGACTTGAGAACAAAAGTTGAGACGACTCAAGTTGAAGATGTTTTAGATGGGAATTTAGACAAATTTATCGAAGCTGAAATTAAATATGGTAGAATTTCAAAAAGTAACTAAAGTCTACAAGACTAAAAATAGAAAGGAAGTTTTAGCATTAGAAGATGTTTCTTTTAAAATAGAAAAAGGAGAACTAGTTTCGATTGTAGGTCCTTCAGGAGCAGGCAAGACCACAATTTTAAAAATTATTTTAGCTCAAGAAAAACCTACAAAGGGTAAAGTTTTTTTCGAGGGGAAAGAGATTTTTAAAATGAGAAAAGCTGAAATTGCAGAATTGAGAAGAAAAATTGGAGTTGTTTTTCAAGACTACAGGCTTTTGAAAGCAAAAAATGTCTTTGAAAACTTGAGTTTTATAATGGAAGTGACAGGTTTTTCGGACAGAGAAATAAAAAGAGACATTCCAAAAGTATTAGAATTAGTTGGATTAGAAGAAAAAATGGAAAGTTTCCCTGAAGAATTGTCTGCCGGAGAAAAACAAAGATTAGCTATAGCCAGAGCAGTGATTCATAGACCTAAAATCATTTTAGCAGATGAACCTACAGGAAATTTAGATTCTTTGAATACTCTTGAAATCTTAAAAATTCTTAAAAAAATAAACGAAATGGGTACAACGATTGTTTTAGCCACCCATAACAAAGAAGTGGTTAATTTTCTAAAAACTAGAGTTATTTATTTGGAAAAAGGAAAAATTGTCGGTGAAAGAAGGGGATAAAAATGTTTTTAAATTTAAGAAGATCAATTAAATCTTCCTTCAAATTTATTTTTAGAAACTGGGGAATTACCTTAGTTGATATTTTAATTTTGACTTTGACTCTTTTTCTTTTTTCTTCTCTTTTAGTTTTTGAGAAAGGGGGAAAAGTTCTTTTGAAGGGAATTGAAGAGAAAGCTGATTTTTCTGTTTATTTTAAAGAAGAAGTTTCAGAAGATGAAATTCTAAAAATCAAAGACCAACTTTTAAAATTTCCAGAAGTTGAAAAAGTAACCTTTATTTCGAGAGAGCAAGCTCTTTCTTCATTTAAAGAAAGGCACAAAGAAAATCCTGTTTTAATGGAAGCTTTGAGGGAAATTGGCAATCCATTTTTGGCTTCCTTGAATATAAAACTTAAGAATCCTGATCTTTTTGAAAAAATATCAAATTTTTTGGACAAAAAGAAAGATTCTATTGAAAAGATAGATTATCTTCAAAGACAACCTCTGATTGAAAAGATTTTTTCAATCACAGCCACCTTTAGAAAGGGAATGATAATTTTAATTTTATTTTTCCTTTTCATTTCCTTTTTAATTGTTTTCACAACTTTGCATTTGTCAATTTTAAATTACAAAGAAGAAATTTTTACTCAAAAACTAGTTGGAGCTCCCAACTGGATGATCTATTTCCCTTTTTTGTTTCAAGGAATTTTTACCGGATTTCTGGCTTCTTTAATTTCAACCTTAATTTTATTTTCAAGTTTATTTTTTCTTTCTCCGAAATTTTCAATTCTCTTTCCAGAAATTAAAATTTTTGATATTTTCAAAGATAATTTAATTTCAATTTTTCTTTATCAAGTTCTTCTCGGAGTTTCCTTTGGATTTTTATGTAGTTTCTTGGCAACTAAAAAATATCTTAAAGAATGATGCGGGGTCGTCTAATGGTAGGACGCCAGGCTCTGGACCTGGAAGTTGAGGTTCGAGTCCTCACCCCGCAGC
>CAYUTJ010000005.1:0-29751 GCA_964447735.1 uncultured Candidatus Saccharibacteria bacterium | reverse complement strand
GTAGGACGCCAGGCTCTGGACCTGGAAGTTGAGGTTCGAGTCCTCACCCCGCAGCTAATTTTTCTAAACATAAGAAATTTGTTAGAATAATTTTATGGAAAAGATAGAAAAGGAAATTTTAAAAGAAGTTTTTCCAAAAAGAAAAGAGAATCAATATTTTGTAAAATACGACTTTGGACTTTTGATTGTCATTGGAGGTTCTGATTTTTATTCAGGGTCTCCTGCTCTGAATGCGATGGCGGCTTTCAAAGTTGGAGTAGGGATGGTAAGAATCATAGCTCCAAGAAGAGCAGCAGACATTATCTCCTCTTTTTCTCCAAATTTAGCAGCTTATCCTTTAGAAGGAAAGTGGCTAACAAAAAGACACCTTTCAATTCTAATTGAACAAACAGAAGCTGCAAAACAAGTAGCTTACGGAAATGTAGCTGGGGTAATTGGAGGAGGGTTGGGAAGGTCAAGAGAAACTCAAGAGACGGTTTTAGAATACTTGAAAAATATAGATATTCCCTTCGTTATCGATGCCGATGCAATTCATGCCATCGCAAAAGAACCCAAAATTTTAGAAAATAAAAAGTTTTTACTTACTCCTCATGGCTATGAATTTTTTGTTTTAACTGGTAAAAAAGTCCCTCTCGACTTGCCATTAGAAGAAAAAGCAAAAATTATCAAAGAAGAAGCTAAAAGATTGAAAACTCCAATTTTATTTAAAGGAAAACCAGATATTATTTCAGACGGAGAAAAAGTTTATTTAAATTACACGGGTTCTCCTTACATGGCTGTTGGAGGCACCGGCGATGTTTTGGCTGGAATTTGTGGGGCTTTGATGGCAAGGAAAGTAGAACCTCTTTTGGCAGCAAAGGCAGCAATTTTTATTAATGGAAAAGCAGGGGAGATAGCTGGAGAAAAATTAAAAGAATCTCTCACAGCTACAGATGTCATTGAGGCAATTCCCCAAGTTATAAAGGAAATATGAAAGAAGAAATTTATGACCTTATCATAATTGGAGCAGGACCTGCAGGGATTACGGCAGCAATTTATGCTAAAAGACAAAGATTAAATCTTCTTTTGATCGCAAAAGAAATTGGAGGACAAATTAATAGAAAAGCAGTAAAAATTGAGAATTTCCCTGGAATTTTGGAGATTTCAGGGAAGGAATTGATAGAGAGATTCCTTTCCCACTTGAAAAAATACGAAATTGAAATGGAAATTGATGAGGTAACAGAGGTTAAAAAGAAAGAAGATTTCTTTTCTGTTAAAACAAAGCAAGATAAAGAATTTCTAGCAAAAACAATTATTGTGGCTTCTGGTGCTACTCCTCGTCCTCTTTCGATTCCAGGAGAAAAAGAATTTTTGGGCAAAGGAGTAAGTTACTGCGTAACTTGCGACGCTCCCTTGTTTAAAGGAAAAAAAGTAGCAGTCATTGGAGGAGGAAACGCAGGTTTCGAAGCAGCCATTTTTTTAGCAAATTTCGCAGAAAAAATCTATATTTTGGAATTTTTTGATAAAGTAAGAGCTGAAAAGGAAAATCAAGAAAAAGCTCAAAGAACGGGGAAAATAGAAGTGATTGCGAATGCTCAGGTTAAAGAAATAAAGGGAGATAATTTTGTAAAATCTTTAATCTATCAAGATAGAATTTCTCAGAATTTAAAAGAACTTTCTGTCGATGGAGTTTTTGTTGAAATTGGAAATATTCCAGCCACATCCTTTGTTAAAGATTTGGTAGATTTTAATAAAAGAAACGAAATCATAGTCGAGTTTGAAACAATGGCTACAAAAACCCCAGGAATTTTTGCAGCCGGAGATTGCAATGCAGGAAGATACAAACAAATAATTACAGCTTGTGGCGAAGGAGCAAAGGCTGCCCTATCTGCTTATGATTATCTACAGCAAAAAAAAGCCAAAGATTGAAAAAATAAGAGCAAGGGAAATTTTAGATTCGAGAGGAAATCCGACTGTTGAAGTAGAATTGGAGACCAATTTTGGTCTTTTTTTAGCTTCTGTTCCCTCCGGAGCTTCAAAAGGAAAATTTGAGGCTTTGGAAATTAGAGATAAAAGAAAAAGATTTTTTGGAAAAGGGGTGAAGAAAGCAGTAAAAAATGTAAACGAAATTATAGCCAAAAAATTGAAAAGAGAAAATCCTACCAATCAAAGAAAAATCGATCAAATCCTAATAGAATTGGATGGCACTGAAAATAAATCAAAATTAGGAGCGAATGCAATTTGTCCTGTCTCAATAGCTGTCTGTAAAGCAGGAGCTAGAGCAAAAAATCTACCTCTTTATCAATACATTTCTTATCTTGCCAATTTCTCATTGAAAAATAAAATAATGCCGCGACCTTCTTTTAACGTCATTAATGGAGGTTTGCATGCTGGCAATGATTTAGATTTTCAAGAATTTATGGTTTGCCCCAAGACAAAGAGTTTTTCTCAAAATTTGAGAATCGGAACCGAAATTTATCATAAGCTAAAAGAAATTTTAAAAAAAACTTTTGGAAAGTTAGCCACTAATTTAGGAGACGAGGGTGGTTTTTCCCCTCCCATCAAAAGACCTGAAAAAGCAATTGAATTAATTTTAAAATCTGCAAAGTTTTTAAATTATCAAAATAAAATTTCAATTTTTTTGGATGTAGCAGCTTCTCATTTTTTTGTTCAAAAAAAATACAAAACAAGTTTTGGTTTTTTTGAGAGAAAAGATTTTCAAGAATATCTTCAAAAATTAATTAAAAAATACCCTCTTGAAGGAATTGAAGATCCCTTTTCAGAGGATGATTTTGAAAGTTGGAAAGAATTTACTGAAAAATATTCAAAAAATATTTTAATCATCGGAGATGATCTTTTGGTGACAAATCCAAAGAGAATTAAAATGGCAAAAGAGAAAAATCTTTGCAACGGTACTATAATAAAAATAAATCAAATTGGAACAGTAACAGAGGCCATTGAGGCTGTAAGATTAGCAAAATCTTTCGGTTTCAAAATTATGGTTTCTCATAGATCGGGAGAAACTACAGATGATTTCGTCGCTGATTTTGCAGTAGGGATATTTTCAGATTTTGTTAAATTTGGAGCTCCAGCTAGAGGAGAAAGAGTCGTAAAGTACAATAGGCTTTTAAAAATTGAGGAAAAAATAAAATGTCAAAAATAATTTTAATTGTAATTGACGGATTGGCAGATGAACCCATTCCTCAGTTTAAAGGTAAAACGCCTTTGGAGGCAGCTAAAACTCCAAATTTAGATTTTTTGGCTAAAAACGGAATTTGTGGTCAAGTTATTCCATGGATTGAAAAAGGAAAATTACCTACTTCAGAAGATACTCATTTGGCAATTTTTGGATACGATCCTAAAAAATCAAATCCCGGGAGAGGGGTTCTAGAAGCTTTAGGTATCAATTTCAAATTGAGAAAGAATGACATTTGTTTTAGAGGGAATTTTGCAACAGTCGATGATGACCTAACAATAATCGATAGGAGGGCAGGGAGGATTGAAAAAACTGAAAATTTGATTTCTGCACTAAACAAAATTAAAGTTAAGGGAGCGAAAGTTATCGTTAAGAAATCTTTTGGACACAGAATCGTTTTGGTTTTGAGAGGGAAAAATCTTTCAGAGAAAGTTACCAAAAACGATCCCAAAAAAGTAGGAGTCAAAGTTTTGAGAATTTTGCCGAAGATAAAAAATGCCAAAAGAACGGTTCAAATCTTGAATCAGTTTCTTGAAAAAGCAAGATTTATTTTAAAAAATCATCCTCAAAACAAAAAAAGAATTAAAGAAGGAAAATTACCCGCAAATTTTATTTTACTTAGAGGCGCAGGGAAATTTAGGAAAGTTAAGAGTTTTAAAGAAAAATATAAATTGAGAACAGCTTTTATTGCGGGCGGTGTTCTTTACAAAGGAATTGGAAAATATCTAAAGATGAAGGAAATAAAAGTTAGAGGGGCTAATGGAATGAAAAATACTAATCTCAAAGGAAAGATTTTAGCTTTGAAAAAAAACATTAGAAAATTTGATTTTATCTTTTTACATATTAAGGCAACTGATACTTTTGCAGAAGATGGAGATTTTTTAGGAAAGAAGAATTTTATAGAGAAAATTGATAGAAACTTAAAACCAATTTTGAAACTAAAGGATGTTTTAATTGTAATTACCGGAGACCACCCCACTTCTTCTTTAAAAAAGAGCCATGCTTTTGGGAAAAATCCAGTTTTAATTTTTGGCAACGGAAAAGATAAAGTGGAAAAATTTTCTGAAAAAAATTGCCAAAAAGGGGATCTTGGGACTCTTTCTCAAATGGATCTTTTAAGAAAAATTTTTGAAATTGACAAAAAAATTTGAAAGAAATACAATGAAATCTATGGTTAATAAAATAGAAAAGGTTCAAAAGAGAGATGGAACGATAGTTCCTTTTGAACAAGAAAGAATTACAGATGCAATTTTTAAAGCATTAACGATCACTGGAGAAGGAGAAAAGAAAAAAGCAAAAAGGCTTTCAGATAGAGTAGTTAGAATTTTAAACAGAAGATTCAAAAAAGGAGAAATTCCCAACATTGAGCAAATTCAAGATATTGTCGAAGAAGTTCTAATTTTAGAGGGCCTTGTTAAAACTGCTAAGGCCTATATTTTATATAGAGAGCAAAGAAGAAGGATAAGAGAAGCTATCAAATATTCAGAGGAAGCAGTCGATAGATTGGACCAGTATCTAGAAAAATTAGATTGGGAAGTTCAAGAAAACGCTAACATGGCTTTTTCTCTGCAGGGCTTGAACCATTATGCCACAGCCTACATAATCAAGAAATACTGGTTAAACAAAATTTACCCAAAAGAAATTAGAGAAGCTTACGAAAGCGGAGATTTCCATATTCACAATCTTGATACTTTAGGACCTTATTGCGTTGGTTGGGATCTTTACGATCTTTTAACTAAAGGATTTCAAGGAGTTCCGGGAAAAGTAGAATCAAAACCTCCCAAACATTTCAGAGCTGCTTTAGGACAAGTAGTCAACTTTCTTTATACATTGCAAGGAGAGGCTGCGGGTGCGGTTTCCTTTTCCAATTTCGATACTCTTTTAGCTCCATTCATTAGATATGACAATTTAAACTATCAACAGGTAAAGCAGGCTTTACAAGAATTTCTATTTAATATGGCAATTCCAACAAGAGTGGGATTTCAGTGTCCCTTTACTAATATCACTTTGGATTTGAGGCCTTCTCCGGTTTTTGCAAAACAGCCTGTAATCTTGGGAGGGAAGCCCCAAGAAGAAATTTATGAGGAATTTGCTGAAGAAATGAAAATTTTTGATAAAGCTCTTTACGAGGTTTACATGGAGGGGGATGCAAAAGGAAGACCTTTTCATTTTCCGATTCCAACAATAAATATCACTAAAGATTTTCCATGGGAAGAGCCGGCTTTTAATGGAATTTTTGAAGCTTCCGCAAAATATGGAACAAATTATTTTGCAAATTATATCAATTCTGATATGAAACCTGAAGATGCAAGATCAATGTGCTGTAGGTTACGTCTTGACTTGAGAGAACTTTATAATCGAGGAGGAGGGGGGCTTTTTGGATCAGGATCTAAAACAGGTTCAATCGGAGTGGTGACAATCAATTTACCTCGTATTGGTTATTTATCAAAAACAAAGAAAGAATTTTTTGAGAGATTAGCAAAAGTTATGGACCTGGCCAAGAATTCTCTAGAGATTAAAAGAAAAGTTTTGGAAAATTATATTGAAAAGGGACTTTATCCATATTCAAGATTTTATTTGCAAGATATAAAGAAAATGAGAGGAAAGTACTGGGCAAATCACTTTTCAACTATAGGTTTGGTAGGGATGAATGAATGCCTCTTAAATTTTATGGGAGAAAATATCGCTTCCAAAAGAGGAAGGAAATTTGCCCTAGAAGTTTTAGATTTTATGAGAGAAAGATTAGTTAAGTATCAAGAAGAAACTGGAGACATTTTCAATCTTGAAGCTACTCCTGCTGAATCAACTGCTTTCAGGTTAGCTTTAAAAGATAAAGAAAAATATCCTGACATTATTACAGCAGGGACAAAAAAAGTTCCTTATTACACAAATTCTTCCCAGCTTCCTGTAAATTATACAGATGATATTTTTGAAGCTTTGAAATTGCAAGAAGAACTTCAATGCAAATACACTGGGGGAACTGTCTTGCATATTTTCTTGGGGGAGAGAATGCAGAGCGGAGAAGGAGTGAAGAGATTAGTGAAAAAGGTTTTTGAGAATTTCAAACTTCCTTATATTACCATCACTCCAACCTTTTCAATTTGCCCTGTCCATGGTTATATTGCTGGAGAACACTTTTTCTGTCCGAAATGTACTATAAAACAACCTTGCGAAGTTTATTCAAGAATCGTAGGATACTACAGACCAGTTCAACAATGGAATTTGGGAAAACAGCAAGAATTCAAACAAAGGAAAGAATTTAAAATTAAAGAAAGTACGTTGGCTAAATGATTATAGCCGGTCTTCAAAAACAGAGTCTGATTGAGTATCCTGGCAGAATTTCTGCCATCATTTTTTTGGCAGGTTGTAATTTAAGATGCCAGTTTTGTTATGTCCCTCATTTAGTTTTGCCAGAGGAGATAAAAAAGATAAAACCTATTTCAGAGAATAAAATTTTTTCTTTTTTGAAAGAAAGAAAAGGATTTTTAGAAGCAGTATCGATTTCAGGAGGAGAACCAACCTTAAACCCTCAACTTCCAAAATTCATTGAAAAAATAAAGAATTTGAAATATTTAGTGGAGTTGGAAACTAACGGTACCAATCCGAAAATGTTGAAAGAATTGATCGATAAAAGATTGGTAGATTATGTAGCAATGGATATAAAACATCAATTAGTTTTTGAAAAATACAATGAAATTACTGGGAAAGTTTTGACAAAAAAAACTTTTAAGAGTATAAAAGAATCTATTGGGATTTTACTTGAGGGAAAAGTAGATTATGAATTCAGGACAACAATAATGAAAGAATTTCACACAAAAGAAGATATTTTAGAAATTTGCAAAGCAATTAGAAAAGCTAAAGTTTATTTTTTACAAAACTACCAAAAAAATAGCACAATTTCTGGAAAGGTTTTTACTCCATTTAAAGAAGAAGAAATTTTAGAAATTGTAAAAGAAGGTCAAAAATTCGCAAACATTAAATTCAGAAAATATCTATGAGAAACATAGTCATTGAAAAAGGAAATCATTTAGCTATTGAAGAAAGAGAAGTAGAAATTGTAGAAAGAAAGGGACTCGGGCATCCAGATACTATTTGCGATCTTGCAGCTGAAGCTGTTTCTCAAGAATTGAGTAAATATTATTTAAAGAGATTTGGCAAAGTTTTACACCACAATTTAGACAAGGGAGTTTTAATCGCAGGAAGGTCAAAACCAAAATTTGGAGGAGGAAAGATTTTAGAGCCAATAAAAATTATTATTGCTGGAAGAGCAACAGATAGGGTTGGCAATTTTAAAATTCCAGTAAGAAAAATTTGTGAAAAAGCCCTTAAAAATAAATTAAAAGAGATTTTAAATTCTTCAATTTTTTTAAAAAAGAATTTTAAAATTTCAGTTTTCTTTAAACCGGGAGCAGCTAATTTACAAGAAGTTTTTGAAAGGTCAAAGGAAATTCCCTTAGCAAACGATACTTCCTTTGGAGTAGGGCATGGACCATACTCAAGAGCAGAAAAATTAACTTTATCAGTGGCTAACCTCTTAAATTCTAAAAGATTTATTGAAAAATTTCCCTTTGTGGGAAGAGATGTAAAAGTAATGACTTTGAGAGAAAAAGATAATATTTTTGTAACCTTTACTATTTCCTACATTGATCGCTATATTAAAAATCCAAAAGAGTATTTTGCAAAGAAAGAAAAAATTAAAAAAATTGTTGAAAATTTCATAAGAAGAAATTACAATTTTAAAAAGTTGAAAATTTTCCACAATACTTTGGATAATCCTCAAGCAAAAGATGAAAGGGAAATTTATCTTACAGTTATAGGACTCTCAGCAGAACAAGGAGACGATGGACAGGTGGGAAGAGGAAACAGAGTTTCAGGATTGATTACTCCTTGTAGGGAAATGTCTTTGGAGGCAGCAGCCGGAAAAAACATTAATCATCCAGGAAAGTTATATCAAATCTTAGCTCATTTGATAGCTCAAAAGATTGGAAAAATTAGAGGAGTGAGAGAATGCTCAGTTCGACTTTTGAGTCAAATTGGAAAACCTTTAGACCAACCTCAAGTGGCTTCAGTCAAAATAATCGCAAAAAACTTCACTTTTGTTAAAGATAAAGCCTTCAAAATCATAGATCAAACTTTTGAAAACTTAACAAAAATTCAATTAGAAATTGTAAAAGGTAAATATCCAATTTGTTAAAAATGGAAGATTGGTTAAAAGAAATTCAAAAAAGGACAGAAAGAGTTCCGGTCTTGGGAGGACATACCAAAAAGTGGGGAAAAATTTCTTTCGATGATTTAATATTTGTACCAGCTCAACTATCAAAAAGACCGGTAGATTATTACAAAGAAGAGATTTCTTCAAAGACGATAGTTGGGAGATTTTGTAAAAAGCCAATTGAATTGGAAACTCCGATAATAATTTCTGCAATGTCCTTTGGTTCTCTTTCAAAAGAAGCGAAAATTGCTTTAGCAAGGGGAGCTAAAATGGCTGGAACAATGACTAATACAGGTGAAGGAGGAATGCTTCCAGAGGAAAGAGAAAATGCAAAATATTTGATAATTCAGTATTCAACTGCAAGATTCGGGATCACAGAGGAGGTATTAAAAAAAGCAGATGCTATAGAAATTAAGATTGGACAAGGAGCAAAACCAGGGCAGGGAGGGCTTTTACCAGGCGAAAAAGTAACAGAAGAAATTGCAAAAGTTAGAAACGTGCCTCCTCGAAAAGATGTTCATTCTCCGGCTTATCATCCAGATATAAAAAGTGTTGAGGATTTAAAAGAAAAAATAGAATGGTTGAGAGAAATAACAGGGGGGGTTCCAATTATTATTAAATTAGCTGCAGGAAATGTAGAAGAAGATGTGGAATTTGCAGTAAAAGCCAATCCTGACATTATTGCCATTGATGGAATGGAGGGGGCTACAGGGGCTGCACCAGAAGTGATGCAAGATGAAGTTGGTATTCCAACTTTAGCAGCCTTAGTCAGAGCCAGAGAAACTTTAGATAAATTGGGAGCTAAACAAGAACTTTGGATTGGAGGAGGATTAAGAAAAGGAGGAGATGTTGCTAAAGCTTTGGCTTTAGGAGCAGATGCAGTTTTTATGGCAACCTCAATGCTTGTAGCTATGGGTTGTATTTATTGTAGATTGTGCCATCTTGGGAAATGTCCTGTTGGTTTGACAACTCAAGATGAGCAATTTAGACAGAGATTAGAAATAGATGAGGCAGCAAAAAAGGTAGCAAGTTTTATTAAAAATTGTACAGAAGAAGTAAAAATGATTGCTGGAGCCTGTGGAGAAAAGGACATTCACGATTTAAAAAAAGATCATTTGAGAGCCTTAACTTTAGAAATGTCAAAAATTGCAAAGGTCAAATTTATTGGAGAATAAAAATATGAAACCAAAAGTAAACAAAGAAAGATGTATAGGTTGTGGATTTTGTGCTTCAGTTTGTCCTGATGTTTTTGAGTTGGGAGAAGATGGAAAGTCCCGTGTTAAAGAAGGCGCAGACTTTGAAAAAAATAAAGAATGTATTATTCAAGCTAAAGAAGGATGTCCTGGAGGAGCGATCGAAGTTGAAGGTTAGAACTTGACAATAATTACCAAGAAGAATAAAATAAAACCGACCAAACTGGTCGGTTTTAATATGAAAATATCTAAAAAAACTCAATACGGTTTGAGGGCAATGGTTTATTTAGCAAAGCAAGAAGGGAAAATTTGTTCTTTGAGGGAGATTTCAAAAAAAGAGAAAATTCCTTTAAATTTTTTAGAAAAGATTTTCTCAAAACTGGAAAAGAAAAATTTAGTTGAAGCAAAAAAAGGGAAAAAAGGAGGTTATTTTTTAGCCAAAAAACCAGAAAGAATAAAAATAGGAGAAATCATTGATGTTTTAGAAGGAGAGAAACCTTTGGTTGAATGTTTAAGATCTTTCTGTCCTAGAGAAAAAAAATGTTTAGCGAAAAATTTTTGGAAAAGGTTAAACAAAATCATTAACTCTGCATTAAATTCAATAACCTTATCTGATTTACTCAAATAATATGAAAAAAACAAAGAAAAAAGTTTATTTAGATTATGCAGCAACAACTCCTGTTGATCCTAGAGTTTTGAAAGCAATGAAACCTTATTTTACTGAAAAATTTGGAAATACAATGTCTCTTCATTCTTTCGGCCAGGAAGCAAAACAAGCTCTTGAAGAAAGCAGAGAAACAGTAGCTGATTTGATGGGAGCTAATCCTCAAGAAATTATTTTTACTTCTTCTGCCACAGAAAGCAACAATTTAGCTTTAAAAGGAATCGCTTTCGCAAATAAAGGGAGAAAAAAACACATTATTATTTCTTCTATCGAACATCATTGCATTATGGAAACAGCCAAATGGTTAGAAACTCAAGGATTTAGGGTAACCAAATTAAAAGTTGATAAATACGGTCTTGTAGATCCTGAAGATGTAAAGAAAGCTATAAAAAAAGACACAATTTTAGTTTCGGTAATGCACGCTAACAATGAAATCGGGACAATAGAACCAATAGAAAAAATTGGGAAAATCTGTAGAGAAAGAGAAGTTTTGTTCCATACAGATGCTGCTCAATCTTTTGGAAAAATTCCAATTGACGTCAAAAAAATGAACGTTGATTTAATGACAGTTTCTTCTCACAAAATGTACGGTCCGAAGGGAGCTGCTGCTTTGTTTATTAGAAAAGGAATAAAAATCACCCCCTTATTACACGGTGGAGGACACGAAAGAGGTTTGAGATCTTCGACTGTTAATGTGGTAGCCATTGTAGGCTTTGCAAAGGCTTGCAAAATTTGTAAAGAAGAAATGAAAAAAGAAGCTCAGAGATTAACAAGACTGAGAGATAAATTAATAGAAGGGGTTTTAGAAAAAATTCCCAAATCTTATTTGAATGGTCACCCCAAGAAGAGATTACCAAACAATGCTAATTTTTCTTTTGATTTTGTTGAGGGTGAATCGCTCGTAATTCAATTGGATTTACTAGGAATTTCAGCCTCCACAGGTTCTGCTTGCTCTACTGAAAAATTAGAACCTAGCCACGTTCTTTTGGCAATTGGTTTACCACCTCAAAGAGCTCATGGTTCTTTGAGGTTAAGCTTGGGTCGTTGGACAACAAAAGATGATATAGATTATGTTTTAAAAATTTTACCAAAAGTTGTTGAAAAACTGAGAAAGATTTCACCATTTAAATTATGAAGAAAATAGGAATTTACACAGAAAAAGTTATCGAACATTTTAAAAACCCCCATAATATAGGAAAAATGAAAAATCCTGATGGGATAGGGAAAGTGGGAAATATTGTTTGTGGAGATGTAATGTGGCTTTATATTAAAGTTGGCAAAAATAAAGAAGGGAAAGAAATTATAAAAGATGTAAAATTTGAAACTTTCGGTTGCGTGGCTGCAATTGCTACAAGTAGTGTCTTAACGGATTTAGTAAAGGGAAAAACTTTAGAAGAAGCTTTAGAGTTCGATCGTCAAAAGATTGTTGAGAAATTGGGAGGACTTCCTCCAATTAAAATTCATTGTTCAGTTTTGGCAGTCGATGCCCTTTATGCAGCAATTTACGATTACTTCAAAAAGAAAAAAAGAAAAATTCCAGAAAAGTTATTAAAAGCTCACAAAAGAATAGAAAAAGAGAAAAAAGAAATTGAAAAAAGATATAAAGAATGGACAAGAATAGTAGAAAAAATGAAAAAGTAGTGATAGCAATGTCAGGAGGGATAGATTCTTCAGTAGCTGCTGCTCTTTTAAAGAGAGCGGGTTTTAATGTAATTTCAGTTTTTATGAAATTTTGGTCAGAACCAGAGAAAAATGGACTTGTCGGAGCCTCAAACAGATGTTGTTCTCCAGAGGCTGAAATTAGAGCGAGAAAAGTAGCTAAGATTTTGAAAATTCCCTTTTACGTTTTTAATTTTTCAAAAGAATTCAAGAAAAGAATCGTTGATTATTTTCTAGAAGGATATAAAAAAGGGATTACTCCAAACCCCTGCGTTGTTTGCAATAAAGAAATCAAATTTGGAATTTTATTAGAAAAAATTTTAAAGTTAGATGCGAATTTTTTGGCTACGGGTCATTATGCAAGAAAAGTTCAAGATCCAAAATCCAAAATTCAAAAATTATTAAGGGCAAAAGATAAAAATAAAGATCAATCATATTTTTTGTGGATGTTAAATCAAAATCAACTAAAAAGAATTTTATTTCCGATAGGAAATTATACAAGGAAAGAAGTTGAAAATCTGGCAAAAAAATTTAAATTACCTGTTTTGAGAGCAAGAAAATCAGTTGAAATTTGCTTTGTTGAGACGACAATTAATGATTTTTTAAAAAAGTATCTCAAAGAAAAGCCAGGAAAGATTGTTGACAAAAAAGGAAAAATTTTAGGAGAGCACAAGGGACTTTGGTTTTACACGATCGGGCAAAGAAAGGGAATAAAACTTTCGGGGGGTCCTTATTGGGTTTTAGATAAAGATTTGAAAAAGAATCTCTTAATTGTTACTAAAAATGAGAAGGATTTATATAAAAAAGAACTGATTTGTAAAAATGTAAATTGGATTTCGGGCATTGAACCTACCTTACCCTTAAAAGTCAAGGCTAAAATTCGTTACCGCCACAAACCAGCTTTAGCTATTATTAATAGAACTTCAAAGCCCAAAGTTTATAGTTTAAAGTTTAAAGTAGCCCAAAGAGCAATTACCCCTGGCCAATCTGTCGTATTTTATAAGGGAGAAAGGGTTTTAGGAGGAGGAATTATTTTCAAATGAGAAAGAGAAAAAGAGCCATTTTGTTATTTTCTGGAGGATTAGATTCTATTTTGGCAGCAAAAATTTTAGAGAGAGAGAAAATTGAAATTTTAGCTTTGAATTTTAAAAGTTGCTTTTTCTCTGCAAAAAATGCAAAAAAAGCTGCTAAGGAATTAAAAATTCCTTTAAAAATAATGGATATTTCAAGAGATCTTTTTAAAATTTTAAAAAAACCAAAATATGGTTTTGGTTCTCAAATGAATCCTTGCTTAGATTGTCGCATTTTAATGTTAAAGAAAGCAAAAAAATTAATGGAAAAAGAAAAATTCGATTTTGTCGCTACAGGTGAAGTTTTGGGAGAGAGACCTTTTTCTCAAAATAAAAGGGCTCTAAAAATAGTAGAGAAAGAATCTTCTTTGGAAGGATATTTGCTAAGGCCACTTTCAGCTAAATTATTAAAACCCACGCTTGTAGAAATTAAAGGTTGGGTAAAAAGAGAAAATCTTTTTTCTATTTCTGGAAGAAGGAGAAAAAAACAAATTGAATTGGCAAAAAAATTCAAAATTAAATTTTATCCTACACCTTCTGGTGGTTGTCTTTTAACAGATCCTTTCTTTACCAAGAGATTGAAAAAATTAATGGAAAAATGCCCAAATTTTAAAAAAAATGACGTAGAATTGCTCAAAGTCGGAAGGCATTTTTGGAAAGGAAAAGTTAAAATAATAGTTGGGAGAAACGAAAAAGAAAACTTAAAAATTAAAAAATTAGCAAAAAAAGGAGACATATTAGTAGAAATTAAAAATTATCCAGGTCCTACTACCCTTTTGAGAAGTTATGGGGGAAAAATTGAAAAAAAATTTTTAAAAGAAGCTAAAAAACTCACAAAGTATTATTCGACTAAAGCCAGAAATAAAAAAGACGTTAAATTTGAAATTTCAAAAAAATGAAAATTGAAGGGACAAAAATTTTAAAGTGTAGAATTTGCCAAAAAATAAAAGAAGGTGTTCATTTGAAAAGTTACAATTTGAAAATATGTTTTGATTGTTTTTTGAAATTTTTAGAAAAAAGAACTCAGCAAACGATAGAAAAATTTAAGATGTTCAAAAGGGAAGATAAAATAGCTGTAGCCATTTCTGGGGGAAAAGATTCCATGGCCCTATCTAAAATTTTGAAAAATTTAGGATACAAAATTTTTCTTTTCCATGTTAACTGCCAAATAAAAGAGAAAGATTATTCAAAAAAGAGTCAAGAAGCTGTTGAAGAATTTGCCAAAAGAGAAAATTTACCACTAAAAATTATCGATTTGAAAAAAGAAATAGGTGTTGACTTGAAATTAGCTGCCAAAGTTGCCAAGAAAGAAATTTGTGCTGTTTGTGGAATGGCAAAAAGATATCTTTTAAATAGGGAAACTAAAGATAAAGATTTTGATGTTATAGCTACAGGCCATACGATAGATGATGAAGCAGCTTCCCTTTTGGCTTCTTTGATTTTTTGGAAGGATTATTTGAAAAGACAATTTCCTGTTTTAAAAGAAGAAAAAACTTTAAAAAAAAGAGTAAAACCTTTAACTTTTTGTTTTGAAAAAGAAACAAAACTTTATTGCCAAATTTTAAATTTGCCTTACCAGAAAGATCCTTGTCCTTTAAGAGGGGGAACTTATGTTTTTTTCAAAAAAATGATAGAGAATTTGGAAAATGAAATGCCTTCTGCTACTTTGAATTTTTACAAGGGATTTTTAAAAAGGAAAAAAATTTTTAAGAAAGGAAAACCTGAAAATTTGGCACCTTGTGAAAGATGTGGTTATTTAACTTCTGCTAAAATTTGCAGTTTTTGCAGATTGAGAGAAAAAATAGAAAATTATTTAAAAAAAATCTAAAATAAAAAAATGGATATTTTTGAAGATCTAAAGTTCAGAGGATTAATTTATCAAACAACAAACGAAAAAGGTTTGAGAGAAAAATTAAAGAAAGAGAAAATTACTCTTTATTGTGGGTTTGATCCAACTGCTCCTTCTTTTCATGTCGGAAATTTGCTTTTGATTTTAACTTTAAGAAGATTTCAAATTTTTGGCCACAAGCCAATTGCCTTGATTGGGGGAGGAACAGCTTTAATTGGAGACCCATCGGGGAAAATAAAAGAAAGACCTTTAAACCCTAAAGAAAAAATTGCTGAATGGCGAGATAAACTTAAAAGTCAGCTTGAGAAATTTTTAGATTTCAAAACAAAAAAGAATTCTGCAAAAATTTTAGACAATTCTCAGTGGCTTTTAAATTTAAATTTGATTGATTTTTTAAGGGAATACGGAAAACACTTTCAACTTTCACAAATGTTATCTAAAGAATCTGTTAAAAGAAGATTATCCAGTACCGGAATTTCTTTTTGCGAATTTTCTTACATGATTTTGCAAGCAATCGATTTTCTGGAATTAAAGAAAAGAGAAAATTGTTCTCTTCAAATTGGAGGTTCTGATCAATGGGGAAATATTGTCTCTGGTGTAGATTTGGTCAGAAAGATTTTAGGAGTTGAAGTTTTTGGTTTGACTTTACCTTTAATTTTGACAAAATCTGGAAAAAAATTTGGAAAGACAGAAGAAGGAGCAATCTTTTTGGACAAAAAGCTAACTTCACCCTATAAATTTTATCAATTTTGGATTAACACCCAAGACAAAGATGTGATTTCTTTTTTGAAATATTTTACTTTTTTAAAGAAAGAAGAAATTTTAGATTTAGAAAAGAAATTAAAGAAAGAACCCAAGAAGAAAGAAGCCCAAAAAGTTTTAGCTAAAGAAATGACAAAGATCGTTCATGGCAAAGAGGAAGCAAAAAGAGTAGAGAAAATTTCTCAAATTTTGTTTTATGGAAATGTTAAAGAATTGAAGGAAGAAGAAATCAAAGAAGCTTTTTTCAATGTGCCTTCAACTAAGATAGAAATCAAAAAAGAAATTCCTGTTTTAGAACTTTTAGTTTTAAGCGGAGCGGTAAAATCAAAAAGCGAAGCTAAGAGACTAATAAAGCAGAGAGGAATTTCTATCAATGGAGAATTAATTTTAGAAATCAAAAAAATGATAACTAAAAAGGAAGCTTTGTATCAAAGATATTTTGTGATTAAAAAAGGAAGAAGAAATTACTATCTCGTAGAATGTTAAAAGAAGGAGATTTGGTTTTATTAAAAGATAAAAAGCAAAGAAAATATTTAATTTCGTTAAAAAAAGGAGGAGTTTTTGAATTTCATAGAGGGAAGATTTTGCATGAGGAAATTTTAAAAAAAGGAATAGGGAGAAAGATAATTTCTTCTAAAGGAGCTGAACTTTTAATTTTGAAACCTACTTTAGCAGATTTTATTTTAAAAAAACTAAAGAGAATTTCTCAAATTATTTATCCAAAGGATGTAGGTCAAATTTTAGTTTTAGCAGATATTGCTCCTGGAATTAAAGTTTTGGAAGCAGGATGTGGTTCTGGAGCTTTAACTTGTTATTTGGTTAGAGCAGTCGGAGAAAAAGGAAAAGTTTTCGCAATCGATGAGAGAGAAGATATGGTCAAAACTACAAAAGAAAACATTGAAAAATTTTATCGAAAAAAGCCTGAAGAAATTAAAAGTTTAGTTCTAAAAAAGATGAATTTGGAAGATATAAAAGAAAAAAATTTTGATAGAGTGATTTTGGATATGGTAGAACCTTGGAATTATCTTCAAAAAGTAAAAGAGATTTTAAAAGAAGGTGGAATTTTAGCTTGTTGGTTACCGACTGTTTTGCAGGTATTTAATTTAGTAGATATTGTTGAGAAAAAATTTAAAAAAAGTTTTGAACTCGAAGGAATTTTTGAAACTTTACAGAGGGAATGGCAAAAAAGAGGAAGGGCATTGCGTCCCAAAGATAGGATGGTAGCTCATACTGGGTTTTTGATAATTTTTAGAAAAATTAAACTTTAACTAACTCAATTTCTAATTCTAAATTTACTCCAAATCTTTTTCTTACCTTCTTTTTTATCAGCCTTATTAATTGCAAGATATCTTTTGCTTTAGCTTTTTTTGCGTTAATAATAAAATTGGCATGCTTTTCTGAAATTTTAGCTCCTCCAATTTGATATCCTTTCAACCCCAAAGCTTCTATCAAAACTGCTGCTGGTAAACAGGGGAAAGGTTCTCTTTTTATTTTATCTTTAAATTTTTCCTTTACATTCTTGGGAACTTTTTCCAAAGGAATATTCTTAAAGACAGATCCTGCAGAGGGAAACTCAAGAGGTTGAGTTTTTATTCTTTTTGACAAAATTTTTTTTATTTTTTCTTGAATTCTTTTTTTATTTCCTTTTTTTATTTTCAAGGTAGCTTTCAAAATTATCCAATTTTTCTTTTTTTTGAAAATACTTTCTCTGTAGCCAAATTGACAATCTTTATTTTTTAATTTTTCAATTTTCAATTTGCAATTTTCAATTTTTAATACTTCAACCTCATCTACTACATTTTTTATTTCCTTTCCAAAAGCTCCAGCATTTCCTCTAATAGCTCCTCCTATAGTTCCTGGGATTCCAACTGCAAATTCAAGTCCAGAAAAGCTCTTTTTTGCTAATTTTTGAGCTAATTTTGTTAATGGATAACCAGCCCCCACAAAAACTTTGTTGTTTTCTAATTTAAAATTTAAAATTTCTAATTTTATAACAATTCCTCTAAAGCCTTCATCAGGGAATAAAACATTGCTACCTCCTCCTAAAATAAAAAAGGGAATTCTTTTCTTTTTTGCAAATTCAATTGCATTTTTTACATTTTCTTTTTTCTTTGCAACGAAAAAATAACGAGCTTTCCCTCCAATTTTGAATGTAGTATAATTTCTCAAAGGAACATTTTTTTTGAGATTGATTTTCATTGATTTATTTTATCAAAAATTATGGAAAAATTTTATTGTAAAAATTGTCAAAAAATTTTTAAAGCCAAAGGGAAGAAAAAAGAATGGGAAAGTTCAATCTTTGGGAAACAATGGAAATTAGTAGCAGAATGTCCTTTTTGTCATCAAGAATGCGAAGAATACAGGCCAGAAATTTCAAAAAAAGGAAAAGATTTTAGGGAAAATAGTTGCCCCCTCTGTTCTCTTGGTAGATAAATCTTATAAAAATTAATAATGAAACAAATAAAATATGAACCAATAGGAATTGTTCATTCTCCCTTTAAAAAAGTTCAAGGAACTCCAATACAATCTTTGGGAGCAAAAAATACTAAAGGAATAGTAGAAGTTTTTTCGAAATATTCTCGAGGATTAAAGGATATTGAAGGTTTTTCCTATCTTATTTTAATTTATCATTTTCATTTAATTAAAAAACAAAGATTAGTAGTCAAGCCTTACATGGATAAAAAATCACATGGAATTTTTGCTACCAGAGCTCCTTCTCGACCAAATCCTATTGGAATATCAATAGTAAAATTAGAAAAAAGGAAGAAAAACTTTCTTTATGTGAGTGGAATAGATATAGTAGACAAAACCCCTCTCTTAGATATTAAACCCTATGTACCAGAATTTGATGTAAGAAAAACTAATAAGATCGGTTGGCTTAAAAGAAAAATTTCGAAACTTGCAAAAACGCGAGATAATGGAAGATTTATAGATAAAAATTAATTTTTTCTTTACTTGACAAGGTACTATTTTGGGTATATATTCAAAATATAAAGGTCGCTTTAATTTTTTTAAAAATCATGCCTTGGGGAATGGGAGGCGGTCCTTGGTGGGCCTATCCAGAATTTAGAAGATATTGGTGGAGATGTTGGAGGTTTCCTTGGTTACCAAGAGGTTGGTGGGCTTTTCCTGAATATTGGGAAAAAATGACTCCTGAAGAGGAAAAGAAGATGTTGAAGGAAGAATTAGAAAGTTTAAAAGAAGAAATGGAAGCAATTGAAGAAAGATTAAAAGAGTTAGAAAAGAAAAAATGAAAGTTGCTTTAAGTTCAACTGGAAAAAATTTAGATTCTAATTTGAGTGAAGTATTTGCTAGGTGTCCTTATTTTATCTTTGCTGAGATTGAGGAAGGAGAAATTAAAAATTTTGAAGCAATAGAGAATGAATTTGCAAATCAAATGGGAGGAGCTGGAATTTCAGTTTCTCAATTTTTAGCTGAAAGAAGAATAGAGGCTGTGATTTGTAAAAATATTGGACCGAGAGCTTTTGATGTTTTAAGTCAGTTTGGCATTAAAATTTATCAGGGAGAAGGAACAGTGAAGGAAGCTTTAGAAAAATTTATTGAACAAAAATTAGAAAAATTTGAAAAATGAAAATTGCTTTTGCTACAGATGGAGATAATTTAGAAGACAAAATAGCTTTCCATTTTGGGAGAGCAAAGAATTTTTTGATTTATGATACCGAAAAAAAGACCTTTGAAGTTTTCGAAAATCCTGAATTAAAAGGGAAAGAACTTCCCCCAGATTTTTTGTATCGTCATAAAGTAGATGCTGTTGTCACTTTTGGTTTGGGGGAGAGAGCATATCAGAAATTTAAAAATTATAAAATTAAAATGTATAAAGCTACAAAAGAAAAGATAAAAGATAACATTCAAAAATTTGAAAATAACGAATTGAAAGAAATTAAAAAAGAGGATATATTTTAAAATATAAAGGTCTTCAAAAAGATTTTAACATGGCTTTGATTTCTTCTTTAAAAGAAGATCAAGTAGAGGAAATTGCTAAAGAAATTTACGAGAAATTCAAAAAAGATACTGGAAAAGTTCCAGAATGGGTAAAGGTAATGGCTCATAGACCAGAGATTTTGAAGGAATTTGTAGAACTTTTTAAAGTCATTATGGGAAAAGGTACCATAGATTCTTTGTTGAAATGGAAAATTGCTTTAGTAGTTTCTGAAACATTAAAATGTCCTTTCTGTGTTGACGTAACCACAAAAATGTTAAAAAAATTTGGAGCAACAGATGAAATTATAAAAGAAATTAAAGAATTGAAAGGAGAAGAGAAAGAAGTATTAGAATTGATAAAGGATGTAACTTTAGATGGACACTTAGATAATCCTCAACTTTTTGATAAATTAAGAGAAAAATTTTCAGAGCCCCAAATTATAGAGATTATTTCAGTGATGGGACTTTTCAATTATATTAACAGATTTAACAATACTTTAGCCATTCTACCTGAGTAAATCAAAAAAATGAAAAAGTTAATTTTTGCCAGTTTTTTACTAATTTTTATTTTCTCTCCTCTTCAAAAGATTTTAGCTAAAGATTATTTTTGCACTCTTTATTTTACATTCATTGGTTGTCCAAATTGCGCTTATACTGACCCTAAAGTTTTATTAGAATGGACAAAAAAATATCCTCACTTGGTAGTGATCGAATATATGTGGATGGGAGGAGATTTAAACGACCCAAATTCAAAATTTTTTGGAAAGTTTTGTCAAGATTACAAAACACTAGCTTCAGTTCCAAAACTTGTTTTTGATAAAATTAAAATCTTTGGAGGCTCAATCGATGTTCCAAAAGCAGAAAATAGAATTGACAAAGAAAACCCCTGTCCCTTATTGGAAGAGTCAATTTATTTTGAAGATTTAAATTTAAGTGATTTGCCAGCTTTTCCAAAAATTTGGGCAAACGGAAGAGTTTTAGTTAAATTGGATGAAAATCTTTGGCTTTTTCAATGGAATGGCAAAAAAATTTCTCAAGAAATTAAAGGTGAGAAAATAGCTGATTCTCGAAAATTAAAAGAATTACTTTTTACTTCTGACATTGCAAAATCTCTTGAAGGAATAGATTTTGAGATTACTAATCCTCAATCTTTAAAAATGGGAGCTATTGCCTTTTCTAAAGAAGAACTTTTTGCGATCTGGAAAAAAATCGGTCTTTCTTTTTCAGAAAAAGATTATGTTCGAAAAGCAGATTTTGAAAATGCAATAAAAATAAAAATTTCAAAAAAAGAAATCATTTCAGAAAAACCTAGTGGAGAAATTTCTAAACCAGAAAGACCGATTGAAGAAGAGAAAGTTAAAATTCCTTTTTTAGGAGAAATAGAAACTAAAAAATTTTCATTACCAGTTTTAACCTTCCTCTTAGGATTGGCAGACGGTTTTAATCCTTGCGCTTTTTTTGTTTTAACTTTTCTTTTGGCTGCTTTAATTGGTTTAGCTGGAGCAAGAAGAAAAATTCTTTTGGTAGGAAGTATTTTTATATTTTTCTCTGCTCTTTTTTACTTTTTGTTTATGTCAGTTTTGCTTAACGTTTTTCAATTAGGTGGAAAAATTACCATTTTAACTATTATTGCTGGTTTAATTGCCGTTTTTGCCGGTATTGTCAATATAAAAGATTATTTTTATTTCCAAAAAGGAATTTCTTTAACTTTACCAAAAAGTCAAAAAGAAAAATTTATCCAAAGAGTGAAAAATTTGAGTTTGGCTAAATCTACTTTGGCTTTAACTGGAACGACAGCAATTATTGCTGCTACGGTAAACATTTATGAATTATTGTGCACTTTCGGTTTTCCGATGATTTATACAAGAATTTTAACCTTAAGAGAGTTGCCTTCCTTTAAATATTATCTCTATTTGGTTTTCTACAATCTAGTTTATGTTATTCCTTTAGCTATCATTGTTTTGATTTTTGCTATTACTTTAGGAAGAAAAACTTTTAGTCAAATTTGGGTTAGAAGATTAAAGTTAATTTCTGGCTTTATGATTTTATTTTTAGGATTTGTTTTGATTTTTAAACCAAAATTGTTAGAAAGTATTTTTACCGCTTTTTCAATTTTAATTTTAGCGATCATAATTTCTCTGATAACCATTTTCGTTCATTCTTTTTATAAAAAAGAAAAAAGTTGAATATGAAAATTGCAGTCACAGGAGGTAAAGGAGGAGTTGGGAAAACGACAATAGCTACTTCTTTAGCAATAGAGTTTGCAAAACAAAAAAGAACTCTTTTGATAGATTGTGATGTAGAGTGTCCAAACTCCCATATTTTACTTTCTGTCAAAAGAAAATTAAAAGGAAAGATTTTTCAGGTCATTCCTAAATTCGATCGTAGAAAATGTAGAAAATGTGGAGAATGTGCCAAAGTTTGCAAACAAAATGCAATTGTTTATGTTAAAGGAAAATATCCAGTTTTTATAAAAGATCTTTGCATAGGTTGCAAAGCCTGCATTGTTGCTTGTCCCTTTGGCGCAATAAAAGAATCAAAAAAAGAAATCGGAAAAATTTACATTGGCAAAAATTATAAAGTTAATTTAGTTTCAGGTGAACTTAAATTAGGAGAGCTTTCTTCAGGAGAAGTTGTTCAAGAATTGAGAAAATTTGCTCAAAAAGAAGCCAAAAGAACGAACTCTGAAATCGAAATTATAGATTCGGCCCCTGGAATTGGATGTCCGGTAATTGCTTCTTTGGTAGGAACAGATTATATTATAGCAGTAACTGAACCTACACCCTCTGCCCTTTTTGATCTAAAAAGAATTTTATATTTAGCAGATCATTTTAAAATTCCTCATGGAATTTTGATCAATAAATTCAATCTTTCAAAAAAATTTACAAAAAAAATAGAAAAATTTGCAAAAAAAAGCAAAATTAAAATTTTAGGAAAAATTCCTTTCAATCAAGATTTTATTGATTCTTTGACAAAAAAAAGACCTATAGTTGAATTAAATCCTCAATATGGTATGCTTTTTAAAAAAATTATAAAGAAAATTTATGGATAAAGAAAAAGTAGCTTTAATTTCAGTTTTGGCAAATGTTATCTTGGCAATAACAAAAATTCTTGGGGGGATTTTTTCAAAATCAACCGCTGTTTTAGCAGAAGGTTTTCATTCCTTAGGAGATATTTTTTCTTCTTTGATTTCTTTTGTTGGTATTAAAATTTCGAAAAAACCAGCAGACAAGAGGCATCCTTACGGTCATTTTAAATTTGAAGTTTTAGCTGGACTTTTCATCACTTTAATTTTATTGACAACTGGAATTTTAATACTTTATGAATCGTGGAAAAAATTTAAAAATCCCTCTCCAATTCAACTTCCGATTTTAGCTCTCTCTATTATGGGATTTTCTGCAATTTTAAATGAAGTAATGTCAAGATTGAAAATTCATTTTGGTAAAAAGGAAAATTCAGTTGCTTTAATTTCAGATGGGGTTCATTCAAGAGTCGATGTTTTGTCATCTTTGGTAATTTTTTTGGGATTGATTTTGAATAAATTCTGGGTTTTTACAGATTCAATTTTAGCATTTTTGGTTGGTCTCTATATTATTAAAGAATCTTTTTCAATTGGAAAAGAAGCTGTTGATTCTTTGCTTGATGTTTCAGCTCCTCCTGAGATAGAAAATAAAATTAAAGAAATTGCAAAGAATCAAGGAGTTGAAATTTCAAATTTGAAAACTCAAAAGAAAGGCTCAGCAATCACTGCTAATTTAGAAATAAAATTGCCCCAAAATTTGAATGTAGATCAAGCAACGAAAATCTCAGAAAATTTAAGAGAAAGACTGATGAAAGAAATTGACAATTTAGTTTATGTGGCAATTCAAATTAAAAGTCACGAAACAACAACTAGTTTTTATCGTCCAGCTCCTGTTTTTGGAATGCCAATTTATGGTAGAGGATTTGGTTGGAGAAGAAGAGGGAGATTTAGAGGGAGATTTAGAGGAGCTCGAGGTTTAGGTCCTGGGGGCTTTTGTGTTTGTCCAAAATGTGGCTATAAAATAATCCATCAACCTGGTGTTCCTTGTGCTACTTTAATTTGTCCTAATTGTAAAATTCATTTGAGAAGAGAATAAAAATGGCAAGACCAAGAAAACCAAGAAGAATCTATTTTGATCCCAAAGCTGTTTATTTTAAACCAAGAGCTATTCCTTTGTCGATGTTAGAGGAAATAGAATTAACAGTAGATGAATTGGAAACCCTGAGACTTTGTGATTTTAAAGGATTAAATCAAATTAGTGCTGCAAAGAAAATGGGAATTTCGCAAAGCACCCTTCAAAGAATTTTGAATTCAGCGAGAAAAAAAGTAGCTGAAGCTTTAATTGAGGGAAAAGCAATCAAAATAAAAAAATGAAAGATACAATTTTAGAAGTTAAAAACTTAACTGTTGAATTAGACAGAGAAAAGATTATTTGTAATTTATCTTTTAAAGTTAAAGAAGGAGACACAATTACAATTTTGGGACCCAACGGAGCAGGGAAAACAGTTTTGTTAAAAACTCTTTTGGGAATTCTTCCCTATAGAGGAGAAATTAAATGGAAAGAGGGAATAAAAGTAGGTTATGTTCCTCAAAGATTACCCTTTATAAAAACTCTTCCAATGTCAGTTAAAGAGTTTTTTAAATTGAAAGAAGAAAGAGAAAAAGAAATAAAAAAGATTTTGAATTCAATTGGATTTTCAGATGATTTTTTAAATAAAAAAATTGCTAATTTATCTTCTGGTCAATTCCAAAGAATTTTGGTAGGTTTTGCCCTTTTGAAAAATCCAGAAGTTTTGCTTTTCGATGAACCAATGTCAGGAATTGACATTTCAGGTCAAGAATCAATTTATAAACTTTTGGAAAGATTAAAAAAAGAAAAAAATTTGACCATTTTGTTGGTAACTCATGATTTAAGCGTTGTCTTTAAATTTTCAAACTATGTAATTTGTTTGAATAAATGTCCAATTTGTCAAGGAAGCCCAAAGGAAATTTTAACTTTGGAAAATTTACAAAAACTTTACGGTCAAGAATTGAGGTTTTATCAACATTATCACCAACACTAATATGGAGCAAATTTTATTAAGTTTAATTTGTGGAGTTTCTATTGGGGCGACAGCAGGTTATTTGGGAACTTTAATGTTATCTAAAAGAATGTCCTTGGTTGCAGGTCCTTTGGGACATTTAACTTTACCAGGAATAACTTTAGCTTTAATTTTTGGATTTGATGTTTCTTTGGGAGCTTTTCCTTTTGTCATTTTGGGAATTTTTTTAATTTGGCTTTTTGAAAGAAAAACAAAGTTACCTTTGGAAGCTTTAACTGCGATTGTTTTTGCCACCGGTGTTTCAATCTCTCTTTTATTTTTGCCGATTGAAAAAGCAGAAGAAGCTTTAATTGGGGATATTTCCAAAGTGAAATTTCTAGATACTTTAATTACTTTTTTGTTATGTCTTTTTGTTTTTTTGTTGACAAAATCTATTTACAAAAAAATGGTTTTAATTTCAATTTCTGAGGATTTAGCAAAATCAGAAAAAATTGATGTCAAAAAATATAATTTTTTATATTTGCTTTGTATTGCCATTATTGTTGCTTTAGGAGTGAAAGTTGTTGGGGGGTTATTGACAGCAGCTTTAGTAGCAATTCCAGCAGCTTCTGCTAGAAATTTGAGTAAGAATTTATTTTGGTATTCTTTTTATGGAATCCTTTTTGGTATTTTAAGTTCTCTTTTTGGCATTTTCTTTTACAAAATTTTTAATATCTCTGCAGGTCCTACAATCATTTTGGCTAACTTTTTTATATTTTTAGTTTCTCTTGTTTTCAAAAAATAAAGAATTTGTTAAGATTAAAAAGATTTTCATGATAGGGAAAATTTTTTTTATTACACTTTCTTTACCTTTCTCTATTTTTGCTTTTTGTCCGGTTTGTACAGTTGCAGTTGCTAGCGGGGTTGGATTATGTAGATATCTCGGTATCGATGATTTAATTTCTGGAACTTGGATTGGAGGTTTTTTAATTTCTTTAGTGATCTGGACGATTGATGAATTAGATAAAAGAAAAATCAAGTTTTTTGGAAGAAAGCCTTTGATATTTATTTTCTGGTATGGGATAGCAATTTTACCATTTTACTGGTTAGGAATTTTGGGACATCCTCAGAACAAATTTTTAGGAATTGATAAATTAATTTTTGGGATATTTTCAGGATCTATCGGTCTTTTAATGGGTTATTTTTTAGATTTTTATTTAAGAAAGAGAAATCAGGGAAAAGTTTATTTCAAATTTCAAAAGGTTGTTATTCCTCTTTTTATTTTGGTATTATTAAGTTTGATTTTCTTAAAAGTTTGTTAAATTATGGCAGAAAAATTGGAAGAAAAAATTCAAAACCTAATCGAGAAAATTGAGAAGTCAAAAAAAGGAAAGTTAGATTTGTCTTCTGATGAGGATTTATCAATAGCGATAATGAATTTAGTTTCAATCGAAGAGCATTTTTTCTTTTCAGGTGCAAAGACAGGAAGTGAAAAATATTTTGATTTATTGAATGAGACAAGGAAAATGAGGAAAGAACTTTTGGCAAAATTAGTAAAGGATGTCGAACCAGGTTCTGAGAAATGGTGTATTTCAAAACATCTTTTAGCTGCTTCAATGAGATTGATAGAGGTTGGAACAAAGTATTATTCACAAGGAAAAAAAGAAAAAGCACATGATCTTTTTTCAAAAGCTTATCAACTTTGGTCTTTGTTTTGGGGAATAAATTTAAAATTAATAGATATTGGAAAAGTGAAAAAGATTGAAGAGAACCAATTAAATGTTCATGATAAAAAGAAAACCGGATTTCTGGCAAAACTTGGTGAAATAGTGAAAAAAATAATTGATTGTTGCATAGAGTAAAATGGAAGAAAAAATCAGGTTTCCAGCTGTCGCTGGCCAATTCTATCCTGCAGAAAAGAATAATTTGGAAGGAATGATTGAGAATTTTTTGAAAGAAGCAAAAATTCCAAAAATCAAAGAAGAAATTTTTGGAATAATAGCTCCTCATGCAGGATACATTTTTTCAGGCTTTGTTGCCGCTCATTGTTACAAAGCAATCGAAAATAAAAATTTTGAGAGCGTAGTTTTAATCGGAGATTCCCATTATGAAAGGTTTGATGGAGTGTCTGTTTGGGAAAGAGGCTTTTGGGAAACTCCTTTAGGAAAAGTAAAAATTGATGAAAAACTAGCTGAAAAACTTTTGAAAGAATCAAAAAGATTTTTTATCAGAGATTCTGCCCATCTTTTTGAACATTCCTTAGAAGTTCAATTGCCCTTTTTACAAAAAGTTTTGAAAGAGTTTAAGATTTTACCAATAATTTTTGGCTCTGAAGACAAAGATTGGAAAAATTTGGCAAATTCGATTTTAAAATTGATGAGAGAAAAGAAAATTTTAATAGTTGTTTCTTCTGATTTATCTCATTATCCACCTTATGAGATTGCAAAAAAAGTAGATTCTGAAACCATCGATGCCATTTTGAGTTCAGATCCAAAAATCTTCAAAGAAAAAATCGAAAAATTAAAAGAAAAATTCTTTCAAGTCGATACTCTAGCTTGTGCTCAAGATTCAATAAAGACAATTTTGGAAATTTCGAAAAATTTGAAAGGAAAAGCCAAACTCTTGAAATATCAAAATTCAGGAGACACAATCTATGGAGAAAAAATTCAGGTTGTTGGTTACGGAGCAATAGTTTTGTTAAGATAAAATATTATAAAGGTCGAAAAATATTTTTTTGAAATATGAGAAAGAAAATAATTGTCGGTTTGATTTTAAGCTTAGTTTTGACCTCTCAAATTGTAGCTGCTCCTCCTTGGAGAAATACAATTTTGGAAAGAATTAGAGAGAAAAGGCAAATTTCAGTTGAAGAATTCAGGAAAAAAAGAGAAGAATTTAAAAATTTAATTTTGCAAAAGCAGATTGAATTGAGAAACAAAATTAAAGAAAGAAGAGAAAAAATAAAATCAAAGATTGAAGATTTCAAGCAACAATTGAGAGAAAGAATGAAAGAGAGGATAAGTCAAACAAAACAAAAGATTGTTGAAAGAATTTATGAAAGGGTGAATGCTTTAAATGAAAGAATGACCAATCACTATTTAAACGTTTTAGATCGTCTAGAATTGATTTTAGAAAAGATTGAAAGTAGAACTGCAAAAGCCAAACTACACGGAAAAGATGTTAGCCAAGTAGAATCAGCAATTAACGAAGCTCGTTTGGCAATAGAGAAAGCAAAAGAGGCTGTAGAAAAACAAGCTGAAAAAGTCTACGAACCTCCTCAAATTACTACAGAAGAGAATTTAAGAACCGATGTTGGGAAGTTGAGAAAAGCTCTTCATGATGATTTGAAAGCAGTTGAGAAATTAGTTAAAAAGGCAAGGGATTTAGTTCACAAAGCAGCCGTTGCTTTAGCTCAGATTCCGAGAGTGAATGAATACGAAGTTCCGATAACAACAGAACAAACAACAACGACAACTCAACAAGCCACCCCCACTCAAACTATTGAATAAAAAACATGGAGCAAAAAACACAAACAAAAACAAATGTTATAGCTTTGGTGGTAATTATCCTTTTGGTTTCAATTGTTGGTGGTTTGATTTACTGGCAAAGCAAGAAAACAACACCTTCTTCACTTCCTGTCTCAGAAGAGATAACTAGAACTAAAGGACCTGGAAAGGAAGATTCGACAGATACCATTTTTAAGGAAATAGAGAGTATAGATATTGGAAATTTAGATCAAGAATTTAAAGAAATAGATCAAGATTTAAATTCTCTTTAAGCTGAAAACAAAATAGCCCTCTTTCCTTGTGGGGGCTTTTATTATAATTAAAAAATGAAAGGTCAAAATTTTTAAAAGATTATGGAAATAAAAATTGTAGAGATTAAAGTTCCAAAAGATGTTAATTTAATTTTAGGACAATCCCATTTCATAAAGACAGTCGAAGATATTTCAGAATCTCTTTTGAATTCTGTTCCTCAAATAAAATTTGGTTTAGGTTTTGTAGAATCTTCAGGAGAATGTTTAGTGAGATATGAAGGAAACGATGAGGAATTAAGAAAGATGGCAAGAGAAAAAGCCTTTGAAATTGGAGCTGGCCATTGCTTTTTGATTTTAATTAAAGGAGCTTTCCCAATTAATGTTTTGAATGCAATAAAACAAGTTCCTGAAGTTTGCACAATCTTTTGTGCTACTGGAAATCCTGTAAAAGTGATTATAGCTGAAGCTGAAGATGGATCAAGAGGAATTTTGGGGGTGATTGATGGTCAAAAGACAAGAGGAATGGAAGATGAAAAGGGAATAAAATGGAGAAAAGAAATTGTAAGAAAATTAGGTTATAAATACTCAATTTGACAAAAAGATACTCTTTAATAAAATTACTTTTGGTTCCTGAGGTGAAAGATTTTGGAAGGTTTAAGAATTGCTTGTTTGTATAGTTTTTCTTGTCCAGAATTGAAAAAAGCAAAAGAAAAAAAGACAATTTTGGAGTTTGCCAAAGAGCCTCAATTTGAGAAAGCGCCAAAAGCAAGAGAGATTTTAATTAAACTCGAACCTTTCTTTTTTTATCAATTCATTGCTCATCAAAACAAAATTTCAGACCCTTTCAATGAAAGAGTAGTCAGAGCTTACTGGTTAGGAAATGAATTCTTAAAGAGAGTTACTAAAGAAGAAATAAAAACATTCACTTTACTGAAAAAGGAAATAACACACAAGAAAATAACAGCATTAAAATTATTGGAATTGATTAACGGAAAACCTCACCATAACTTCGAAACCCTTTGGTTAATAAAAAAGAATCAATTTCTAACAGAGAAAATTTTGCAAGAAATTACAAAGTGCTTAATTAGACCCGGAGAGATTATAAAGATTGAGAAAAACATCCTCTTTGTGAAAACCTTTAAACTTAATTTGGAAGAGAAAAAAGTTGTCCTTAGAGAAGTAATTTCCAAAGTAGATCAAGGATTTTTAAAAGACCCAAAGAAAGAACATTTAGTTACCATTCATCTTTCAAGAGCAAGAGAAAAAATTTCAAAAAAAACTTTTCAGAACCTTCTAAAAATCACAAAAGAAGCCTTAACTTTCTTTCAGGGGATTCCCCCTCTTTTTTTATTTTGGGAGATTTTATAGAATTAAAAAAATGAAGAGAAAACCAAAGGTGGCGTTTTTTTCTTTGACTTCTTGTGAAGG
>CAYUTJ010000004.1:23791-34517 GCA_964447735.1 uncultured Candidatus Saccharibacteria bacterium | reverse complement strand
ACAAAAAATGAAGAAAAATATTTACCTCTTTTGTTAGCCCAGATCAAAAAGCAAAATTTTTCAGACTATGAAATCATTGTTGCCGATGCAAATTCTACCGATAGAACGAGAGAAATTGCAAAGAATTTTGGTTGCAAAGTCATTGAAGGGGGATTGCCAGCTAAAGGAAGGAATGAAGGAGCAAAAGTAGCTAAGGGTGAAATTTTAGTTTTCATGGATGCTGATAATATTTATTTGCCCAAAGATTTTTTCCAAAAAATAGTTTCAGAATTTGAAAGAAGAAATTTGGGAGTAGCTTCTGTTCCTATCTATCCTGCCGGCAATTTTATAGATAAAATCTGTTATTTCTTTTACAACAATTTTGTTAGAATTTTTCAAAAATTTTTTGCTTTTGCTACCAATATTGTAATTGTTCGAAAAGAAATTTTTGAGAAAGTAGGAGGATTTGATGAAAAAGTTTTAATAGGAGAAGATCATGACTTGGCAAAAAGAGCTTCTAAAATTTCAAAATTTGGTTTTATTAATATTGAACCTGTTTTAACTTCTCCAAGAAGGTTTGAGGTGGACGGGAGAATAAGAACTTATGGAAAATATCTCTTAGCTGGCCTTTATATGTTTTTTTTCGGTCCTGTAAAGAAGAAACTTTTTGAATATAGATTTGATTCGTTGAAAAATTCCAAAAATAACTTAAAATCAAAAATGATGGAGAAAGAGAAAGATAGCTTTAAGTTAGAATATCTAAAACTCAAGGCTCCGTCCTTCTGGAGGAAAAAGTCCTTTCCTGTTCTTTTATTTTTGGTTTTTTTGGTGATAGCATTCTTTGGAGGAATTTTTGCAGAAATTTATTATTCAGATCAAATTAATCAGATTTTGTCCAAATTTAAAATTCAAATTCCAGAAAGAAAAGAAAAAATAATTGAAAGAGAAAAGATTATTGAGAAAACTCCTCAATATATTCCCCAAACTTCACAAGAAGAAACAATAGTTAAAGTTGTAAAAGAAGCTTCTCAGGCTGTAGTTTCTGTAATCATTACAAAAGACATTCCCAAATTGAAACTCTATTATGAAGAACCTTTCAAAGGATTTGAAGAATTTTTCGGAATTCCTTTCGAATTTAAAATTCCTCAATGGAAACAAGAAGGATACCAAAAAATGGAAATTGGGGGTGGAACCGCCTTTTTTGTTTCAGAAGATGGAATTTTAATTACTAATGCTCATGTAGTTTCTGATGAAAAGGCAGAATATACTGTTTTAACTAACGATGGAAAAAAATATCCTGCAAAAATTCTGGCAGAAGATAAAATTAGAGATTTAGCTTTTTTAAAAATCGAAGGGAACAATTTTCCTTTTTTGAAACTCGGAGATTCAGACAAAATCGAGATTGGCCAGACTGTAATTGCTATCGGTAATGCTTTAGGAGAATTCAGAAATACAGTTTCTGTTGGAGTAGTTTCAGGGCTTGGAAGAAAAGTAACCGCTTCTGGTGGAGGTGTTGTTGAAACATTATACGACGTTATTCAAACTGATGCTGCAATCAATCCCGGAAATTCTGGAGGTCCTCTTTTGAATTTAAGAGGTGAAGTTATCGGAATTAATTTTGCCATGGCTAAAGGAGCTGAAAACATTGGTTTTGCTATTCCAATAAATTATGCCAAAAAGGATCTTGAGCAAATCAAAAAATACGGAAAAATTGCCTTTCCCTTTTTGGGTGTAAGATACGTAATCGTTACAGATCAAATTCAAAAAGAAAACAATCTTCCTGTAAACTATGGAGCTTGGATTATAAAAGGACCAAAAGGAGAACCAGCTATTTTTCCGGGATCTGCAGCAGAAAAAGCAGGTTTGAAAGAGGGTGATATAATTTTAGAATTTAATGGAGAGAAAATTACTTCAAATAACCCTTTGGCAAAGATCATCACAAAATATCAACCCGGAGACAAAGTATCTCTCAAAATTTTAAGAGAAAGCAAGGAAATAACTTTAGAAGCTGTTTTGGGAGAATATCCTCAATAATTTGATTTTCAAAAAAGTTTTAATAAAATTTAAACTATGAACGGAGGTCAATTTACCCATAAAGCACAAAGTGCAATTTTAGCTGCTCAAGATATTGCTAGACAAAGGGGTCAGCAACAAGTAGATTGCCTCCATTTATTGTTGGCGTTGTTAGAGCAAGAAGGAAGCATTGTGATGACTGTTTTAGAAAGATTAGGGGTTGATATTGAAAATTTAAAAAAGAAAACAAGAAGAGCAATCGCTCAAATTCCAGCTATTATTACTCCTCAAAGTTTTGGTCAATATTATTTAACTCAGGATCTGGCCAAAGTTTTAGATAGAGCAAGGCAAGAAATGAGAAAGATGGGAGATGAATACATCTCAGTCGAACATTTATTTTTAGCTCTTTTGGCAGTTGATACAAAAGCAAAAGAAATTTTAGAAGAAGCTTCTTTCTTGCAAGAAGGAGCTGTAGCTTCTCTTGAATTTGGAGTTCTAAGTTATGAAACCTTTTTGGAAGAACTCAAAAAAGTTAGAGGGGGACAAAGGATTACAGATCCTAATCCTGAAAGTAAATTCCAGGTAATTGAAAAGTATGCAGTCAATCTGACAACTTTAGCCAGACAAGGAAAATTAGACCCTGTAATAGGAAGGGAAGCTGAGATAAAAAGGGTAATGGAAATTTTGTCAAGAAGAAAAAAGAATAATCCTGTCTTGATTGGAGAAGCTGGGGTTGGGAAAACTGCTATTGTTGAGGGATTAGCTCAAAAAATTGTCAGGGGAGAAGTTCCAGAAAGCTTGAAAGGAAAAGAATTGATTGCTTTGGATTTGGGAGCTTTGATTGCGGGAACAAAATACAGGGGAGAGTTTGAAGAAAGAGTAAAAGCTTTACTAAGGGAAATTAAAAAAGCCGGGGGCAAATACTTACTTTTTATTGACGAACTCCACACTCTTGTTGGAGCAGGAGCTGCTGAAGGTGCAGTCGATGCTTCCAATCTATTGAAACCTGCTTTAGCAAGGGGAGAGTTGAGATGTATTGGAGCTACAACTTTAAAGGAATATCAAAAATACATTGAAAGAGATCCAGCTTTGGAAAGAAGGTTTCAACCGGTTTTTATTTCAGAACCCTCAATTGAGGATACAATCGCTATCTTAAGGGGGATTAAAGAAAAGTACGAATTGCACCATGGAGTGAAAATTACAGATGATGCTTTAGTAGCTTGCGCTCAATTGGCAGCAAGATACATCACAGATAGATTTTTACCAGATAAAGCCGTTGATTTGATGGATGAAGCAATGTCTTCTCTGAGATTAGAAATGGAATCTGAACCTGAAGATTTATCAAATCTGAGAGAAGAGATAAGAAAACTTGAAATTGAATTGGAAGCCATTAGGAAAGAAAAGAGAAAAAGAAAAAAAGAAAGAGAAATTTTAAAAAAACTTTCTGAACTCAAAGAAAAAGAGAAAGAGTTATCTGCTCGAATTAACACTGAAAAAGAATTGATTTTGAAGATCAAAACCTTAAAGAAAGAAATTGAAAAACTCAAAATTGAGGCAGATAGAGAGCTTTCAAGAGGAAACTTACAAAAAGTTGCTGAAATAAAATACGGAAAAATTCCTCAACTTGAGAAAGAACTTAGAGAGACAGAAAAGAAATTGACAAGAATTCAAAAAGGAAGACCTTTAATTAGAGGAGAAGTTACTCCTGAAGATGTTGCCAAAATCGTTTCAAGATGGACAGGAATTCCAGTGACAAAACTTTTAGAAGAAGAAGCAAAAAAATTAGAGAGAATGGAAGAGGAACTTCACAAGAGAATTGTCGATCAAGATGAAGCAATCAAGGCAATAGCTAACGCTATTAGAAGAGCAAGAGCTGGAATTTCAGAAGAGAAAAGACCTTTGGGTTCTTTTTTGTTCTTAGGACCTACGGGAGTTGGAAAAACTGAAACTGCAAAAGCTCTAGCTGAATTTTTGTTCAATGATGAAAACGCAATGATAAGACTGGATATGTCAGAGTACATGGAAGAGCATTCGGTAGCCAAAATGATAGGTTCTCCTCCAGGATACGTAGGATACGAAGAGGGAGGACAACTCACTGAAAAAATTAGGAGAAGACCATATTCAGTTGTTTTACTAGATGAAATTGAAAAAGCCCATCCAAGAGTTTTTAACATTCTATTGCAAATTTTAGAAGACGGAAGGTTAACTGATGCAAAGGGAAGAGTCGCTTCTTTCAAAAATGCAATTTTGATTATGACTTCGAATGTGGGAACTGATGTCATTGCAAAAGAAGCTCCTTTGGGTTTTGTAGCCTCTGAAGAAAAGAAAGCAAAAATGAAAGCTATAAGAGAAAAAGTGATGGAGGCTTTAAAAGAGAAATTTAGACCAGAATTTCTAAACAGAATCGACGAGATTATAATTTTCAATTATCTTTCCAAAGAAGACATCAGAAAGATTGTTAATTTAGAATTGGAGAAAGTAAAAAAGAGAATGCTTCAAAGAGAAATTAAAATTGAAGTTACAAAATCTGCAAAAGAGTATTTAGCTGAAAGAGGTTTTGATCCAAATTTAGGAGCAAGACCTTTAAAAAGAGTAATTCAAAAAGAAGTTTTAGACCCTCTAGCTTTAAAAATTGTTGCTGGAGAAATAAAGGAAGGAGATAAAGTGAAAGTTGATTTCAAAGAAGGGAAGATTGTTTTTGAAATTCCCAGAAAAGTTTCAAAAAGAAAAAGAGAAAAAATTAAAGTTTGAAAATGAGTTGGATAAAAGTTATTTTTTTGGCTTTCTTTTTTGGAATTTTTGGAGGAATTTTTGCCACTCAAATTTTGTGGCCTTATTTTGTAGAAAGGCCACTTTTTTTAAAGTACAAGATTGAAATTCCCCAAGGTTATAAAATAGAAAGAAAAGAAATTAGGATTCAAGAAAATACAGCTTTGAAAGAGGCAATAGAGAAAGTTCAAAAGAGTTCTTTTTTTGTAAAAACTCAATATAAAGGAAAAAATCTCTCAGGGTCTGGCTTTATTTTAACTTCAGATGGATTGGCAATAACTTTGGCAAATTTAGTACCCTGGGGAGGGAAATTTACTTTTTGGGTAGAAGGAAAACCTGTTCATTTTCAGATTTTAAAAAGAGATTTAAAAAATAATTTAGCTTTAATCAAATTTGAAGGGAAAAATTTTTCAAGTTCAGGTTTTGGAGATCTTGAAAAATTAAAATTAGGAGAGAGAGTTTTTTTGGTAGCAAATTTTGAAAAAGAAAAAAGAATTGAAATTTTAGTTGATGAAGGAATTGTTAAAAGTTTTGACAAAGATCAAATAGAAACCAATTTTCAAGAAGATGAAAGAATTTTGGGAAGTCCTCTTTTTAATATTGATGGTGAACTTTTGGGATTGAATTTTATTAAAAATCAAAAAGTTTTTGCAATTCCTGTAGAGAAAATTAGAAAATTCTCAAATCTCTAATGGAGCAAAAAATTCTTTTGGGAGCAATTTTTCTTTTGAATTTTATTTTTTTAATCTTTTTTGCTCAAAAATTTTTACCTTTACTCCAAGCTTCTTTAATAAACTCTGATTCAAAAGATTCTATTTCAAAGTTTGAGGAAATTTTAAAAAAATTAGACAAAATTTCTCTTGAAATTGAAAACTTAAATTCAAAAATAGAAAACTCAAAAATTGATCTTTCTCCAATTTCAAAAGAAATTTCAAATTTGAAAAATCAAATTCAAGAAACTAAAGATGGAATTTCTGAAAAGGCAAAAGAAGCAGAAACTAGTATTTTGTCTGAATCAGAGAAAGAATCAGAAGTTAAAAAAGAAATAGAAACAAAAACAGAAATTGAGAAAGAACCAAAAATTTCTCTTTCGTTTCCAAAAGAAGTTTTTCCCAATAAAGAATTTGAAGTTTTATTTTCTGGAGAAAATTTTGAAAACAAAAGTTACGATCTAAAAATCTCAGTTGAATTTGATGACAAAATTTTGTCTCAAACCTTCAATGAAAAAGAGAAAAGATGGCAATCTTCAAATTATTATTTAAATAATATTTTTTCAGGTTCTTCATTTTCAAAAATTTTTAAATTAAAAATTGTCTCTGAAAATATTTTTGGTGATGTCACAATTTTAGCGAAAGTAAGAGAAACAGAAACCAAAAAATTAGTTACCTCAACTTTAGGGAAAATCAAGATAAAACAAACTCAAATTCAAACTTATCAACCTTCCTCAGAAACTCAAAAAGAATGTATTGATATTAATACTGCTTCCTTGAAGGAGTTAGATAAAATTTATGGAGTGGGCCCCACAATAGCTCAGAGAATTATCGAAGCCAGACCCTTTACTTCTGTTGAAGATTTGATCAGAGTTAAAGGAATTGGCGAAGCAATTTTGCAAAAAATTAAAGAAGAAGGTTTAGCCTGCGTAAAATAGCTCTTGACCTTTTTTCTTTCTTTTATTAGATTTTTTCTAATAGCTCTTTTTGGAGGGTTCTCAAAAATCAAATTTTTCATTTTAGGCTCTTTTAAAATTGAATAAAAAATTAACTCTTAATTTAATTATGAGGCCAATAACAATTACTTTAAGAAAATTGAAAATGGGAAGAAAAAAATTAATTTGGATAGGAATTGCTCTGGCTGTAGTTTTGGTGTTTGTTGGGGGTTATTTTTTAGCTCAGAGAGTAAATCTAACTCAGATTAATTTGGCAGGATTGTTAGCTAATTTGAAAACGAGAATAACACCCAAATCAGAGGAAGTAGCTCAGCAACCTCAAGAACAGCTCCCTCAAATCAAGATAGAACCTCAAGTCCAACCTAAAGTTTATGAAGAAGTTGCAAAACCCGGAGATGGAATTACCCATTTGGCAAGAAGAGCCTTAAAAGAATATTTACAAGAAAAAGGACAAGGATCGAATTTCACTCCAGAACATAAAATTTATATTGAAGATTATTTACAGAAAAAAACAGGAGATTATTGGTTGAAGATAGGACAAAAACTGACATTTTCAGAAGAGTTAATTAAAGAAGCAATTCAAAAAGCAGAGACTTTAACTCCAGAGCAACTGCAGAATTTGACTCAATATGCTAAACTTGTACCAGAACTGAATTATTGATATTATGTCCTATGGACAAAGAATACCTGACCTCATTAACTGAGCAAATTTATAGAATTTCAATTCTATTTCCTAAAAAAGATCCTCTAAGATACAAGATAAGAGAAGTAGCGGTTAAGATTCTAGAAAAGATTTTGGAGAACAAAATTTCTCAAAATCCGGTCATTCATGACTTGGAGATTTTGGATTCTTTTTTAGAAATTGCTAAATCTCAAAATTGGGCTTCTCCTAAAGAAATTGAAGAAATTCGAGAAAATTACAAAAAGATAAAAGAAGAGATTCTTCAAAAAATCATTCAAGAGTCATTAAATTCCCGTCAAGAGAAAATTTTGCAAATTTTAAAAGAAAGAGGTAAAATCCAAATTTGGCAGTTAAAAGAATTTTTCCCTCAAGTTTCCAAAAGAACTTTGAGGAGAGATTTGCTAAAATTAATTTCTTTAGGACATGTCCTAAGGACAGGTCAAGGCCCAGAAACCTTCTATCAGATTGAAAATGGATAAGAGAAAACAATTTTCAAAAATTTACGACAAATTTGTAAATAGTATTTTCCGTTTTATTTTTATAAAAGTAAATTCGATAGAAGTAGCTAAAGATTTAACATCAGAAACCTTTTTGAGAGTCTGGGAAAAATTTCAAAATTCAAAGATTGAAAACCCAAAAGCCTTTCTTTACAGAACTGCCAGAAATTTAGTTACTGATTTTTACAGAGAAAAAGCAAAAATAAATAAAACTTCTTTAGAATCCTTGCCTCATTTACCAGATCCAAGATCTAACTTGGAAGAAAAAATTATTCTAAATGAAAAAGTTAGATTGGTAAAAAATGCTCTCTCCAATTTAAAAGAAGACTATCAAGAAGCTATTATTCTGCGTTACATTGATGGTCTTTCTTTTAAAGAAATTTCAGAAATCTTAGAAAAATCTCCTTCTGCCACCAGAGTGTTGGTCCACAGAGCTCTTTTGGCCTTAAAAAAAGAGTGTAACAAAATTGATGGTTTTTCGTCATCTTAATATGATGGAAGAAAGGGAAATTTTAAGGGCCCTCTCTCAATTACGAAAAATTAAGCCAGATAAAAACTGGGCTTTTTTAAAAAAGAGAGAAATCCTAGGAAAAGAACCTCAAATTTTTCCATTTTTGAAACCAGCCTATGCTGGAATCTTTTTGATATTGGTTTTAATTGGGGTATTTCAATTTTCACAGAGGGCTTTACCAGGAGATCTACTTTATCCGGTAAAAAAATTTACAGAAAGAGTTCAGACAATCTTTGTTTCTGAGAAAGAGAAACCAAAAGTTGTTCTAGATTTAACTCAAAGAAGGGCTGAAGAATTGGCTAAAGTTGCCCAGAAAAATGAAGTTAGAAAATTAGCTCCTGCCATTAAAGAATTTCAAGCAAATGCTTTGCAGGCAGCTAAGGTTTTGGTAAAATCAAAAGAAGTTTCCAAAAAAGAACTTCAAAAAGGAGTTGCTACCCTTCAGACAGTAAAGAAAGTTGAAAAGAATTTGGGAACTGAAGTTTCTCCTCAAGTATTTGATCAGGCTATTGTAAAATTAATCATTGAGGATTTAGAAAAATCTTCTTTAACAGAAAAACAAAAAGAAATTTTAGAATCTGCAAAAAAAGATTTGAAAGAAGGTGAAATTGAAAAGGCTTTTACAAAAGTAATGTTAATTTTGCAAAATGAAAATGAATAAAAATAAAAAGGCTATTTGGAGCCAAGACGTCAGGCTCCAAAGCCAAAAGGTCGGGAAAACAATAAACAGTAAACAATAAACTATATAAATTATGAGAGCATTAAAGATTGCTTTGACAGTAGCAGGACTCTTGGCAGCAGGAGTGGTTTTGGCCCAAGTGCCTGAAGCTTGCACTGGCATCACTTTCACCAGAAATCTTTATTACGGGATTACTGGAAGTGATGTCAAATGCTTGCAGGCATTATTAAATAGAGATCCTGCAACCCAAGTAGCCACTGAAGGTTGGGGTTCTCCTGGAAATGAAACTGAATACTTTGGTCCTTTGACCAAAGCAGCAGTCATTAAATTCCAGGAGAAATACGCTGACGAAGTTTTGGCTCCTTGGGGATTAACCACAGGGACCGGTTTTGTTGGCCAAACCACTAGAGCAAAGTTAAATGCTTTGCTCGAGGAATTACAAGGAGTACCTGGAGAACAAGAAGAAGAAGAGGAGGAAGAGGAAGAAGAAGAGGAAGAAGAAGTGACTGGAGAAGAGGGAATTTTGACTGCAGAATGGGCTCCAACTCCAACTGGAGTTGACCTTTATGCAGGTCAATCCAATGTAGCAGTGGGAGCGATTAAAGTGAAGGCCATGCAGTCTGACATTACGATAAAGAGGATTTATCTTGATTTCGCCACTTATTATCCATTCAAGTACATCAGCTACATTTCCCTTTATGACGGTGATAATGCCGTCAAGGGAATGGCTGTGACTTCAGATAATGTTTACGAAGCAGAATCAGGATATTATAGAGTTGCATTGACTGGATTAGATGTTGTAGTTCCAAAAGGAACTACAAAGAACTTGACCATTAAAGTCAATGCAGTTTCTGTCTTCCCAACTGGAGCTCCATCCTCATTAACAATGAGACTCCCTGCTAGCGGAGTCAGAGGAAGAGATGGAGCAGGAATTAACCAATACGCACCAAGCGCAGCTTCAAACCACAGCTTTGATTTAGCTGGCACTGTTACCGGTTCTGTTGAGGTTGGTATTAATACCGACACTCCAGAAACTGGAGTAGCAATTGTCAGCGATCAAGAATCTACCGAAGTTGAATTATTGAAATTTGATCTTGAAGTAGAAAACTTGGATGTAACAGTAGATGACATTAGAGTAAATGCTACTGGAACTTCTTACATCTCTGCTCTGAGATTATACGATGGTTCTACCTTGCTTGATGAAGAAACTGCATCAACTACTACAACTTTCAATGATTTAGACTTGCTAATAGCAAAAGACACTACAAAGACCTTAACCGTTAAAGGAGTAGTGCCTGCAACTACTTCTGTGAGTGCAGGGTCTGCACAAGTTTATAATGCTACAGTGACTGATGCTTACGATGCAAACTACAACACTGCATCTTGGAGTGGTGATGCTGATGGAAACACTATTTACTTCTACACTGTAGCTCCAGTGATTTCTCTCACTTCTGCTACAGCTCAAGCTCAAGATAACAACGCTACTTCAGGATCTGAAACAGGAATCTTCACTATTCAGTTCACTGTCACAGCTGAAGGTGATGACATTTATGTGTCTACTTCAAGCACTTCAACTGGTAGTACGCTTCCAGCTAATTATGCAATTGATGTTTTAGTCGAGAAATCAGATGGTTCAACTTCTTCAGCCGATGCTTTGCTTTGGACTTCTAGCGCTACTCAAGTTTCAGGTTATTATAAAGTTGCAAAGAACACGAGCGAAACCTTTACCATTCAAGTAACTGAAGATTCTGCAAGCGCTGGTTACTGGAGATTAGCAGTTCAAACTTTCGGTTGGGAAGCTTCTTCACCAGGAACAGACGATTACACCTTCAGCGGAGCATTGGTACAAGATCTGAGAACAGATTACGTCTACTTGACAGCTGATTAATTCTCTGTGAGCTGAAATATTTTTGCCTCTCCTTGTGGGCAT
>CAYUTJ010000004.1:0-23691 GCA_964447735.1 uncultured Candidatus Saccharibacteria bacterium | reverse complement strand
GACAGCTGATTAATTCTCTGTGAGCTGAAATATTTTTGCCTCTCCTTGTGGGCATTCCCGCCGGTGCATGCACCGGCGGGATTTTCGTTTATATTTTCTTTAAGATATAATGAGAATTATGATGTATTACGTTTATCTTTTAATAGACAGATATGGAAATTTTTATATTGGTTATACCAATAATCTAAAAAGACGTTTAAAAGAACATGCTAAGGGAAAATCAAATTATTTAAGAAAAAGAAGACCCATAAAGTTAATTTATTATGAAGCATTCCTTTCAAAAGTTGATGCAAGAAAAAGAGAGTTGACTTTAAAAAAAATATGGAAGTACTTTGGCTCAATTGAAAAAGCGTCTAAAAAATAGTTTGAAAATAGTAGGAAGAGAAATCTAAAATAATGTTGACATCAAAATGAAAAAAAGTTGGCTTTATCTTTCAATTTGTTTTATTTTTGCAGCTTTTGTAGCAAGTTTTATTTTTATTTCTGGAAAGTTAATAGAAAGCGAAATTTCTTCTTTTAAGTTTTCTCAAATAGTAAAAAATCAAACAGCAACTAAAGAAACTGAGAAAAAAGAAAGACAAGGAATAGAAAATATAAAAAACCCCAAAAAAGAAAATGAAGTTCAAAAAGAAGAATTTCAAAAAGAAGTAATTGATGGAATAGTAGTTCTTTATCAGTTAGATAAAAATTTAATCTGGCAAAAAATCAAAGAAGGAAAAGAGTTTTTGTTGAGAATGGAAAAAGACGGAGGTTTTCATAAATACTATTTCGCTTTAGAAGACGAATTTGAAGAAAGATTGCACACTCCCTACTCAGCTTCTATTGTCTATACTTTTTTGTACCTTTCAGAGTTAGAAAAAGACGAAAAAATTTTAGAAAAATTACCAGAATGGGGAGATTTTTTACTATCTATGCAAAATAAAGAAAAAAAGCATTTTGGAGCTTTTCACTACTCAATATTTTTAGAAAATAAGGAAAAAGAAAAAAAGTTTGTTGTCGGAACTTCAGCCTTGACAATTATGACTTTATTAAAATTGTATGAATTTACCCAAAATCAAAAATATTTAGAATCTGCAAAACTGGCAGGAGATTGGCTAATTACCATGCAACAAGATGACGGAAAAATGTTACCTTATGTGAGATTCTCTGATGGAAAATGGTTCTATGGCCAAAAAGAATCTTTATTGTATGAAGGACAGGTAATGACCGCTCTCTCAAGATTGTATTTGGCAACAAAAGAAGAAAAATACAAAGAAACTGCTAAAAAAATAGCTGAGAGATTTGTTAAAAAATATGAGAAAGAAGGAGGTTTTATTCAAGGTGAGTACCGGCCAAAAAATCCAATTTCCAATGCTTGGGTGGTAATGTCTCTGATGGAATTTTATAAAGTAAAACCTGAAGAAAAATACAAAAAAGTAATTTTTGAATTGGCAGATAAAATTTTAAAAGAGCAAAGAAAAGATCCCAAAGATCCTCTAAATTATGGTTCTTTTAAAGGCGTTTATTCAAGTAGTGGGGTAGGTTGGATTTCAGAAGTAATGACAGAACTTTTTAGATTCTGCAAAAAAGAAAGAGAAGAGAATTGTCAAAAATATAAAGATTCTGTAATTTCCTCTATCAGATGGTTGATTGGATATACCTATTCAAAAGAAAACAGCCAGAATCTTAAAAATCCAGAGAGAGCTCAAGGGGGAATTTTCTGGTCAAAAGATAAAAAATATGTAAGGACAGATTCTGTTTGCCATGCTTTAAATAGTTATATTAGAATTTTTGAGTTTTTAGAAGATGATATTTTACTTTCTTTAAAATAAATTTTGACCTCCAAAAAAATTTTGCTAAACTGAAAAAAATGGACTTGAAAAAATTTAATGTTTTAATTTTAGCTTTTTTAATTTTATTTCCTCTTTTTTCTTTTGCAGATTCTTACGCTGAAAAAAGAATCTTTTTTGTTGATAAAAGTTATGATTTATTGGAAAGAGAAAAGATTTTAGCCACAAATTTATCAGTTTCAAATAAAGTATATTTTTATGTAGAAGATGAATTTTTTGGAAATCTTTCTCAATCTCAAAAACAAGATTTTTATGAAAACTTGCAAAAAATTTCAAAAGAATTTAATTCAAAAATTTATCCCACTTTAACTTCAATTTTTGGACCAGAACCAAAATACGGAGTAAACGGAGATCCTAAAATTACAATTTTATTCCATCGAATGAAAGAGAATGTCGGTGGCTATTCAAGAGAGATTGATAATTTTGAAAAAGAAATAGCTCCCTTTTCAAACGAAAGAAAAATAATTTATCTTAACATTTCTTTTGTCGGAGATGAGATTTTAAAATCAAATTTGGCTCACGAATTCACCCATTTGATTGTTTTCAATCAAAAAACAAAAAAAATTGGAGAAGAAAGATGGATTCAAGAAATGATTGCTGATGTCGCTCCCACTTTAGTAGGATATTCTGAAAATTTAGAAAGGAGAATTAAAGAGTTTAAAAAATATCCCCAAGATCCAATTTTAGAATGGAAAGATTCTCCAAAAGATTATGGGGTCCTTTCGATTTTCGCTCATTATCTTTTAGATCAATTTGGTAAAAATTTTTTTGTTAATCTTTTGGAAACAGAGAAAACTGGCGTTTCAGCAATAGAAGAAATAACAAAAAAAGATTTCTCTACAATTTTTCAAGACTTTTTAATTGCTGTATATTTGAACGATTGTTCTTTTGGCAATCAATATTGTTTCAAAACAGAGGCTTTGAAAAATCTGAGAATTTTACCCGAACTTCACTTTTTACCAATTACCGGAAATAGCATTCTGACGGTATTTAGAGAGATTAAAGATTTTTCAGGAGATTGGCAAAAAATTTACGGAGGAAAAGGTAATTTAACCTTAGGATTTGACGGAGAAGATGATGGGGATTTTTCAATTTCCTATATTCTTTGTGACAAGCAACAAAATTGTGCATTGAATTTTTTAGAGACAGATGAAAAACAAGATGCAACTTTATCAATTCCATATTTTGATAGAGATTACTTTTCTTTAACTTTGATTACTTTTTCTAAAACAAATACTAAATTTATTGAAGGGGAAGCTAAAAATTATGAATTTTCTCTTAAAATCTCTTTTAAAAAAGTAAAACAAATAATACCTACTACCACAATTCCCATTTCTACTTCCACTGTTCCTTCAACTTCGACCTGTCCAAAATTTGAAAGAAATTTGAGATACGGAATGTCAGGAGAGGATGTTAAATGTTTACAAGAAATTTTATTCAAAGAAGGAGTTTATCCAGAAGGTAAAATTACAGGATATTTTGGCCCTTTAACAAAAAAAGCAGTAATTAAATTTCAAGAAAAATATAAAGAAGAAATTTTGTCACCCTGGGGATTAGAAAAAGGTACAGGATTTGTTGGAGAAACTACAAGAGCAAAACTTAACGCAATTTTAGGATTAACTTCTACTATCATTTCAACTTCACCTTGTGAGGGAGTTTCTTTTTACAGAAATTTAAGATTTGGCTCTTTTGGGAAAGATGTTAAATGTTTACAATACATTTTAAATCAAGATCCTGAAACTAAATTAGCAGATTCAGGTTTTGGCTCTCCAGGAAACGAAACCTTTTATTTTGGGCCTTTAACAAAAACAGCAGTTATTAAATTCCAAGAAAAATACAAAAAAGAGATTTTAGCTCCCTGGGGATTAGAGAAAGGAACAGGATTTGTTGGCCCCACAACCAGAAAAAAACTAAATCAACTTCTCTTTCAAATTTAAAGTTTTTTAAAAAGATAAAGGGTAAGGGCGCTATAAAAAATTTGAGAAATTAAAATTGAAAAGACTGCTCCCCAAATTCCAAAAAGAGGAATTAGAACAAAAAACAAAACTATTTTTAAAATCTGAGGAGCAAAATTTAAAATGTAAAGCTCTCTTTTTTTTGCTTCAGCCAAAAAAGAAGTCGCTAAAAAAGAGAATGGAGAAAAAAGTAAAATTAAAGATAAAACTTGAGAATAGGGAACAGAGTCTAAATAAGCAGGGAAAAAGATTTTAAAGAAAAGAGGACAAATTAAAACATAGATTAAGGTTAAAGGAATTGAAATTAAAAATAATTTTAAAAATTTTTCTAAAATTCCTCTTTTTATTTTTCTAACATCTCTTTCTGATAGTTTTGGTAGTGCTAAAGCAGAGAAAGGAACTATTTCTGAAATTCTTTGAACTATTCTTAAACCAAAAGTATAAATTGCAAGTTGGACAGGGCCTAAGAATTGCCACAAAATTACTTTATCAATCTGAAGAGAAAATGTTGTTGGAATCATCATTATTGTTAAGTGTTTTCCAAAAGAAATTGTTTCTTTTTCAATGTGGGTGTCGCGGATGTTTTTAATATTTTTGATAGTTTTTAAAAAGAAAATTAATTCTGAAATTGTGAAAGCAAAAAAATAACCAAACACAATTAAAATTGCATTTTCTCTGAACAAAAGAATAAAGCAAATCAAAATAAAAACTGCTAAAAAATTTTGAAAAACAAAATATTTATTTTGAACATCAAACCTTTTTTTCCCTTGCCAAAAAATTCCATAAGATGCGAAAGTTGCTAAAAAAGGTAGAAAAATTCCCAAAATTAAAAAAGAGGTTCCCAAAATATAATTTCCATGGAGAAAGTACCACAGAGAAATTAAAAAAGAGAAAAAAGAACCTAGCATTCCAAATTTAAATCTTTCTTTCATCGCTGGGAGAAAACTTCCTTCTATTCCTTTTGCGATTGCTCTAATTAAAGCTGTGTTTATTCCTCCCAAAGAAAAGAGTCCTAGAATCCCGGCCATCGAAAGAACATATTGATAGATCCCAAAAATTTCCTTTGAGACAAATCTTCCAAAGACAAAAAATAATAAAAACGAAGCTAAAAATGAAAAAACTCTTCCAAAAATCCACCAAAAAGAACCTTCAAAAAAATAAACCATATCTGTCTTTGTATATTTTTCAGTCCATCTTAAAAACTGGTAAAATTTTTCTTTAATTTTTTTCATATTACAGTAGATAAAGTTTCTTCTGAATTGAATTGATATTTAAATCCAAGCTTTGTTATTTTTCTTCCGTCAAGATTAATTGGATAAAGATAATTTTTAAAAGCAAAATACCCTGTAGGGATTTTTCCAAGAGAAAGTAACCAAGCGAAATAAAAAAGAATTTTTAAAATAAATGGGGGGCAATAAATGACTGGTTTTTTCAAAATTTTAGCAATTTCATCAATCGTTAAATAGTCTTTTGGAGCTAAATTAAAAATTTCAAAATTAGAATTTAGTTTTCTATTGATTAAAAAATCACACGCTCTGGCTACATCTTCTTCATGGATGAATTGACGAGAAAATTTGTTTGAAGATTTTATAAGGAAGGGAAGTTTTAAGAAAAATCCTAAAAGACTAATCTTTTTACTCTCTTCTCTTTTCCAAGAAGGTCCAATAATTGAAGCTGGTCTCAAAACGATAACTTTTGTTTTTGGATTAAATTTTTGGTAAAAATCAGAAAGCAAATTTTCAGTCAATACTTTTTGCAAACCATATGCAGATTCCTTTTCTCTTTGAGAATCAGACTCTTTAAAAAAATAATCAAGTTGATTGTTAGGATAAGCTCCATAGATTGCAGCGCTACTTAAATAAATTAATTTTGGAATTTCGTTTTCAAAGCAAAATTTAAAAACATTTTCGCACAAAGACAAATTTTTTTCTTTGGTTTTTTCAAAGTTCATTCTTGTTCTGATGATGAAAGCGTTATGAATAAAAACATCAGCTGGCAAAAATTTTTCTAATTTTGAAAGTTCATTTTCGTTTTCTAAATTAATTTGACAGAATTTAAAATTTGCGCTTTCTTTAATTAAAGAGGGGGTTTTATCAACACCGACGACAAAATACTCCTTTTTCAGAAAAAATTTCACAAAAATTTTCCCTAAATAACCGTTAGTTCCAGTAATAATAATTTTCATGAGATTTCTTTCAAAAAAAATTTTTATTTTCTTTGCCGACCTTATTTGTTTCTTTCTTTCTCTCTTTTTGGTTTTAATCTTAAGACATCCCCAAGATTTCCGATCTTATCTTTCTCTTCATATTCTTCCTTTTTCCATTTTTTTCTTAATTTTATTTTTAATTTTTTTTAGTTTCGATCTTTACGAACCCATCTATTTCAGATTTGACAGAGAATTTTTATCTTCCGCTTCTTTAGCTTTAATTTTATCATTTTTCTTGGGGCTTGGCTATTTTTATTTTGGAAAACCTCTTGGATTACCAATTTCACCTTATACTAATTTCCTAATTTTTTACTTTATCTTTTCAATTTTATTTTTTTTCTCTCGCAGATTTTTGTTTCAAAAAATTAAAATTCAAAGATCGATAATTTTTGTTGGGAAGTCTCACCCTCTTTTGGAAGAAATTAAGTCTTTCTTGAAAGAAAATTCGCACTTGAGTCTTCAGTTGAAAATTTTTGATAATTTTGAAAAAATTCCGAGGATAAAAAAGACAGATTTTTTAGTAGTTAATCTTCCTTCAGAAAAAATTCCTCTTTCAAAATTAAATTTTCCTATTAATTTTTTTACTCTGGAAAATTTTTACATTTATTTATTTCGAAAAATTCCAATTGAATTTTTAGACAAAAAAGAAATTTTAGAAAGAATTTCCAAATCTCCTCCATTCTATTATTTCTTTATTAAGAGATTTTTTGATATTTTAATTGCAATACCGGGCATTCTTCTCGTTGTATTTTTAACTCCTTTTGTCTTTGTCGGAATTAAACTTTCAAGTTCAGGTCCGATTTTTATAAAGCAAAAAAGAGTAGGACAATTTGGAAGAATAATTACAATTTATAAATTTAGAACAATGCACCAAACTTCAAAAAAAGGAGATTTCTGGACAAAACCTAACGACCCTCGAATTTTTCCTTTTGGGAGATTTTTAAGAAAAACTCACATTGATGAAATTCCCCAGGCTTTAAATATTTTAAAAGGAGAACTTACATTTATTGGTCCAAGAGCTGAATTTGTTAAAATTGTTGAGGATTTAAAAGATAAAGTTCCTTATTTCAATTTGAGACATTTAGTAAAGCCAGGCATTACCGGTTGGGCACAATTAATGGCAGGATATGGTTCTTCAGAAAAAGATTATATCCAAAAGATAAGTTATGATCTCTATTATCTTGCCAACAGAAATTTGGCGTTTGATTTACTTATTTTTCTTAAAACTATAAAGGAAATTTTTAAAATGAGAGGTAGATAATTAATTTTCAAATCAAGTATGCAGATTGTAATTTTATGTGGGGGATTAGCTACTAGACTCCGCCCCATCACTAAAAAAATTCCAAAGTCAATGGTAAGAATTTTTGGCAAACCGTTTTTGGAATACCAGTTAGAATTGTTAAAGAAAAATAAAATTAAAGATATAGTTTTGTGTATTGGTTATAAAGGAGAACAAATAAAAAAATATTTCAGAAACGGTAAAAAATTCGGAGTAAATATTAAATACAGCTCAGATGGAAAAAAACTCTTAGGAACTGGGGGCGCTTTAAAAAAGGCAGAATCATTATTAGAAGATCCATTTATGGTAATGTGGGGGGATTCTTATTTGCCTTTTAATTTTCAAAAGGCAATAAATTTTTTCAAAACACACAAAAAACTTGGTCTAATGACAGTTTACAGAAATGAAAACAGAATAGAACCAAGTAATGTAGAAGTGAGAGGGAATTTAGTAGCAGCATATAGCAAAAAGAGAAAGACAAAAAGAATGAAATATATTGATTATGGACTAAGCATTTTTAGAAAAGAAGTTTTAAAATACGTTCCCAAGAATCAATTTTACGATTTATCAAAACTGAACCAATTATTAATTAGGAAAAAACAACTTTTAGCCTTTGAAGTGAAAAGAAGGTTTTATCAAATTGGGAATTTTGAGGGCTTGAAAGAATTTCAAGAATACATAAAAAGAAAACTCTCAAGAGATTCGTGAAAGAAACTATTAAGGGATTCATTTTCATAATAGGAGCTATGGCAATTTTTGGTTTTTACGGAATATCTGTGAGATTTTTGAAGATAGCTCCTCAAATAATTCTCTTTTTCAACTCTCTTTTTTCAACTCTCATTTTATTTTTTCTCTTTTTTAAAAAACGAGAATTTTTCGATATTAAAAAACACAAATTAGCCATTTTCTTTTTAGGAATAGCCTTTGTGGCAAATAATTTCTTTTATTATACAGCCTTCAGATTAACTACTATTGCAAATGCTATTTTAACTCATTATACTGCTCCAATTTTTGTTGCTCTTTTTTCTCCCTTTCTTTTGAAAGAGAAATTAGAAAAAAATACAATCTTTTCTCTAATAATCTCTTTTTTGGGATTGTTTTTGATGTTATCAGAAAGTTTGAATATAAATTTTGAGAATTTTTTAGGAATTCTTGCTGGTATAGCTTCTGGTCTCTCTTACGCTTTTTCTATTATTCTCTACAAATATTTATTAAGAGATCTCTCTGTTTATACTCTCATTTTTTACCAATCTTTAGTAGGTTCAATTATTTTAATACCATTTGTTCTTCCTCAACTTTCTTTGTCTTTGCCATTTTTTTGGCTTTTAATTTTTGCTCTGACCTTTGGAATCTTAGCTACTTTTTTACACTTTCAAGGAATCAAAAGAGTAAAGGCGCAAGAAGCTGGAATTTTGGGATATGCTGAACCTTTATTTGGAACAACTTACGCTTTTTTAATTTTTTCTGAAATTCCTACGAAATTTAGTTTAATTGGTGGGGTTTTAATTATTTTAGGAGGGTGTTTAATATTAAGGATTGACAAAGGTTAAATTCAGATAGTATAATAAGAAAATGATTATCGTCAGGGCTCCATTGAGAATTTCAATCGGTGGAGGAGGAACGGATTTACCTTCTTATTATTCTTTGTATGAAGGAGAGTGGATTTCAGCTGCGATTAACAAATACGTTTATGTTATCGTTAATAAAAGATTTCAAAATACATTAAGAATTAGTTATTCAAAAACAGAAGAAGTCGACACTCCAGACCAAGTTGAGCATCCAATTGTCAGAGAAGCTTTAAAACTTTTAAAAATTGATGGAGGATTAGAAATTGTTTCAATTGCTGATATTTTTTCCCACACAGGCCTTGGAAGTTCTGGAAGTTTTACTGTTGCTTTGCTAACCGGACTTTATGCTTTCATGAAAAATACAGCTGGTTGGGAATTACCGACCAGAAAAGAAATTGCAGAAAAAGCTTGTCACATTGCTATAGACATTCTAAAAGAACCCTCAGGAAAGCAAGATGAATACATTTCAGCTTACGGAGGTATTACTGCTTTTCATGCAGATAAAAAAGGAAATGTTACTGTTGAACCTCTTTATCCTCACAAAATTGCTCCAGAAACAGTTAGAGAATTAGAAAACAATCTTTTACTTTTTTACACAGGGATTAGAAGAGAATCGAGGCAAGCTCTGAAACATCAAGAAAAGGCTACATTAGAAGGAAAAAAAGAGATGATTGAGAATTTACATAGAGTGAAAGAAATTGGAAGAGAAATTAAAAAAGCCTTAATGAGTAATAATCTTCGAAGATTCGGAGAATTACTTGACCTCCACTGGCAAGAAAAAATAAAGAGGAAAGGAACTTCAGATGAAAGAATCAATCGTTGGTATCAAATCGCAAAAGAAAATGGAGCTATCGGAGGAAAATTAATAGGAGCTGGAGGAGGTGGATTTTTCCTTTTTTATTGTGAAGGAAGAAAAGATAATTTGAGGCAAGCAATGAAAAAAGAGGGTTTAAAAGAAGAACCCTTCCACTTTGATTTTGAAGGCGTAAAGGTAATAGCAGATATAAGGTAAAAAATGGAAAAAAGAGAATATATAAATGAATATTTAAAAGAAACAGCAGAAATTGCTGAAAAAATAGATCGAAAAGCAGTCGAGAAGATTTTAGATATTTTGTTAGAAGTTAAAAGAAACGGAGGAAGAATTTTTTTCTTAGGAGTTGGAGGAGGCGCAGCAACTGGTTCTCACGCAACTAACGATTTTAATAAAATTGCCAACATTCCCACTATTTGTCTTTCAGATAATGTTGGACTCTTAACTGCTTTAGCAAACGATGAAGGCTGGGAGTCAATCTTTAAAAGACAGTTAGAAATGCATAGATTAAATTCTAAAGATTGCCTCTTTATCTATTCAGTAAGTGGGGGAACAGAGACTACTTCAAAAAATTTAGTTTTGGCTATAGATTATGCTAAAAAAATTGGAGCAAAAATTGTTGGAGTTGTGGGAAAAGCAACAGGAGCTACAGCAAAGAATGCAGATGCTTGTTTAATAATTCCTTGCATTAATGAATCGCGGATTACACCCCATACTGAAGATTTCCAAATGGTTATTGATCATTTGCTTTCAAACCTGATAAAAGAAATTGAAAAACATGAAAGAAGTTAAAAGAGCAATCTTTTTGGACAGAGATGGAGTAATAAATAAAGTAATTTTCAGAAATGGTAAAGTTTCTTCTCCTTGGAGATTTGAAGAATTTGAGATTTTACCAGATGTAAAAAAAGTTTTAACAAAATTTAAAGAAATGGGGTTTTTAAAAATTGTTGTTTCTAATCAACCAGATGTCAAAAGAGGATTTCTAAAAAAAGAAGAATTAGAGAAAATGAATCAATTTTTAATTCAGAACTTACCCATAGACGAGATTATGATTTGCCCTCACGACGATGATGATCATTGCAATTGTAGAAAACCAAAACCAGGTTTGATATTAGAAGCTGCAAAAAAATATGGAATTGATTTAAAACAATCTTTTCTTATTGGTGATACTTGGAAAGACGTTGAAGCAGGAAAAAGAGCAGGATGTAAAGTGATTTTAATAAAAAAAGATTATAATAAGGAAATTCAAAACAATTGTGATTTTTTGGTGAATAATTTAGAAGAAGCTTTAAAGGTTATTAAAAAATCAATTCAAGAAATATGAAAATTTTTATTGATTCAGCAGATTTAGAAGAAATTAAAAAATATTTAAAGATGGGATTGTGTCAGGGTGTAACGACAAATCCAACTATTTGTTTGAAATGTGGTGTTAAAGGTGGAATTGAAGGAGTAAAAAAGAGGACAATTGAAATTGCAGATTTAATTTATCCTTATCCAGTAAGCGCTGAGGTTACTTCAGATAAAGTTGAGGAAATAATTAAACAAGCTAGAGAGTATAGCAAGTGGGCAGATAATGTAGCCATTAAAGTGACAATTACTGATAGGGAAGGAAAATCACTTTTGCCAGCGATTTATCAATTAACAAAAGAAGGAATTTCGATAAATGTTACTGCAATGACCACTTTTAACCAAGCAATTTTAGCAGCGAGAGCTTTAAAAAGTGCTAGAGACGAAACTAGGAGGAAACCAAGGTATAGTTTCATTAGTATTTTTGGAGGGAGAATTTCAGAAGAACAAGGAGTTGAAAGAGCCTTTAAAGTAATAAAATCAGTTAGAGAATGGTTAGATCTTCATAAATTTGAAGGAATCGAAATTATTGTAGGTTCAGTGAGGAGTCCAGAGAATGTTGAGTATTGGGCAAGAACTGGAGCTCATATTCTGACTATTCCTCCTCATGTCCTTTTGAAATGCTTTTTGGGCGCAAGAACAAAAGAGACAGTTTTGCAATTTCTAACAGATGCCCAAAAGGCAATGAAAGAATTAGAGGAAAAATAAATGAGCTTAGAATTATTCAAAAAACAATTAGAAAAAGCAAAAATTGTAAAGAGGGGTAATTATAGGTATATTGTTAATGCAATTTGTGAGCAAGAGCCTCCTCTTGAGCCTTCGATTTTAGAAGACTGTGCTGAAAAATTGTTGGAGAAATTAAACTGGCAAAAAGCCAACAAAATTTTAACTCCAGAAGCAATGGGAATTCATATTGCAACAACCGTTTCTTTGAAAACAGGACTTCCTTTAATTATTGCTACTAGAAGGAGAAAATTCACTTTAGATGAAATTCAAGTCAACTATGTGACAGGTTATGACAACGGAATTTTTTATATTAACGGAATTCAGAAAGGAGACAAAGTTTTAATTATCGATGATTTAATTTCAACAGGCGGGACTCTAATTTCTTTAATTGAAGGAATACAAAAAATAGGAGCTAAAGTTGTTGATATTGGAGTAATTTTTAATAAAGTGGATTACGGCGGGGTGAGAAAACTAATTCAAATGGGATTTAATCCAAAATATCTTTTAACTGTGAAATTAAACGGCGAAAAAATCGAAGTAAAAGAAGCTTAGCTTTTAACAAATTCCGCTTAAAAACGAAGAGAATTTTTCGTTTTGTCCTTTTATGCCCTGCCAAGAACCACCAAAAATTTGTCCAGTCTGTAAAGAAGAAGCCAATTTTAAATTTATTCAAGATTATCAAAATAAATGGGGAAGATGGTCTCTCTATGAATGTTCAAAATGTAAAGTTCAATTTTGGATGCCTTTTGAGGAGGTATGCGAGAAAAAATATGAAGAAGATGTCGATTATACCAGCAAACTCAATATATTAAACAGAGAAAATTGTTGGTTGATGGTGAAAGATTATTGGAATATGAATCAGTTTATCACACACCTTCCTTTTAAAGATCCTAAAGGAAAAAAGCTTTTGGATCTTGGTTGTGGGACTGGTGAATTTTTAGTAGTTATGCAAAATTTGGGATACGAAGTAGAAGGCGTAGATTTCAATAAAAAAGCTGTGAATATTGCAAGGTATCATTTAGGAATAGATAATGTTTATCAGGAAGATGTAATAAATTTTTTAAAAGACAAACAAGAAGAATATGATGTTATCACTGCCTTTGAGATTATTGAACATATTGATCAACCAAAAAAATTGTTAGAATTAACTTTTCAAGCGTTAAAACCTGGCGGTTACTTCGCTGTTTCTATTCCGAATAGAGAGAGATATTTTGAGAAAATAACTCCTGAGATAGAGCCTTGGGACTTTCCCTATCAACATTTAACAAGATGGAATTTAGAAGCATTAAAAAGATTTATAGAAAGTCATTCGTTTGATATAATATTGACCAAAAAAGAAATTCCCGTTGGATGGGTGATGGCTAGATTGAGATTTACTCTTGAATCACTTTTCAAAAAAAGAAAAAGTTTCGGCCCAGTTGAAAAGGTTAGAGATTGTTTTGGTTTTAAAAAGTATAAGTTCGTCAAATCTCTAATTAAAAGTGCTGTATATCCCCTCGCATTTTTTCTATTTTATTTTTTCAATTTTCAAGGTGGAGAATTATATATCTTGGCTAAGAAAAAACAACATGCCCTATCAAAAACCACCAAAAATGTGTCCAGTTTGTAAAGAAGAAGCTGATTTTAAATTTATTCAAGATTATCAAAATGAATGGGGGAAATGGTCTCTCTACGAATGTTCAAAATGTGAAGTTCAATTTTGGATGCCTTTTAAAGCTCCTGGAAAAGAATGGTATCAATCATGCGTGGGATATATAGTCCAAAATATTGAAAGGCCAAAACTTTCTCGCGGTTATCATAGAAAATTTTTAAAAATTTTTGGGAAAATCCCAAAAGATATTAGAGTCTTGGATCTCGGATGTGGAAGAGGAGAATTTTTAGCTGAATTGAAAAAAAGAGGATGTGAAGTCTGGGGAGTAGATTTTGATAAAAACGCTATAAAAGTAGCAAAAAGTTATTTTGGATTAAGAAATGTTTATGCTATGTCTTTTGATGATTTTTTTAAGCTCTCTAATCTTCCAAGATTTGATATTATAACTTTTTTTGAAGTCATTGAACATTTAGATAATCCATTAGAATTTATAGAAAATGTGGTAAAGCTCATTAAGGATGAAGGGTCGATCGTTTTAAGTACGCCTTCAAGAGATCGAATATTAGTCAATGCCATCAAAGCAGATTTCCCTTTTCATCATTTAAGCAGATGGAATGAGAAAGCAATTTCTAATTTATTTAGAAAATTTAATTTTAGAATAGTTAGGGTTGAGTATGTTGAGCAATTTCAATTTATATTAGACGCACTATCTGAAAGATTAAGATTTGGATTAGTGGCAAAGACAATACAAAATAAGGGGTCTTACATAGGAGAAAAAAAATTGTTAACTAAAATAGTACATTCTGCCGCTTACTTTAAAGATTATTTCTTATTTGGATTGCCCGCTTTTATTTTATTTTTAATTGGTAAATTAAAGAAACAAAAAAATGGCGATATGTTAGTTTGGTTAAAAAAACAACATGCCCTATCAAAAACCACCAAAAATGTGTCCAGTTTGTAAAGAAGAAGCTGATTTTAAATTTATTCAAGATTATCAAAATGAATGGGGAAGATGGTCTCTTTTTGAGTGTTCGAAATGTGATGTTCAATTTTGGATACCTTTCAAAAATCCTGGGATAGTACATTATGAAAGAAGTTATATCGTAAGAGATACACTAAAACCTAAAATTTTATATGGCTATCATAAAAAATTTTTAAAAACTTATGAAAAATTTTCAGTTTGCGGGAAGGTTTTAGACTTAGGTTGTGGAACGGGGGATCTAATAGCTATTTTAAAACAAAAAGGATGTAAAGTTTGGGGAGTTGATCTTGATAAAAATGCTATAAACTTTGCTAAAAAATATTTTAAGTTAGAAAATGTCTATCCAATTTCCTGTGAAGAGTTTTTTACGCTTGAAAACATTCCACGATTTGATTTAATAACCGCTTTTGAACTTTTAGAGCATTTAGATAATCCTTTAAATTTTTTACAAAATATAAAAAATCTTCTAAAAAAAGAAGGAATAGCAGTTATAAGTACTCCTTCTCGTGAAAGAATCTTACCTAATTTGTGGCCAGCTGATTTTCCTCCTCATCATTTGACTCGCTGGAACGAAAAAGCAATTTTTAATTTATTTGAAAAAGTTGGTTTTGAAATTATTCGAATAGATTACACTGACCAATTAAAATTTTTGATGGAATCTTTAAACAGTAAATTGAGATTAGGTTTGGTTTTAAAAACAGCGAAAATTTTAAAACACAAAAGGATAAATGAAGAAGAAAAGGCAATAGTTGGAGGGACTTTCTTTACAGAATTTATGCATTTTGGGGCTTATCTTAAAGATTATTTTCTGACTGGATTGCCGGCCGTTTTGATGCTTGCAATTAGTAAAATCTTAAGTTATAAAAATGGCGATATGGTAATTTGGTGTAAAAATAGAATATGAAAAATTATCCAAAAGTAAGCGTAATCATTCCTACTTATAATCGACCAAAATTTTTTAAACGAGCAATTCAATCTGTTTTAAATCAAACCTATAAGAATTTTGAAGTAATAGTGATCGATGATAGTACTAATGATGAAACAAAAAAAATTGTTGAGGATTTCAATGATAAAAGAATTAGATATATTCACAATAAGAAAAAGACAAATCTTTCAAAAGCAAGAAATCAGGGAGTGAGAGAATCAAGTCCTGAATCTAAATACATTGTTTTTCTAGATGATGATAATGAAATTTTACCTCAATTTTTAGAGAAATCCATAGAAAAATTAGAAAAAAGACCAGATTTAATAGGAGTCGTACCATCCTCAGAACATTTATTCGATAATGGAACTAAAATTGGAAAAAGTATTAACGTTTGTGAATCTTGGAATACTGGTTTGGGTAATGGTGCTGTTTTAAGAAAAACTCTATTTACAGAAAAAAATATTTGGTTTGATGAAAAACTAATACGCTCTGAAGAATGGGATTTTGGAATTAGGGTTTTAAAAAATCATAAAGTTGAATCAATACCAGAAGCATTACAGAGATACTATCATCACTATCCATTTTTTAAAAAAAGTACTCTTTCAACTGTTCCCCTGTCAATAGAGTCCATTGATTATTTATTTAAAAAACATTTCTCCTACTATCAAAGTTTAGGCAAAAAACCATTAGCTTTATTTTATTATTGGATAGGAAAGTTATATTGTCGATCAGGTGAAATAAAAAAAGGAAGAAAATTTTTCTTAAAATCATTCCTATTACAACCCCGTCTTAACTATCTTCTATATTTTCTTTTTTGGTTATTTCCAAAATTTGCTCAGAATTTTTACTTTGAAAATCTATTATATAGGATTCAAAAAATTCATGAGAAACTTAAAAAATAAAATTGGTCCAAAAGTGAGTGTTATTATTCCTACTTATAATAGGGCAGACAAAATTGATAAGGCAATACAAAGTGTTTTAAATCAAACTTATCAAAACTTTGAAATTATTATTATCGATGATAGTGAAAATAATGAAACTGAAAAAGTAGTTCAGACTTTTAAAGATCCTAGAATAAAATATATTCACAACAAAAAAAGAGGAAATATGCCCAAAGCAAGAAACCAGGGAGTGAGGGAATCTAGCCCTGATTCAAAATATATTGCTTTTTTAGATGACGATGATATCTTATTGCCACAATTTTTAGAGAAAACAGTAAAAATCTTAGAAGAAAAAGAAGATATTGTAATGGTGATCACTCATGCTGAGTTAAGGACATGGAGTGGGAAAAAGATCGGTGAAGCAAAATGTAATTGGAATGTACCATTCTGGCAACAATCTATTGGTAACGGTTGTGTTATTAGAAAAGAAATTTTTACTAAAGAAAATTTATGGTATGACGAAAAAAAAGTATTTGAAGATTTGGATTTTGGAATTAGAGTGTTAAAAAATCATAAGTGGCAATGTCTTCCTGAAGTTTTAAGAATATATCATTGTTATCCTGCTCCTGGAAAAGTTTCTGGGTCTTCTGTTTTATCAATCGAGGAAATAGAAGGATTTTATCAGAAACATTTTGATTTATATTCTCAACAAGGTAGAAAAGCTCTTGGATTTTTTCATAATAAAATAGGCCGTGAGTTTTTAAAAGCAGGGGAGATAAAAAAAGGAAGAAAACATCTCTTAAAAGCCTTTCTGAATTATCCACATCCAAAATATTTCTTATATTATTTGGTAAGTTTATTCTTCCCAGGACTTTTTCAAAATGTTAATTTTAGACTCTGGAAATATAAAATTTTTTGGGGAAAGTTATGAAAAAAATATTATACATTGATACTCATTATATATATGCAGGAGGACAAGATCATTTGTTGCGTTTGATTGACGGATTAGACAAACAGAATTACTATCCTGTAGTCCTTTGTGCTATTGAGAATAAAAAGTTTATAGAAGAGTTAAAAAAAAGAGAGATTGACTTTTTTGCTTTAAAAACAAAAAATTTAATTCTAGAAAATAAAATTTTAAAAGCATTCTTACAGTTTCCTAATTTTGCTTATTTGACCTTCAAAACTTTACAGATTGTAAAACAAAAGAAAGTAGATATTATTCAGGCAAATTTGTTTTACTCAGCCCTCTTTAGCTTGATAGTAGCTAAAATTCTAAAAAAACCATTTCTTTGGACTCTTCACACTGTGGATGAAATCTTCAAATATAAAAGACTTGTGGAACTTCTCATTAAATTTTCAGACAAAACCATCAGCATTTGTAAAAATTATGTATCAGTAGCTCAAAAAGAGCATTTGGATATTTCAAAATTTCAAATTATATACGATGGAATAGATGCAAAAGGAGCAATCTCTCATAAAATTAAAAGTGAAAGCGTGAAAAGAGTAAAAATAAATAATAAATGGATAGATAAACCAATTGTAGCTATGATAGGAAGGATAGATCCAGAACAAAAAAGACAGCAAGATTTCATAGAAGCAGCCCACATTGTTTTAAAAAAAATTGATGAAGTAAATAACGTAAATTTTTTAATTGTTGGTGGTACTTCAAATGTTTATGAGGAAAGGGAGAGAAAAAAATTAGAAGAATTAATAGAAGAAAAAAAGATCTCAGAAAAAGTAATTTTTACTGGATTTATTCAGAATCTGAATTACTTATTATCAAACATCGAAATTTTGGTTCTTCCTTCGATAAAAGAAGGTGTGCCAGCAGTAATTTTAGAAGCAATGGTGGCACGAAAGCCAGTAATAGCTACTAAGGTAGGAGGTATTCCTGAGATAATAATAGATGGAAAAACAGGGTTTTTAGTTCCCCCAAAGAATCCTCAGGCGATAGCTGAGAAGATCATTTTTTTATTAAAAAACCCAGAGAAATCAAGGGAAATGGGCGAGAGAGGATATCAACGAATAAAACAACATTTTGGCTTAGAAAAAATGGCTCGAGAGCACGAGAAATTATATGAAGAAGTAATGAAAAAATATGCGAATAGGAATTGATGCAAGGTTACTAGAAAAAAAGATGACCGGTGTGGGCCGGTATCTTTTAAATATCTTAAAAAACATTCCTGGAATGGATAAAGATAATGAGTATTTTCTTTTTTCTTACGGAAAATTATCACAATTTGAGAGAGAAAGAATAAAAAGTATTTCTACAATAAAGTTTGTTCCCAAAGGTATTTTCCAAAAAACGTTCTCTCCTTTTTGGTTAAATTTTGTTTTGCCGAAATATCTTAAAAAGTATAAAATTAATTTGTTTTTTTCTCCCAATCATTTTTTGCCTTTAAAGAAACTAAAAATAAAAAGTGTCATTGTCATTCATGATGTTTTTCATAAAATAGATAAAAAATTTCACCCATTCTATTATCGAAAATATGTCGATTTTGTTTTACCAAAATCAATTAAAAATAGTGATTTAATCATTACTGTTTCAGAGTGTTCAAAAAGAGACATAATTAAGTTTTATAGCGTTTCAGAGGAAAAAATAAAAGTCATCTATCCAGCAGCAGATGAGATCTTTCAATCAAGAGAATTGAACTCAGATCAAAAAGAAAAATTAAAAAGAAAATATAATTTACCAGAGAAATTTATCCTCTATGTTGGAGTTTTAGAAGAGAGAAAAAATATTGAAGGGATAGTAAAAATCGCTGATCTATTAAGAGAAAGAACAAGAGTACCAATTTTACTTTTTGGAAGAATAGGACATCGCGGAAAAGTTTATTTGGATGAGATAAAAAAGAGAAAAAACATTCAATATAAAGGGTTTATTGAAAGTACCGATCTCCCTTATATTTACAATTTAGCTACGGTTTTTCTTTTCCCTTCGTTTTATGAGGGATTTGGCTTTCCGGTATTAGAAGCTATGCAGTCTGGACTACCAGTAATTGCTTCTAATATTTCATCTTTACCAGAAATCATAGGAGAGGGAGGTCTTTTGCATGATCCAAAAGATTATGAAGGATTTGCTAAAAATATAATAAAACTATTAGAAAACAAGAATTTTTATGATAAAATAAGAGAACAAGGAATTGAAAGAGTACAAAAATTTAGTTGGAAAAAAACAGCAAAACAAATAGTCGAGATATTCAATACCATTTAAAATTATGGAAAATCAAAAATTTAAAAATCATTTCATTACAGGTGGTGCAGGTTTTATTGGAAGCCATTTAGCAGATAGATTAATTGCTGAGGGAAAGAATGTTACAGTTTACGATAATTTATCCTTAGTTTCAGGAGAGAATATTAAACATCTTTTAGGAAAGAGAAATTTTAAATTTATTAAAGCTGATATGTTGGATTTCGAAACTTTAAAAGAAGCAATGAAAGAACAAGAAGTAATTTGGCATTTGGGAGCCAATACTGATATTCCACGGGGAAGAAAAGAAACAGACAAAGATCTTAAGAATTGTACCATTGCCACTTGGAATGTTTTGGAAGCAATGAGGCAATTGGGAATAAAGAAAATTTTGTTTACCTCTTCAGCTTGCGTTTATGGAGATGCTCCGAATACTATTCTCTCAGAAAGTTTTGGGCCCCTCCTTCCAATTAATTTATACGGAGCTGGAAAATTAGCTGGAGAGGGATTAATGTCAGCCTATTCTCATTTGTTTGGAATTCAGGCTTGGATTTTTAGATTTGCGAATGTAGTTGGAGATAGAATGAATCACGGAGTAATTTTCGATTTTATTCAAAAATTAAGAAAAAACCCGAAAGAATTAGAAATTTTAGGCGATGGTACCCAAGAAAAACCTTTCTTTTTAGTTGAAGATTGTATTGAAGGAATGTTTCATGCTTTCTATCATGCTAAATTTGAAAATCCAGAATTACAATGTGATATTTTCAATTTGGGAACTGATACATTTACTTCAATTAAAAGGGTAGCCGAAATCGTTGTTGAAGAAATGGGGTTGAAAAATGTCAAATTTAGATTCACTGGAGGGAGAAGAGGTTGGAAAGGTGATGCACCCGTAATTCATTTTAGTATTGAAAAAATGAAAAAATTAGGCTGGCAACCAAAACATACTTCAGATGAAGCTGTAAGGATTGCTACAAGAAGAATTTTAAAACAAGTAGGTTATGTCAAAAAATAAAGTTATTGTTACAGGAGGTGCAGGATTTATTGGAAGTCATTTGGTTAAAAAATTAGTTCAAAAAAAAAGAAAAGTAATCGTAGTTGATAATCTCTCCTCTGGAAAATTGGAGAATCTTTGGAATTTAGGGTTAAAAAAAACTGATTTTGAGTTTAGAAAATTGGATTTGACAGATTTTTCTCAGGCATTAGAAGCTCTAAAAGACGGAGAAATAGTTTATCATTTAGCAGCTAGAGTGGGAGGGATTAAATTTTTACATGAGTCAGAATCTGATGAACTTTTAGCCCTTACAGAAAATTTAGCTATAGATAGTAATGTTTTTAAAGCCTCTCTTAAAAGAAAAATAAAAAAAATCATCTATACTTCAAGTTGTGCAGTTTATCCTTTAGAAAAACAATTTTCTTTTGGAGCTGTTTTTTATGAAAGAGATTTAGCAATAGAGAAAATTTTAAAAAATCAAAAATTTAAATTTAAACTTTCTTTGAATCCAGACGGTGGTTATGGTTTAGCAAAAATATTAGGAGAAATTCAACTTAATTTGATGAAAAAAATTAAAGTAGGAATTGCCAGAATTTTTAATGTTTATGGAATCAACGAACCTCTCAATGAAAGATCTCATGCCATTTCTGATTTAATCAAAAAAGCAATTTTTTATCCCAAAAAGAAATTTACAATCTGGGGAAATGGAAAACAAAGTAGAGATTACATATATGTTACAGATTGCGTTGAAGCTTTAATTAAAATGGAAAGAGCGATTTCAAAGGTTTCGCCTCTAACTTTAAACATAGGTTCTGGCAAAGCTGTTTCAATAAACGAAATCGCTAAAAAAATTATTAAGATCTCAAGAAAAAAAATAAAACCAATATATGATTTAAAAAAACCTGTAGGGCCTCTTTCTAGAAAAGCAGATATCAGAAAAATGAAAAAAATATTAAAGTGGAAACCAAAAATTAGTTTAGATGAAGGTTTAAAAATAACCTATTATTGGATTCAAAAAACTATCAATGCTTGAAGAGTTTTTTTGGATTTTGATTTTTCTAATTCTATATTGTTACATTGGTTATCCGTTAATTTTGCTTATTTTAGGCTTTCTTTTCGGGAAAAAAGTTGAAAAAAAAGAAATTTTTCCTTCAGTTTCTCTTTTAATTCCTGTTTACAATGAAGAAAAAATAATTAGGCAGAAAATTGAAAATAGTTTGGCTTTAGATTATCCAAAAGAAAAATTAGAGATTATTGTAGCTTCAGAATCCAATGATAGAACAAATGAAATAGTAAAAGAGTACAAAGATAAAGGAGTGAAACTTATTGAATTTAAAGGAAGAAAAGGAAAGCAATATACAATTTTTAGAACTTTGCCCAAGTGCAAAGGAGAAATTATTGTTCTGACAGACGCTAACGGAATGTTTAAAAAAGACGCTTTGAAGAAACTGGTGAGGAGTTTTGCTGATCCCAAGATTGGTTGTGTCTGTGGGGAATTAAGATATATCAATCCTAAAAAAGTAGCAGTTGGGGAAGGAGAGACAATTTATTGGAAATACGATACGTTTATTAAAAAATTAGAAAGTAAACTTCATTCAGTTTTAGGAGCCCATGGTTCGATTTATGCTTTAAGAAAAAATCTTTACAATCCTTTATCTGAATATCGTGGAGATGATTTTGAATTGCCAATTCGAGTAGCCCAACAAGGTTATGGGGTTGTTTGGGAACCAGAGGCTATTTCTGAAGAAGAAGTTTATCCAGAAACGAAACGAGAATTTAAAAGAAAAGTTGTGATAATTGGTTGGCATTTCAGAAGTGGCTTGATCTTACTTAAAGAAAGTTTTAAAAAACTTCGCTTTCTTTTAATTTTCCAGTTAATTTCCCATAAAATTTTAAGATGGCTGATTGGATTTTTTTTGCTGTTTTTATTCCTTAACAATCTCTTTTTATTAGACAAACCTTTCTATTTAATCTTATTCATTGGCCAGATTCTTTTTTACCTTTTAGCTATTTTAGGTTATATATTAGATAAAAAAGGAAAAAAGTTAAATAAATTCATTAATTTACCTTATTATTTTTGCATGGTAAATTTAGCGGCACTAGTTGGAGTAATAAATGGAGTATTAGGTAGACAAACTCCTACTTGGGAGAAAGTGCGTTAGTCATTTTGACGAAAATTTCTTTCCCTGTTAAGATTTCAATATATGAAAATTCTCATTTTAGCAGGAGGAAGAGGAACTAGGCTTTGGCCTATTTCAAGAAGTTTCAAACCCAAACAGTTCCAAAAATTTTTTGGAGATTCATCACTTTTTCAGATAACTTTCAAAAGAGCATTATCTATTGCGGAACCTGAGAATATTTTTATTTCTACGAATGAATTTTTTCTCAAAGAAGTAGAATCTCAACTTCCAAAATTTCCAAAAAAGAACATAATTTTAGAGCCTGCTTTTAGAGAAAGAGTGGCCGCTTTTTTGTTATTTTTTTGTTATCTTTCTCAAAAAGAATTAAAAGAACCAGTAGTTATTTTCCCTTCAGATCATTTAATAAAAAAAGAGAAAAATTTTATTGAAGCTATTAAAATGGGAGTGGAATTTGCAAGTAAAAATAAAAACTATATTCTTTTGTTTGGAGAAAGACCGAGATCTCCCGACGTGGGTTTAGGATACATTAAAAAAGGGAAATTGTTGAAAAAAATTGGAAAATTTTCCTTCTTCCAAGTTGAATTCTTTAAAGAGAAACCAAATTTAGAGAGAGCAAGAAGGTATTTGAAGTCAAAAAAATTCTTTTGGAATACGGGAATCTTTATTTTTGTTCCAGAATTGATAGAAAACTTAGCAAAAAAGTATGTTTTAGATAACTGGCGAATTTATCAAGTCCTGAGAAAAAATTTTGGAAAGAAAAACTTCAAAAAAATTTTGAAAAAAGAATATTTAAAAATGGATGTTGCCTCCTTTGATTATTCAATCTTAGAAAACTATTCAAAAAATGCTGTTTTACCAGTTGATTTTGGATGGTCTGATATTGGAAGTTGGTCAGCTTTAAAAGAATGTTTAGCTGGAAAAAAGAAAAGTTATATTAAAGGGAATTTCTTTGGTATTGATTCGAAAGATATTCTTGTTTATGGATCAACTCCTCAATTAGTAGCAACTTGCGGAGTAAAGAATCTAATCGTTGTAGTCACTGAGGATGTGGTATTCATTTGTCCAAAAGATAAGTCTCAAGATGTAAGAAAATTAGTTCAAAAAATTGAAAAGAGCGGGAAAACGCAATTTCTTTGAATTGAGGAAGACTTTTATTCGGAAGATAAGTATAAGGTAAAATTTTATTTAATATAATTACTTGAAACTGAAATAAAAAAAGTTAAAATTCAAGAATGGTAAAAAATTTAAAAGAAATTATTCGTT
>CAYUTJ010000003.1:31720-38030 GCA_964447735.1 uncultured Candidatus Saccharibacteria bacterium | reverse complement strand
CCAAAATGCGGAAGAAATGAATTTTGGAAGACAAAAGACAATAGATTAAAATGTAAAAATTGCCGTTATCTTTTTACTCCTAAAGAAAACATATTCAAAATTTCAAATTCAACGTTAAAAGAGGTCATTTCTGAGTTTCTTCTGGAACATTCCACCAACATTATTTTAGAAAGAATAAAAATCTCAAAATATAAACTTTTGAAGATCTTAAACGTTCTCCGAATATTAATTACGAAAAAAGTAGTAGAGAGTTTCAATGGGAAAATAAAAATTGACGAAAAATTTTTCGAAAATGAGCTTAAAAATGCATTAAAAGGAAAAAAGAAGAAGAAAGAAGAAGAAAGAAGAAGAAAGAATGAAATAATCATTGGAATTTTTTGTGAAAAAGAAAAATGTTATGCTAAACCCCTTTTAAACATCAAGCCTTCAGAAGTAAAATCCTTTTTGAAGAAAAAAGAAAAATTAAATCTTTCTGAAAAGTGGATAGAAAATGTAGGAATAGTTTTCAAAGGTTCACTTTTTAGATTAACTCCAAGAAAAAAGGGAGTTGATATTCTCTCTATCTTCTGGGGATATTTAAAAAGAAAGCTTTCTGAAAAAGGGGGGATCAGAAGAGAAAAACTTCCTTTTTATCTTGGTGAGTATTCTTTTCGATTTAATATGAGAAAAAAAGATTTAAAGTCAAAAGAAGATTATCTTTTAAATCTCATTTTTGAGTATTCAAAAAATAAGATGATTAAGATAAAATGAAACAATGAGATTTTCAAAAAAATTCTTGTTAATTTTAATTTTGTTTTTGGGAAACTTTTTATTTTTAGAGAATTTGTTTTCTCAAACGGTTCCGATCGTTGCAAAAAATTTGGAAATTGCAGATCCTGAAGTTAGATTAGGAGATATTGTCTCTCAAACTCCAGAAGGAATTTTTAGATCAAAAACTCCTTACGATCCAAACATGGTTGGTGTCGTTGGAGAAAATCCAATTTTGGTTTTTGGAAAAGAAACCACCACTACCCTACCCGTTGTGACTTTAGGTGAAACTTTAGTGAGAGTAAGTAATATTAATGGAGAAATAAAAGTTGGAGATTTTATTACTACTTCAAAAAAACCTGGAGTTGGACAAAAAGCTACAGAATCAGGTTTTGTTTTAGGAAGAGCTTTGGAGAATTTCAATCAAGAAGAAGGACTAATCAAAGTAGATGTCAATGTGCAATTTCAGAATCTTTCTCCTAAAATCTCAAGTATTAGCGCAAGAATCTGGGAGATGTTAGGAAAACCAGAAAATGTACCCAAATTAATAAGATATCTCCTCGGAGGAATTTTGGGAGCTTCCTTTTTCTTTGCTGGTTTTTACTTTTTTGTAAGAACCTTGCAAAGAGGAATTGATGCTATGGGGAGAAATCCCTTAGCAAAAAGGTCAATTCAAACAACAATGATTATAAATTTGATCGGAATTTTTCTTTTAACTTTGGCTGGACTTTCAGCTGCGGTTCTTATTATACTTTACTAATATGGAAAAATTAATGATTGCAATTTATGCTCTAAGTTCCCTTTCTCTTTTGCTTTTTGTATTAGTTGTGTTTTTAATTTTTAAAAAAGAAAAGAAAGAAACCTTAAAAAATACCTTAACCTTGGAAATCTCAGAAACATTTAGAAAAACAATCGAAGGTTTGATTGTAGAAGAAGTAAGAAGGAATCTTTTACTTTTAAGAGGAGAAATTGAAAAAGAACAAAGAAAAATTACAGATGAATATAAAAAGGTTTTTGAGGAATTGACTAAAGAACTTCAACAACAGAAAGAAGGTATTAAAACTCAAACTTTAAATTTTGTTCAAAGATTAAAAGAACAAACAAGCGAAATCGAGAAAATTACACAAGAAACTCAAAATAAAATTTTGGCCCAAACAAAAGAAAAAACTGAAAAATTGAATAAAAATCTTGAAAGAATATTTGCTGAAACTCAAAATCAATTTTTAAAACAAGTTAAAGAAAAGTCTGAGATTTTAGGAAAAAATTTAGAGAAAAAATTCGCTGAAATTTTAAGAAAATTCCAAGAGGATTTAAAAGCAGAACTAGAAAGATCAAAAATAGAAGTTGAAAATTATAAAAAAGAAAAAATAAAAGAAATTAATAAAAAATTTTATTCTGTTTTAAGCAAAATAACAAAGGAGGTTTTGAGAAAAACAATAGATCTCTCAACCCATGAGAGATTGGTAATGACAGCACTAGAAAAAGCGAAAGAGGAATTAAGTTTCTAAAATGGAAAGTGAAATCTTTGAAGAATTTTCAAAAAAATTTTTAACAAAACAAGATTTAGCCTTTTGTCTTGATGAAATAGGAACGGTAGAAAAGTTTGTTTTTCAAAAAATAGAACTTCCGCTTTCAGAAAAAGTTAAAGGAAAAATATCTGAGGATTTTTTAATTTTCATTCAAGAATTAGAAAGAAAAAATTTAATTTCAAAAAATCCAGAAAGAAATAAAAAATTTTTTGAAAACTTAAAAAAACATCTTTTAAAAATTCCTCAATTGAAAATTGAGATTGCCTTTGAGCCAAAAAGAAATTTTTTAAAAAAGATTTTAGATTTTTTTGAAAAAAACTTCCAGCAAAAAGTAATTTTGGACGTTAGAGTCAATCCGGAAATAGTCGGTGGAATTGTTTTTGAATTTGGAGGGAAAATTTTTGATTTTTCTTTATCAAAGAAAATTGAAAAAATGATTTTAGGGTAAATATGGAAGAATTCAAATTTTATCTTGAGGCAACAAAGGAAATAGGTTACATTGATTCCTTTTCTCATTCTGTAGCTTTTGTTTCTGGATTGCCTTCTCTAAAGCAAGAAGAAATGATCGTTACAGAAAGCGGAAAAAGGGGGATTGTTCATGGTTTAAAAAAAGATTTTGCAGAAGTTTTAATGATAGAAAGCGAAGATTTAAAAGTTGGCGAGAAAGTAACAAAAACGGGGAGACCTTTTGAAATTTTAGTCGGAGAAGGAATTTTGGGAAGAATTATCGATCCTGTGGGAAGGCCCTTAGATAATTTAGGACCGATAGAAGGAGAAAGGAAACCAAAAAAAATTAAAGAACCTGCCCCTTCGATAATGGAAAGAAAAATGATAAACGTCCCTTTTGAAACTGGAGTAATGATTGTCGATCTTTTTGTTCCATTAGGTTATGGCCAAAGAGAATTAGTAATTGGAGACGCTAAAACTGGAAAAACAACTTTTTTATTGCAGACAATAGTTTCCCAAGCTAAAAAGGGAACGATTTGCGTTTATGTTGGAATTTCAAAAAAAGATACCGCAATAAAATTGGTGGAAGAGTATCTAAAAAGAAAAAGGGCTTTTAAAAAAACAGTTATCGTCCACACTACTCCTGATGATTCTGCTACTTTAAATTATTTGGCTCCTTATAGTGGAATGGCGATTGCAGAATATTTTAGAGAGAAAAATAAAAATGTCTTAATTATTTTTGATGATCTAACCACTCATGCAAAGATTTACAGAGAAATTTCGCTCTTGTTAAAAAGAAATCCTGGCAGAGATTGCTATCCTGGAGAAATTTTTCACGTTCATGCTGCTCTTTTGGAAAGAGCTGGAAATATTAAGAGAAATGGAAAAGAAATAAGTATCACTGCTTTGCCTGTAGCTGAAACATTAGAAAATGATCTCTCAGGTTATATCCAGACAAATTTAATGGCAATGACAGACGGACACATATTTTTCGATATTGTCGAATTTAGAAAAGGAAAAAGGCCAGCAGTAAATATTTTTTTGTCTGTTTCAAGAGTCGGAAATCAAACTAAAAGCAAAATAGAAAAAGAACTTGCAAATTTTCTAAGAAAAAAACTTTTAGATTTTAAAAGAATTTCTGAATTTGTAAAATTTGGAACTGAACTTTCTCCAGAAAGTCAGAAAATATTAGAATTTGGTAAAAAGATTGAAACACTTTTTAATCAAACTTCAGAAACAACGATCGAAAGAGAAACCCAAATAATTTTATTGGGACTTTTAATCTCTGATTTCTGGAAAGAAAAGTCCCAGAAAGAAATGAAAAAAGAAATAGATAAAATTTTAAAAGCGTCTGAAAAGAAAATTTTACCAAGTTTAGGAATTGAAATTGAAAGGATTAAAGATTTAGATCACTTAAAATTTTTGATTGAAGAAATTTTACCAACTATCGAAAGAATCTTAAAGAAAATTTAAAATGGCAACTTTAAAAGAAATAAAAAGAAATTTAGAAACAATTAGACTAATGAAAGAGATATCATCTGCTTATCAAGAAATTGCAAATTTAAGAATGAAGCAAATCAGAGAAACAGTTTTAAGAAACAGAGAATTTTTTAAGGAATTGAGAAGAACCTACAGTAGAATCCAAGCAGCTTCTTTTTTGGAATTGAAAAAAAGAAAAATCAAAAGAAAAAAAATAAAGAAAAAAGAAAAAGAAGCAATAGTTTTTTTATCTGCTAATGAATCTTTGTATGGAAATCTAATTTTGAACATTTGGCATGAAGTTGAAAAATATTTAAGAGAAAGTAAAGCCCATTTGGTGGTTATTGGAAGAATTGGAAAGTATTTGGCAGAGAGATCTGGTTTTGGGATGAGAATGTTTTATTTTGAGTTGAACGACGTAAAACCAGAACTTAAAAGAATTGGAGAAGTTGGAGATTTTCTAAAAAATTATCAAAAAGTAATTGTTTTCTACGGAAAGTATGAAGGAGGATTAATCCAAAGACCAACGAGTGAAGAAATTTCAGAAAAAGTATTACCTGAAGAAAAAATTAAAAAAGCCAAAAAGTATTTGTTTGAACCTTCTCCCGAAGCTATCTTAGATTTTTTTGAAACTGAAATTTTAACTGTTCTTTTTACTCTTTGCTTGCTCGAACATCAGTTGGCAAGGTATGCAGCTAGAGTTTTAGCAATGTCAGAAGCAACAGAAAGAGCAAAAAAATTAGAAAAAATGTACTTACTCCAAGAAAGAAAATTGAAAAGAGAAATTTCAACCAAAAAACAAATTGAAATTTTTGGAAATTTAATTTCATGAATCAAAAAGGGGAAATTCTATCTGTTATCGGAGATGTAGTCGAAGTTGAATTTTTTGGTGAAGAACTTTTCAAAAATGAAATTTTAGTTTTGGAAGAAAATCCTTCTGTCTTGCTTGAAGTAATTTCAGCAAAAGAAAAAAATAAATTCTTGTGTTTATGTTTGAAAAAAAGTGAAATTCTGGAAAGAGGAATGAGGGTTAAAAGAACAAAAAAAATGTTGGAAATTCCAGTGGGGGATGAGCTGTTAGGAAGGGCAATTGATGCTTTCGGAAATCCAATTGACAATTTAGGAGAAATTAAAACAAAAGAAAAAAAACCTGTTTATCAAAAATCTCCTCCTTATACTGAAACTGAATTAAAAAAGGAATTGATTGAAACTGGCATTAAAGCAGTTGATTTTTTCACTCCTTTGGTCAGAGGAGGGAAATTGGGAATTTTTGGAGGGGCGGGGCTTGGTAAGACTGTTTTGCTTTCAGAATTAATGTACAATTTAGTCAATAAAGAAAAAGGAATAGTGGTTTTTGCAGGAATCGGAGAAAGAATTAGAGAAGGAGCAGAGTTGTATCAAATTCTAAAAGAAATGAACGTTTTACCATCTTCTGTATTGGTATTTGGACAAATGAATGAACCTGCTGTCGTTAGATTCAAAGTTGGACTTTCTGCAATAACGATTGCTGAATATTTTAGGGATTTTAAAAAAAGAGAGGTTTTCTTTTTCGCTGATAACATTTATAGGTTCTTACAAGCAGGAAATGAATTGTCTACGCTTTTGGGTTACATTCCCTCTGAAGGAGGTTATCAAGCAACTTTAGAAAGTGAAATTGGCACTTTACAAGAAAGATTAGTGGCTACAAAAGAGGCTTCTATTACCTCAATTGAGGCTATCTATGTCCCAGCAGATGATATTACAGACCCTGCAGTTCAAGCTGTAATGCCTTATTTTGATTCAGTAGTCATTTTCTCAAGAGATATTTATCAAGAAGGAAGATTACCCGCAATCGATCTTTTGGCCTCTTCTTCCTCTTTGATTTCGCCTGATTTTTTAGGTAAAGATCATTATTTTGTGCTTTTGGAAGCTAAAAGGATTTTAGAAAGACAAAGAGAACTTCAGAGAATAGTCGATCTTATCGGAGAAGCAGAACTTTCTTTTGAAGATAGGATTTTATATCACAGAGCAAAAAAAATAATCAATTTTATGACTCAAGATTTTTCAGTAGTTTCTCCTCAAACTGGAAAACCAGGAAGATACATAAAGAGAGAAAAAACTGTCGAAGG
>CAYUTJ010000003.1:23787-31620 GCA_964447735.1 uncultured Candidatus Saccharibacteria bacterium | reverse complement strand
AAAGAAGAAAAAATCTCTTATCAATTCAAAAGAGGAGTTTTAGAAGTAACTGAGAATAAAGTTAATATATTTTTAGGATTTTAACTCTATTCTAAAGCGTCCTTTACTTTTTTTACGATTTCATCAAGAGTAAAGTTAGCTTTTACTATATAATCTTTAGCTCCTAATTCCAAACCCTTTTGAATTTCTTCTCTCTGTCCTAAATTTGAAACAATGATTATAGGAATAGATTCAAATTCAGGATCTTTTTTTATCTCAATCAAAAAATCAAAACCGCTTTTTCCCGGGAGAATGATATCTAGCAAAATCAAATCTGGTTTTTCTTCTTTAATTTTTTCTAAAGCTTCTTCAGCATCTATTGCTTCTTTAACTTCAAAACCAGCTTGAGTTAAAGCAGTTCTCAAGAAAAACCTTAAATCTTTTTCATCTTCAATAATTAAAATTTTTCTTTTCATTTTATTGGAATTGTAAAATAAAATTTTGAACCTTTACCCTCTTGAGATTGAAACCAAATTTTTCCACCGTGGGCCTCGATAATATTTTTTGAAACAAAAAGGCCAATTCCAGAACCTTCAGTTTCTGTTTTAATTGCGTTTGAAGCCCTAAAAAATTTTGTGAAAATATTCTTTTTTTCTTTTTCAGGAATTCCAATTCCAGTATCCTCAATAGAAAATTGTAATTCATTCTCATTCAAATTTAAAGAAATGGTGATAGAACCTCCAGCTGGAGTGTATCTTATTGCATTGTCTAAAAGATTTTCAATCACTAAAGCAATTTTTTCAGGATCTGCCTTTATTCTTGGGATTCTCTTTAAAGGAAGTTTTAATTCAAATTTTAAATTTTTTTCTTTTATTTTCTCTTCGTATTCTTTTATTACTTTTTTCAAAATTTCCTCAAATTTAATTCTAGAAATCTTATAAAGTTCTTTTCCTTCTTCAATCCTTACTATATCTAAAAGTTCGTTCACAAGAATGAGCATTCTTTCTAAAGATTCTTTAGCTCTGTCAAGAATTTTTAATTGTTCCGAAGAAAGTTTTCCAGAAAATCTCAAAGATTCTAGAGACCATCTTAAAGAAGTCAAAGGAGTTCTCAATTGATGGGCAGAGATGGACACAAAATCAGTTTTTAGTTTTTCAAGCCTTTTCTCTCTAGTAACATTGTGCAAAACCACTAACTTTCCAAATTCTTCCCCTTTTTCAAGAATAGAAAGTGAAGTTACCTCTAAAATAAGATCCTCTTTTACTTTCAATTCTTTTCTAAAAACTTCTTTTATTTTCTCAGTCAAGAGATAAAAAAGAACCTTTAATTTTGGATGATAGGCTAATTCGAAAGTTGTTTTTCCCAAAATCTCCTCCCCTACTTCAAAAAAATCTTTAGCTGCTCTATTAATCAACAAAAGTTTTTTTTCTTTATTGAAAATTAAAAGCCCATCATCGATGGTATTTAAAATTGCTATCCATTTTTCTTTATCTAGAAAATCTTCATTCATTATTTTGAAATTTCAGGTGGAGTTTCTTGAATTGGGGGTTGAGAAGTTGTAATTCCTTCTAAAGCTGGGAATCCTTTTTCTAGATTTTCTAAAATTCTTTTTAATTCTTGATTTTCTGGATTTTGAACAGAGAGTTCTTCAAAAATTTCTTTTGCTTTTTCCTTTTCTCCTTTTGAATCTAAAACCAAACCTAGCATATACTTTGCGTTTTGGTAATTAGAATTTAAACTCAAGGTCCTTTCAAATTCTTTTTTGGCTTTGTCAATTTCCCCTTTTCTCCAGTACAAAAGGCCTAATTGAAAAGCAACTCCAAAATCTCGAGGAACTATTTTCTTTGTTTCTTCTAATTTTGAAATTGCCAAATCCAACTTCCCTAATTGATCGTAAGCTACTGCCATCAAATAGTGGGCGGTAGCATAATCTGGTTTTAATTTTAAAGCCTCTTCTAAGTTTTTTATCGCTAATTCCAATTTTTCTTTCTTCTCTTTTTCTTTTCCCAGTTTTGCTAAATTTTGAGCTGTCAAAATATAAACTCTTGCTTTTTCTCCAAAAGGATAAGGAGAATTAGGTTCCAGTTCGATTGCTTTTTGATAAGAACTCAGAGAAATTTGATCTGCTTTCTCAATTCCAATTAAATTTCTATAAAAGAACCCTCTTACGTTCCAATTAGCAACGTTGAATGGCAAAATTTCAATTGCCTTATTGATAGCATCTGCTCCTTCAACAATAGCTAAGTTTGCTAACCTTGCTTTCTCTTGGGGATTTAAACTATTATCTTGAGAAATTAAATTGGCTTTTGCCAAAAATAATTGAGAAAGATCTCTAAAGTAAGCATCAAAATAAGGATTGACCTTGGTAGCCTTCTTTAAAAACTGAATTGCTCCATCTATTCTCCCTTTTTGATATTCTCTCTGACTTTTCAAATAATAAAATTCTCCAAGATAGATTTTAGTTTGGAAGAAAACTGTTCCAAAAGCAAAAATCAAACTTAAAGCAAAAAGGAAATTTAAAATTATAGATCTAGCAGGTAGAGAAAAATCAAAAGAAATTTTAGATTCTTCAGTTAATATGAGAAAAAGCGAAACGAGGCTCCAGAAAGAAAAAAGTAAAGTGAAATTAAGAGGATAAAGGAAAGAAAAGAAAATAGAACCTACCAAACTTGAACCTAAAGCTAATTTCAAATTTAAATTTTCTTTTTGTTTTGAAAGATTTTTGAAAACTAAAAAAATCAAAAAGAGATAAAAAAGCAAAAGAGAAAAACCTTCTAAAATTCCTTTTGTCAGAAAGGAATCCAAAAGAGTGGAAAAACCTCTCTGGAACCTAGTTCCCCAAAAAATTGTTCTGTTGAGTAAAGGTGATCGGTACTTTGAGTATGAAAAAACAAAAGTGGAAGGACCAGTTCCCAAGAATAAATTTTTAAAACTTTCAGAAAAGGCTTTTTTCAAAATATAAATTTCTGCTTGAAAAGAAAGAGAAATTTCTGGAGGTAAAATTGGAAAACCTTTAGGAATTATTGGAAAAAAGAAAAAGAAAATCGAAGAAATTAAAAGACACATTGAAATTAAAACAAAATCTAATTTCAATTTTTCTTTTTGAAACCCAAAAATAAAAAATATCAAAGATTCTATCAATAAAGCAAAAAAGGAAAGTTTAAAGTTAACAAAGATGATATTCAAAAAGAAAACTAAAGATAAAAAACCGAAAATAATTTTAAAAATTCTCTTTCCTCTAAAAAACAAAATCAAAGAAAGAGGCAAAAGCAAAGTTGCAAAAATTGAAAAGCTGTTTGGGGTTCCAATTGTATTGAAGGCAACGCTTTTTGAAAAAGGAAAAGGAAAAATAAAAATTCTATAGATCTGAAGAAGATTAAAAATTGAAGCTATTGCTCCTCCTACTAAAAAGAAAAAAATTAAAAGAAATGTTTCTTCTTTTTCAAAAGAGTTAATCAAAAGAAAAGAGAAAATTAAAAAGAAAAGGAAACACAAAAAAGAATCTGTTATCTCAGTAGGTAAACCAAACAAAGAAAGAAGGGGGGAAGGAGAAAAAATTAAAGAAAATAAAAATAGTATGAAAAGGATTAAAAGAAAGAAATAAAAAATTTTATTTCTTTTTAAAACTAATTTGCTTTCGATAATTTTTTCTCCAAACCAACCAAACAAACTTATTGAAACCAAAATTGAAAACAAATATTGTTTGGGGAAATCTAAAACATTCGGAGTCAAAGGTAAAAAGAAAATAGGAATTAAGAAAAATAAAAGATAAAAGGGTATCTTATTGAGAAATTTAAAAAAAGAAGAAATTCTCATATTTTTTCATTTTATCAATCTTGAAAATTTGAAGTCAAATTATCTTTTTGATAAAATCTTAAAAATGAAATTTTTGTGGAGAATTTTGGCTCCAATCTTGGGTCTTTTTTTGGCTGAGAAATTTATCCCTGGAGTAAACATTACCCTAATTCCGGGAAAAAGTATTTATTTTGGAATAAATTTTTCTCAGCAATGGCAGATGATAATTTTTCTGGGATTTATCTTAGGCTTGATGAATCTTTTTTTAAAACCTATTTTAAATTTAATCTCTCTTCCTCTAAGAATCTTGACTTTGGGACTATTTTCTTTAATCTTAAACTTAGTTTTAGTTTGGCTTTTAGATCTTATTTTTCCGGAATTGAAATTTCTGAAATTTTCTTCACTCCTTTTAACCACAGCGATAATTTGGATTTTAGAAGTTTTACTTAAATGAAAAAAGAAATTATTTACATCCTTCAAATTTTAGTATCTTCAATTTTAATTTTTCTAATTTTGATTCAAAAAAGGGGAAGTGCTTTAAGTTCGGGAGAGTTCTATCCTTTGAGAAGGGGGTTCGAAAAGAAAATTTTTTTCTTAACAATATTTTTTATTGTAGTTTTTGTGGGTTTGGCTTTGATTAATTTGATTGTAAAATGAAATTCCCTTCAAAATCCCAGTGGCAAAGATTTTTTAAGGTTCTTTCGAAAACAGAAAAAGTTTTATTTTTAGTGCTTGCTCTCGCGTTTTTTTCTTCTCTCTCTTTTTTGATTTTTAATTTTTATTTAAAAAATACAAGAATTGTCCCAGCTCAAGGAGGAACTTTTGTCGAAGGAGTCTTGGAAGAGCCTAATTTTCTAAACCCGATTTTTGCTACTTCTCAAATAGATAAAGATTTAGTTTCTCTTTTATATTCCCCTCTTTTTGAATTCAAAAATGGAAAATTAGAATCTAAATTAGGAGAATCTTTTGAAATTCTAGAAGGAGGAAAAATTTTCAAAGTAAAATTGAAAGATAATATTTTTTGGGAAGATGGAAAGAGAATTACTGCTGATGACGTTTTATTTACTATTTCTTTAATTCAAAACCCAGAAACTAAAAGTCCCCTAAGGAATAGCTGGTTAGGAGTTGAAGTTGAAAAATCATCTGATTCTCTCTTGATTTTCAGGTTAAAGAGGCCTTCTGCTGTGTTTTTGGAGAATTTAACCCTCAGGCCAATTCCCAAACATTATTTTGAAGAAATTTTACCTCAAAATTTAGCTTTTTCCATGAAAAATCTTGCCCCTTTGAGTTCTGGACCTTTTAAATTGGAAAAAATAAATAGAGATAACTCTGGGAAAATAATTTCTTTGGAATTGAAAAGAAATGAAAATTACTTTGGGGAAAAACCTTTTTTAGAAAAAATTGTTTTCAAAGTTTTCAAGAAAAAAGAAAATCTAACTTTAGCTGCAAAAGAGAGACTAATCAATGGTTTTTTGTCAAAAGAAAAAATAAAGATTGAGGGGTTCAACTCCTTGAAGTTTTCTTTGCCAAGATACTTTGCTCTTTTTTTTAACTTAGAAAATAAAGCATTAGAAAACAAAAAAGTAAGAGAAGCTTTAACTTTGGGAATTAACAAGAAGGAAATTTTAAAGGAAGTCTTAAAAAATCAAGCAAGGATTGTTGATTCTCCTCTTTTGCCTTATTTTTATGGTTTTGAAAAGGCAAAATCTGAAAGCTTTAATTTAGACAAAGCAATTTCGATTTTGGAAGAGGAAGGATTTCTAATCTCAAATGGAGCGAGAGAAAAAGTAATTAAAAAAGAGCCTTCTTTTCAATTTAAAAGCGATTTAAAGTTAGGATCGAGGGGGGAAGAAGTGAAAGAACTTCAAAAATGTCTTTCTAAATTTGAAGATGTATATCCAGAAGGTGAAGTAACGGGTTATTTTGGAAATAAAACAAAAAAGGCAGTAATTTTATTTCAAGAAAAATTTAAAGAAGAAATCTTGGAACCTTCAGGATTAAAATCAGGAACCGGAATCGTTGGAAAGGCGACAAGAAAAAAATTAAATGAGATTTGTTTTGAAAAAGGGGAAGAAAGAATAAAACTTAAATTTAACTTGGTTACTGGAAAAGATGAAATTTTGAGAAAAACTGCAGAAAAAATTAAAGAAAATTTTGAAAAATTAGGAGTCGAAATTGAACTAAAATTTGTAGATCCTGAAATCTTAGAAAGAGAAATAATTCCCAAAAAAGATTATGACCTCTTGCTTTTTGGAGAAATGTATGGTAAAATTTTAGATCCTTTTCCTTTCTGGCATTCTTCCCAAATTGATGGCGGTCTTTTAAATTTATCTAATTTTAAAAATGAAAAGATTGACAAAATTTTACTTGAAGCCAGAGAAACTTTAGATGAAAACAAAAGAAAAGAAATATTGAAAGATTTTGAAAAAATAATTTTAGAAGAAAAACCTGCTGTCTTTTTATTTACTTTAGATTCAAACTATTATGTTTCTGACGATATAAAGGGAGTTAATGGGGGAAAAATCTTTGAGATTTCAGAAAGGTTCTCAACAATTGAAAAATGGTATCTAAAAGAAAAAAGGGTTTTCAAATAAGATATTTTTCAGAATTAAAAAATGTCTTGCTAGATTGGAAAAAAATCAAAAAATTGGGAAATTTTCCAGTTTATTATATGTTCAGAGGAGTTAAGAAAAGAGGGGATTTAAGATATGATATTACTTTAATTCCTCCTAATGTTTTGGGAAGAGAATTTGTAAAAACTAAAGGGCATTTTCATATTGGAAATTTTGGGGAGCTCTATCAAGTTTTGGAAGGAGAAGGAATTTTTCTACTTCAAAAGGGAACATCAAAAATTAAAGATGTATATTTTGTAAAAGCTAAAAAAGGAGAATACATAAAAATTCCTCCAGGTTATGGGCATGTAACGATAAATCCAAAAGAAAAACCATTAAAAATTGCCAATTGGATTTTTAAAGATGTAAAATCAGATTATTCTTCTATTGAAAAAAGGAGGGGAGCTTGCTATTATTTAACTGTATACGGCTGGAAAAAAAATAAAAACTACAAAAATGTTCCTCCCTTAAGAAGAAAAAGGGCTCTCAAAAAATTTCCTAAAAATCTTAAATTCTTATATGGAGATTAAAAAAGCTATCATTCCAGTAGCGGGTCTTGGAACCAGATTTTTACCTCTTTCAAAAGAAATCCCAAAAGAAATCTGGCCTTTAGTTGATAAACCCATTTTGCAATACATTGTTGAGGAAGTAATAAAATCTGGAATTAAAGAAATAATCTTTGTTTCAAGGCCTGAAAAGAAAGTAATCTGGAATTATTTTTCAAAAGTTGATTTGGAATTAAAAAGAATTTTGAAAGAAAGGAAAAAAGAAGAAATCTTAAAAGAAGTTGAGGATTTTGAAAAAATTTTCAAAGAAATTTCCTTTTCAAGATACGCTTCCTTTTCTCAAGTATATCAGAAAAAACTTTTAGGAGATGGACATGCTATCTATCAAGCAAAAAAGAAAGTTAAAAGAGAAGCGGTTGCGGTCTTGTTCGGTGATGATGTAATCGAATCTAAAAAACCAGTTATTTTACAAATGATTGAGGTTTTTAAAAAATACCAAAAACCAATTATCGCTCTCTATCCAATAGAAAAAGAAAGAATCTCAAGCTATGGAGTAGTGGCCGGAAATGAAATTGAGAAAAGAATCTTCAAAATTGAAAAAATTATTGAAAAACCAAAACCAGAAGAGGCTCCTTCAAATTTGGCGATTGTGGGAAGATATATTTTAACTCCTGAGGTTTTTGAATATTTAAGAAAGGCTAAAGTTGGCAAAACTGGGGAAATTCATCTTTCTGAAGCCTTTCAGAAAATGATTGAAGAAGGAAAGGAAATTTTAGGTTATCAATTTGAGGGAAAATGGTTAGAATGCGGAAACAAAGTGAATTATTTAAAATGTGTCCTTTATCTATCTTTAAAACATCCAAAATTTGGAGATAAAATTAAAAAATATTTAGATGATATTTTAAAAAATATGTAGCCGAGGTGGCGAAATTGGTAAACGC
>CAYUTJ010000003.1:7618-23687 GCA_964447735.1 uncultured Candidatus Saccharibacteria bacterium | reverse complement strand
CTTGTGGGTTCAAGTCCCACCCTCGGCACAAGTTTTAAAAATGACAAAAAAATTCCTCAAAATTATTCCCTTGGGTGGTCTTGGTGAAGTGGGAAGAAATATGACCCTCTTTGAATTTGAAGGGGAGATTTTAATAATAGATATGGGCTTTAGACTGCCAGAAGAAGACATGCCAGGAGTAGATTACATAATTCCCAATGTCGAATACTTAAAAGATAAAAAAGATAAAATTTTGGGAGTAGTTTTTACCCATGGCCACTATGATCACATTGGAGCCATTCCTTACATTTTAGAAAATATCTGGACTCCAAAATTAACTTTCTTTGCTTCTCCCCTAACGAGGGCAATGATTTTAAAAAGACAAGAAGATTTCCCAAATCAGCCAAAAATCGATGTTAGAGAAGTGAAAGAAAAATCAAAAATAAAATTGGGGCCTTTCTCTATTGAATTTTTCAAACAAAATCATAACATTCCAGACAATTTTGGTCTTTTTATCAAAACTCCTGTCGGAAATATCGTTCATACTTCAGATTTTAAGTTCGACAAAAACCCTGTAAACGATACGCCTACCAATTTTGAAAAATTAAGAAAAATAGGAAGGAGGAAAATTTTGCTTTTGATGTCAGATTCAACAGGAGCTGAAGAAGAAGGACACTCTCTTTCTGAAAAAGATATTTTTAAGAATTTAGAAAAAATTATCTCTAAAGCCAAAGGAAGGGTAATAGCCTCAACCTTTGCTTCCTTGCTCAATAGAATTCAGCAAATAATCACAATCTCTGAAAAGTACGGAAGAAAAGTTTTAATTGAGGGCTATTCGATGAAAACAAATGTCGAGATTGCAAGAGCTTTGGGATATTTGAAAATAAGAAAAAAAACTTTAATTTCACCAAAACAACTTAAAGATTTACCAGATAATAGAATTACAATTTTGTGTACTGGAGCTCAGGGGGAAGCTGAAGCAGTTTTAATGAGGATTGCAAACAGAGAACATAAATATTTGAAACTGAAAAAAGGAGACACTGTTATTTTCTCTTCCTCTGTAATTCCAGGAAATGAAAGAACAGTCCAGATAATGAAAGATGAATTGTTAAGACAAGGAGCTAAAATTTTCCATTACAAAATGATGGATATTCATGCTTCAGGACATGGAAGAAAAAAGGAACTAGAAAGAATGATTAGGATAATGAAACCTAAATTCTTCATGCCAATTCACGGGCAATATTCTATGATGGTAGCTCATGCTGATATTGCAAAATCTTTAGGAATTCCAGAGAAAAATATCATTTTGGCTGAAAATGGGCAAAAAATAAATATTTCAAAAAATGAGTGGTTTATTGAAAAAAAACCAGTCCCTGCAAATTATGTAATGGTTGATGGTTTGGGAGTTGGAGATGTTGGAGAAATTGTCTTAAGAGATAGAAAAATTTTAGCAAAAGATGGTATTTTTGTTTTGATAGTAGTCGTTGACAGACAATTGGGAAGAGTAAAAGGATCTCCTGATATTATCTCGAGAGGTTTTGTATATTTGAGAGAGTCAAAGGAGCTTTTAAGAGAGACTCGCAAAAGAACGATTGCTATTGTTAACAAAGCAATAGGTTCTGGAAGAGCGGTCAATTGGGCTTATGTCAAAGATGAACTTAGAAATAAAATTGGACAATTTTTGTTCGAAAGAACCCAAAGAAGGCCAATGGTTTTACCGGTAGTAATTGAGGTATAATTTAAAATCATGAGGGTTTTTTCTGGAATAAGACCAACGGGTGAATTACATATTGGAAATTATTTGGGAGCGATAAGGCAATGGAGAAAACTTCAAGAAGAACATGAATGTTTTTTCTGTATTGTTGACTATCATGCAATCACTACCCCCTTTGATCCTTCGAAAATGAAAAGGAATGTTTTTGAAACTTTAATTTCTTATTTGGTAGGAGGATTGGATCCTGAAAAATGCACTATCTTTTTGCAATCTCAGGTAAAAGAGCATACAGAATTGGCTTGGATCTTAGGAACGATTTGTCCTCTAGGAGAGTTAAAGAGAATGACTCAATTTAAAGAAAAATCAAAAAAACATCCCCAATATATTAATGCTGGACTTTTGAACTATCCGCTTTTGATGGCTGCTGACATTTTGCTTTACAAAGCAGAATTAGTACCTGTAGGAAAAGATCAAGTCCAGCACGTTGAATTAACAAGAGAATTAGCGAGAAAATTCAACAAAATGTTCGGAGAAGTTTTCATTTTGCCAAAAGTTTTGTTATCTGAGGGAAAAAAAATAATGTCTCTCCAGAATCCAAAAAAGAAAATGTCAAAAACTGACGATCCTAAAGGCTGCATTTCACTCTTTGATGAACCCACAGAAATTAAAAAGAAAATAATGAGAGCGGTAACAGATTCAGGAAAAGAAATAAAATACGATCCCAAAAGAAAACCAGGAATCTCAAATCTAATATTAATTTACAGCCTTTTTTCTGAGAAAAGAATTGAAGAAATTGAAAAAGAATTTAAAGGAAAGGGGTACGCATACTTTAAAAAGAAATTAGCAAAACTTCTAATTGAAAAACTTAAAAAATTTAGAGAAAGGAGAAAAACTCTTTTGAAAAGGGAAATTTATTTGAAAGAAATTTTAGAGAAAGGAAGAAAGAAAGCTGAAAGAATAGCTAGAGAGACAATAAGAGAGGTAAAAGAAAGAATGGGGTTTTTAGATTGACAAAAGAACTTTTTTGATTAAAATTGAAAAATGTCTTTTTCAGTAGGGATTTGCGGCTTGCCTAATGTTGGAAAATCAACTCTTTTTAAAATTTTGACAAAAAGAGAAGTAAAAATTTCTGAAAGACCTTTTACCACTATAGAACCTAACATCGGAAAGGTATCTGTACCCGATGGAAGATTAAAAGAGATTGCCAAATTAATAAAGCCAGAAAAGGTAACTTACACTCAAATTGAATTCGTAGATATTGCAGGTTTAATCAAAGGAGCTCATAAGGGAGAAGGTTTGGGGAATCAATTCTTGAGCGAAATTCGACACTGCGATGCAATAGTAAAAGTAATTAGATGTTTTGAAGATCAAAGAGTAGAAAATATTTTAGGTGAAATAAATCCTCAAAAAGAGATTGAAGTTTTAGAAATAGAACTTTTAATGAAAGATTTAGAAACTATAGAAAATTCAATCAAAAAATTAGAAAAAAAAGATGAGAAAAGAAGGAAACTTTTGGAAAAAATAAAAGATGAGGTTTTGAAAGGAAAAAAAATAAAAGAAATCAGGTTGACAGAAGAGGAAAGAAAATTAATTAGAGATTATCAATTTTTAACTCAAAAACCTGTAATTTATTTGTTAAATATTAACGGAAAAACTAAGTTTGAAAAGCCAAAAGTTTCGTTTTTAGAAATAAATTTAAAAGAAGAGGAAGAAATGTTAGAATTAACAGATAAAGAAAGAGAGGAATTGGGATTAAAATCTCAAATTGAAAAATTAATTCAAGAATGTTATAAAATTTTGGATTTAATAAGTTTTTTCACCATCGCTAAAGGAAAAGAGGCTAAAGCCTGGACTTTAAAGAAAGGAAGTAAAATTTTGGAAGCTGCTTTGAAAATTCATTCAGATTTTGGAAAATTCGTGAAAGCTGAAGTAATAAATTGGAAAAAATTAATTGAAGCTGGGGGTTGGCAAAAAGCAAAAGAATTGGGTATTATAAAAATCGTCGGAAAGAATTACATTGTCGAGGATGGGGATGTTATAGAATTTAAAATATGAGATACTACGAATTAGCTTATTTAATTTCATCAAAAGTAAATAAGGAAGAATTAAAAGAGATTCAAAAGAGAATAATTTTAGCTATAAGAAAGTATGGCGGAATTTTAGATGAAGAAAACCCTGCTTTGAAAAGAACTTTAGCTTATGAAATAAAAAAAGAAAGGGAAGCTTTTTTAGTTTCTTTAACTTTCTTTTTGGAACCTGAAAAATTAAAGGATTTAAAAAAAGAAGTGGAAAAAGAAAAAGAAATTTTAAGATATTTGCTTTTTAAAAGAAAAATGCCAAAAGAAAGAAAAGTAAAAGTGAAAAAAGTTGAAAAACCAAAGAAAATTGAATTGGAAAAAATTGAAGAAAAATTAGAAGAAATTTTAGGTGAAAAATTATGAACTTAAATAAAGTTTTTTTAATCGGAAGATTGACCCAAAATCCTCAAAAAAAAGTTTTACCATCTGGACAAGCAGTTTGTAATTTTGGATTAGCAACTGATAGATTTTGGACAAATAAAGAAGGAAAAAAACAACAAGAAACAGAATTTCATAACATTGTGCTTTTTGGTAAATTAGCCGAAATAGCTTCGCAATATTTAAAAAAGGGATCTTTAGTTTTTATTGAAGGAAGGTTAAGAACAAGAAGTTGGCAAGATCAATCAGGACAAAGAAGGCAAAGAACAGAAATTATCGTGGAAAGAATGCAGATGGGTCCTAGAGTGAAAAAAGAATTGCCCCCGATTGAAGCTGAAAAGGAAGAAATTCCAATCATTGAAGAAGAAATTGATTTAAAAGATATTCCGTTTTAAAATAAAAATTATGCCCTGTTATTTTTGCCAGAGAAACATTAGAGAGAATTTTACGAGGCGAATCGTGAGAAAGAGCATCCCGCAGGCAGGCTCACTGAGGATTTGAATTCTTTTTAGATTAAATAAAGCCTGCCGAGGGATAGCCATGGGCGGGAAGGAATTTAAACAGATAATGGACGGCCCAATGGCGTGCTCTTTCGAGCGATTCGCCAAGTAAAATTATTAATCCAAAATTATGCCCTGTTATTTTTGCCAGAGAAACATACAGGAAATTGATTTCAAAAATACCTCTCTTTTGGAGAGGTTCCTTTCTCTTTCTGGAAAAATAAAAAAGAAAAAGAAAACAGGAGTCTGCGCTTTTCATCAAAGAAAATTAAAGAAAGCTGTAAAAAGAGCCAGGTATTTGGGACTTTTGCCTTATGTAGTAGAATAAACTACTTGAAAAATTTTCTTTTTTATTTTTTCAGCAATTTCTTGATTTTCTCTTAAAAATTCCTTGGCTTGTTCTAGTCCCATGCCTAATTTTGAATTTTCAAATTGAAGCCAAGATCCTGATTTTTTTATTACGCCATATTTCAATCCAGTGTTAATCAAATCTGCCCATTTTGAAATTCCTTCGTTATAGTAAATATTAAATTCTGCTGTTTTGAAGGGAGCAGCAACTTTATTTTTGACAATTCTAGCTAAAACTTTATTTCCGATAATCTCATCTCCCTTTTTAATTTTAGCTATTCTTTTTAATTCTATTCTTACTGAAGCGTAAAATTTCAAAGCCAACCCTCCTGGGGTGGTCTCGGGTTTTCCGTAAGAGCCAATTTTCATCCTTGTTTGGTTCAAAAAAATAACGATTGTTTTTGTTTTTGAAATCGCTCCTGACAATTTTCTTAAAGCCTGGCTCATCAATCTCGCTTGTAAAGCAATTTCAAATTCTCCCATTTCTCCTGCAATCTCAGCCTTTGGCACTAAGGCTGCGACCGAATCTACAACAATGACATCAACTTCTCCAGACCTAACTAAAGTTTCTACAATTTGTAAAGCTTCTTCTCCTGATTCAGGTTGTGAAATTAAAAGTTCTTCAACATTAACTCCGATTCTTTTTGCATATTCTGGATCTAAAGCATGTTCTGCATCAACAAAAGCTCCAACTCCTCCTTGTTTTTGAGCTTCAGCTAAACAATGTAAAGCCAAAGTTGTTTTTCCAGAAGCTTCGGGTCCATAAATTTCTACTACCCTCCCTCTTGGTAAACCTCCAACTCCCAAAGCCAAATCTAAAGAAATTGAGCCTGTTGGTATAACATCGCAACTTGCAGGCTTTACTTCTTTTAACTTCATTATCGCTCCTTCTCCAAACTTTTTCTTGATTTCTTCTAAAGCGATCTCCAACCCTTGCTTTGATTTTTCTTTCTCTTTTTTGGGCATCAATTTCTATTTTAGAACTTTTTTATTTTTTATCAAATTTTCTCCCATTCTTCCTCATCTTCTCCGATCAAAACTTCTCTTGGTTTTGAACCTCTTGAGGGGCCAACTACTCCTCTTTTTTCTAAAAGATCGATTAATCTTGCAGCCCTGGCATAACCAATTTTTAATCTTCTTTGCAAAAGAGAGGCAGAAGCTCTTTTGGCTTGAATGACGACTCTTTTTGCGTCTTCATAAAGGGGGTCATCTTCAACAAAAAATCCTTTTTCAGCTTTTTGTTCTTCAATTCTTTTTAAAGTACTCAAAAGATCTTGATCGAAATTTGGCAACATTCCCTTTTCTTTAAACCAGTTAACAATTTTTTTGACTTCCTTTTCTGAAACATAAGCTCCCTGAATTCTTTTGGGTTTGGGAGATTGAGCAGAAATGAAAAGCATATCTCCTCTCCCCAATAATTTCTCAGCTCCAGCTAAATCCAAAATCGTTCTTGAATCAAATTGAGAAGCGACTTGGAAAGCAACTCTTGAAGTAATGTTCGCTTTAATTAATCCTGTTAAAACTTCGACTGATGGTCTTTGAGTTGCTAAAACCAAATGGATTCCAACAGCCCTTGCCAGTTGAGCCAATCTTACAATTCTATTTTCAACCTCTCTTCCTTTGGCTGCCATAATGTCAGCTAATTCATCAATAATTAAAACAATATAAGGCATTAAAATCCCTCCTTGAGAAATTGCCTTTTGGTTAAAGGAAAAAATGTTCCTGACAGACTCTCTACCTAAAACTTGAAATCTTCTCTCCATTTCTACAACTAACCAATCTAAAACAGAAACTACCTTTTCTGAATCAAAAATTACCGGAGCTATCAAATGAGGCAGATTTTGATAAGTCCTAAACTCAACTCTTTTTGGATCTATCAAAACGAACTTTAAGATCTTTGGAGAATTTCTATAAACTAAAGACAAAATTAAACTGTTCAAAAAGATTGTCTTTCCAGTTCCTGTAGCTCCAGCAACTAACAAATGGGGCATTCTAGCTAAATCTGCAAAAACAGGAATCCCGGCAACATCTCTTCCTACAATAAAAGTTAAAGGTGAAGGGGCTTTCTGGAAATCGTCAAGAGAAATTAAATCCCTTAATCTTACCAAAGTTCTTACTTTATTTGGTACCTCAATTCCTACCAACGATTTTCCAGGTATAGGAGCTTCAATTCTGATTGGATGGGAAGCTAAAGCTAAAGCTAAATCGTTTGTTAGCGAAGTAATTTTTGAAAGTTTTACTCCTTCGGCAGGTTTTAAAGTGTACTGAGTAACAGTAGGTCCCACAAAAACTTCTCCCATTTCAACTTCAATTCCAAAATTTTCTAAAGTCTTTTTAATTATCAAGCAATTTTCTCTTATGTCTCCTGGAGAAGGTTTTCCTTTATCTGTTTCTAAAAATTCGAGAGGGGGGGATTGATATTCAAGTTTTAAAATTCCTTTTTCTCTCTCTTTCTTTTCTTTCTCTTCTTCAACTTTTAAAGTTTTCTGGGGAGGAGGAATTTCCTTTTCTTTGAAAGTGGGAATTAAAATTCTTTTTATCAAAGAGGGTTTGGGCAATACTTCTTTTTGTTTTTCTCTTTTCAAAAGTAAATAAAAAATAAAGAAAGAAAATAGTAAAAGAGAAAGGAAAATTATTTGAGTTAAAACCTTACCAAAAAGTTTTTGAGACAAAGAAAAAATAGTTTCTCCCCAAAAACCTTCTTTTAAAAAACCAGAAAAACTAAGTGCCGAAAGTAAAAAAGCCAAAAGAATATAAATTTCTTTTCTTTTGTAAGGAGAGAAAAAAAAGGAAAGGCCAGAAAGTAAAAAGGTCAAAGGTAAAATTGCAATTCCTCCTCCAACAATTTTGAAAGTAAGGTCAAAAATTTTTTCTCCTAAAATTCCAGCTTGTCCGAAAATTGAAAAAAGATAGAAAATTGAAAGAAAAACAAAAATTGCCCCCAGAAAGATATAATTTGAGAAAATTTTAATCAAAATCTTTTTTAAAAAAACTAAAATCTTTTTCAATTTTTTTTTAGAAACTGAAATTTTTTTTCTCTTTTTTAAAAATTTTTTATTTTTTCTCCTCATCTCTTCTAAAACCAGTACCCGCTGGAATTAATTTTCCAATGATTACATTTTCTTTTAATCCCCTCAAATAATCAACTTTGCCCTCTATTGCTGCCTTAATTAAAACTCTTGTCGTTTCTTGGAAAGAAGCTGCTGATAAGAAAGATTCTGTAGTCAAAGCTACCTTTGAAATTCCCAACATTATTTCTTTGGCTTTAGCTAATTTTTTTCCTTCTTTCTTTAATCTTTTGTTTTCCTCAAGGAAGGTTGCTTTTTCTATAATCTGGCCTGGCAAAAAGTCAGAATCCCCTCTTTCTTTTATTTTAACTCTTGAAAACATTTGTCTAACAATAATTTCAAAGTGTTTATCGTGAATTTGAACTCCCTGGCTAACATAAATTTTTTGAACTTCTTGAATAATCTTTTTCTGAAGTTGCTCTTTTGTTAAAAAGCGAGCTAATTTTTTCAAATTAATATTTCCCTCTGTTAAAGGTTGCCCTTTTTCTACTTTTTCTCCTTTTTTTACTAAAATCTCAAACTGAGGAGGGGCTGAATATTCAAAAAATTGAGTTTTTGGATTTCCTTTCTTTGCCTTAATTTTAATTTTCCCATCTTTTGTGATATCTATAACTTGACCTTCGACTTCTGAAACCACAGCTTCCAAATTTGGAGTTCTGGCTTCAAGAACTTCTTCAACTCTCGGAAGTCCGGTTGTAATGTCTGCTTCCCCCAAAACTCCTCCATAGTGGAAAGTTCTCATTGTCAATTGAGTTCCAGGTTCCCCAATGGATTGAGCAGCAACGATTCCAACTGCTTCTCCTAGCTCTACTAATCTTCCCCTTCCTAAATCCCATCCATAACATTTTTGACAAATTCCTCTCTTTGTTTTACAAGTCAAAGGTGACCTAATTCTTACTTTCTCAATTTTGTTTTTTACAATCTCTTTTCCTTTTTCCCAATCAATAATTTCACCTTTCTTTACGATTATCCTTCCTCTTTTTGTCTTTATATCTTCTAAAGCAAATCTCCCAACAATTTTCATTAAGAAATCTTGGCCAATCTCATCAGCATCTTTTCTCAAAATCTCAATTCCCTTTTGATCTTTACAATCTTTTTCTGTTACTATTATTTCGTGGGCTACATCAACCAATCTTCTAGTTAAATAACCAGCAGTTGAAGTTCTCAAAGCTTTATCTACCATTCCTTTCCTTGCACCATGAGTGGAGATGAAATATTCCAAAACTGTGAAACCTTCTTTATAAGAAGCTTTTACAGGAAGTTCAATAATCTTTCCTACAGGATTTACTACTAATCCTTTCATCCCGGCCATCTGGATCACCTGTGACCAGGAACCTCGAGCTCCAGCTGAAATCATCATTGAAATTGAATTTTCTTTTGGAAAGCTTTCAATTAGTTTTTTCTCAATCTCAGATTTTGCCTTTGCCCAAACAGTAATTGCCCTAGTTGATTTCTCTTCTTTTGTTAAAAATCCTTTTTTGAAATGTTTTTCTAGTTTTTCAACTTCCTCTTCAGCTTCTTTCAAAATCTTTCCTTTTTGAGACAAATCTACTAAATCATCAACTCCAAAAGTAGTTCCTGAAAAGGTTGCAAATTCAAATCCCAAATCCTTTATTCTATCTAAAATTTCTCCAATTTTTTCTGGGGAATATTTCTCAAGTAAATCAGCAATAATTTTTTCTAAATCCTTTATTTTGATTTCTTTATTTTGAAAGGGAAAATCTTCGGGGAAAACAGAATTAAAAATTATTCTTCCAACAGAAGTTTCTAAAATTTGATTTTTAATTTTAACTTTTACTTTAACTCTTAAATCTACTTTCCCTAATTCATAGGCTAAAATTGCCTCTTCTTTACAAGAAAAAATCTTTCCCTCTCCCTTTTTCCCTTCAAAAATTTGTGTTAAATAATAGCATCCCAAAACAATATCTTGATATAAAGTCACAATCGGTTTTCCAGTTGCAGGCTTTAAAAGATTAATCAAAGAAAACATTCTCTCTTTAGCTTCTTTTTGAGCTTCATCTGAAATTGGCAAAAACACTGCCATTTGGTCTCCGTCAAAGTCAGCGTTATAGGATTTGCAAATCATTGGATGAATTCTAATTGCTCTCCCTTCTATCAAAACAGGGTAGAAAGCTTGAATGTTTAATCTATGTAAAGTTGGGGCTCTGTTTAGCAAAACTAATTTGTCTTTAACTACTTCTTCTAAACACTCAAAAACTTCGTCTGTTTGATCTTCGATTAAATCGTTGGCTGCTTTGACATTAAAAACTATTCCTTTTTCTAAAAGTTTTCTGATGACAAAAGGTCTGAAAATTTCCAAAGCCATTGTTTTTGGAAGTCCAACCTGAGTGATTTTCAATTCTGGCCCAACTACAATTACTGACCTTCCAGAATAATCGACTCTTTTTCCCAAAAGATTTTGTCTAAACCTTCCTTGCTTTCCCCTGAGCATGTCAGCTAAAGATTTCAAAAGTCTTTTACCTCCAGTGGTTGCTTTAGTAGTAACTGCTTTTCTCATTCCATTGTCGATCAAAGCATCGACTGCTTCTTGGAGCATTCTTTTTTCATTTCTGATAATCACTTCTGGAGCTCCAATTTCCAAAAGATATTTTAATCTATTGTTTCTGTTGATTACTCTTCTGTAAAGATCATTCAAATCTGAAGAAGCATATCTTCCTCCGTCTAATTGAACCATTGGTCTTAATTCTGGGGGTGAAACTGGCAAAACAGTTAGAAACATCCACTCTGGTCTGATTTTAGCTCTCTCCATTGCTTTAAAGATTCTTAATCTAACTAGGGTTTTTCTCTGAGCCAGAGGACCTTCCCTTTCTACTTCTTTTTCCATTTTCTTAATCTCTGCTTTCAGATCTATCTTTTCAAAAATCTTTCTTAGAGTTTCAGCTCCAGTACCAGCTTCGAAACATTGTCCATATTTTAAGGCTAAATCTCTGTATTCTAATTCAGAAAGAATTTTCAATGGTTTAATCTCTAAAACCTCTTTCTTTGCCTTTTCTCTTTGTGCTTTCAGTTTTTCAATTTCTTTCTTTAATTTTTCTTTATCAGTAATTTCTGCTCTTTTTGCCTTTACTTTTGCTTTAAATTCTCTTTCGATCTCTTCTAAAATTTTCTTTTTTGCTTCCTCATCAACTTTAGTAATAATATAAGAAACAAAATAAACTACTCTCTCTAATTCTTCTCTTGTCTTACCTAAAATAATTCCCATCATTGAGGGAACTCCTCTCAAAAACCAAATATGAGCTACAGGACAGGCCAATTTTATATGTCCCATTCTCTCTCTTCTGACAGAAGATCTTGTGATTTCAACACCGCATCTATCGCAAATTAATCCTTTATATTTCACTCCTTTGTATTTGCCGCAGTAACATTGATAATCCTTTTCAGGCCCAAAAATTTTTTCGCAAAAGAGACCGTCTCTTTCTGCTCTTTGAGTTCTGTAATTTATAGTTTCAGGTTTTGTAACCTCTCCGTGACTCCAACTTAAAATTTCTTCTGGAGAAGCCAATTTTATTCTAATTGCTTTGATATTCTCAACTTTCATTTTTTTGATTTTTTGTTTTTGGTTTCTTCTTTTGGTTCTTTAAGTTTTATTTCAACTCCCAAACTTAAAGATTTCAGTTCTGAAACTAAAAGAGAAAAGGAAGCTGGTATGTTTGGTTCTTTTACTTTTTCCCCTTTTAAAATTGCTTCGTATGCCTTTGCTCTTCCTTGAACATCGTCTGATTTGAAAGTTAGCATTTCTTGCAAAGCATGAGCTGCCCCATAGCCTTCTAAAGCCCAAACCTCCATTTCTCCAAATCGTTGTCCTCCAAACTGGGCTTTACCTCCGAGGGGTTGTTGAGTAATCAAAGAATAAGGACCAATGGATCTGGCGTGGATTTTATCTGCAACCATGTGAATTAATTTCATAATGTACATATAACCTACGGTCACTTTTTCTGGAAATGGCAAACCTGTTCTTCCATCGTATAGAGTTACCTTTCCATCTTCTGGAAGTCCGGCTTTTCTTAATTCCTCTTTTATCTCTTCTAAAGTAGCTCCAGATAAAGCTGGGGTGATAGCATAATATCCCAATTTCTTTGCTGCAAAGCCTAACATTGTTTCTAAAATTTGACCTACGTTCATTCTTGAGATAACTGACATTGGAGACAAAATTACATCAACAGGAGTTCCATCTTCCAAATAAGGCATATCCTCAACTGGTAAAATCTTGGAAATTACTCCTTTGTTACCATGCCTTCCAGCTAATTTGTCTCCTATTTCGACTTTTCTAATCTCTGCCACCTCAACTTCTATTCTTTTTCTTACTCCAGGATCTAATCTATGTCCTAACTCTCGAGAAAAAATCTTCACCCTTACTACCTTTCCTCTTTTTCCGTATTCCATTCTTAATGAAGTATCTTTAACTTCTTTTGCCTTTTCTCCAAAAATTGCCATTAAAAGCCTCTCTTCTGGAGTCCATTCTTTTTCACCTTTTGGAGAAATCTTTCCAACTAAAATATCTCTGGGTTTTACCTCAGCTCCAATTCTAATAATTCCTTCTTCGTCCAAATTTTTTAATTTTTCTTCAGAAACGTTTGGAATGTCAGAAGTTGTAATTTCAGGACCCAATTTCGTTTCTCTAACATCGCAACCAAAATTTTCAATGTAAATTGAAGTAAAAACATCATCCCTGACTAACCTTTCTGAAATAATAATTGCATCTTCAAAATTGCCACCTCTCCAAGGCATAAATGCTACTAAAACATTTCTTCCTAAAGCCAATTTGCCATCTTTTATTGCTCCTCCATCTGTTAAAGGTTCTCCCTTTTTAATTTTTTGGCCTTTTTTTACTCTTGGTTTTTGATCAAAGCAAGTAAATTGATTGGTTCTCCAAAATCTTCTTAAATGATAAACCTTCTTTCTTCCGCTTTTCTCTCTAACAACAATTTTTTGTCCGTCTACTTCTTCAACAACACCGTCTTCTTCAGCTATAATTATTCTTCCGCATTCCTTTGCAACTTTTTCTTCGTTTCCAGTCATTACTAAAGGTACTTCAGGTTCAATTAAAGGAACTGCCTGTCTTTGCATGTTAGAACCCATCATTGCCCTGTTGGCATCATCATTTTGCAAAAATGGAATTAAAGAAGAAGAAACTGAAAGAATTTGCTCTGGAGATACATCCAAAAGTTGAATTTCTTTCTTTTTTAACATTAAAGGTTCTCCTTTAAATCTTCCTTCAACTATCTCTTCTTTTATCTCTCCTTTTTCATCTATCAAGACGTTTCCAGCAGCTATTTTATATCTTTCTTCTTCAAAAGCTGAAAGATAAACTACCTGTTTTTTAACTTTTCCGTTTTCAACTTTAAAATAAGGAGTCTCTAGAAATCCATAAGGATTTAGTTTTGAATATAAAGCCAAGTAATTAGTAATTCCAACATTTTGTCCTTCTGGAGTTTGAATCGGACAGAGCCTTCCATAGTGAGAACTTTGAACATCTCTAACCTCAAAACCTGCTCTCTCTTTTGTAAGACCACCTGGCCCTGAAGCAGTTAATCTTCTTTTGTGCTCCATTTCAGCCAAAGGATTTTCATTGTCCATGAATTGAGAAATTCTTCCTGAGGCAAAAAATTCTTCAATTACTGCCATTAAAGGTCTGGGATTAATTAATTGAATTGGGGTCATTGTAGAAATGTCCAAAGTTGACATTCTATCCCTGATTATTCTTGCCATTCTTGTCAATCCCAATCTCATTCTATTTAATAAAATTTCTGTAAAGGGTCTTACTCTTCTGTTTCCCAAATGATCAATTTGATCTTCTTTAGCATAAGGGTCATTATTCATTCTGATTAACTCTTTCAAAAGATCAACGACATCTTGGGGTTTCAAAACTCTATCTTCGATTGCGATTTCTTTCTTTTTCCATTTTTGATTTAATCTTTGAATCATTCTCCATCTTCCCACTTCAGAAAGGTCATATCTCTCAAAGTTAAAGAACAAATTTTTGAGAAAGTCCCTAGCAATATCAGGAGTTGCCATTTCTCCTGGTCTGAGTTTTTGGTAAATTTCGATTAAGGCCTCTTCTTTGTTTTTTGCGGGATCCCTTTTTATCGTTTCTTTAATAAAATCTATTTCTCCATTATTTACATCTTTAAAAATCTCAAACAAATCTTCATCTTTTTCAAAACCTAAGGCTCTCAAGAGAGTCGTTGCCATTACTTTTCTTCTTCTATCTATCTTTACAGAAATTGCTCCAGAAACCTCAGTATCGAATTCCAACCAAGCTCCCCTATTTGGAATAATTTTTGCTCCAAAGAAATTCTTCCCCGGGATTTTTTCAGAAACAAAAAAAGGTCCTGGAGACCTGATTAATTGGGAAATGCAAACTCTTTCTACTCCATTAATAATAAAAGTTCCCCTTTCTGTCATTAAGGGTAAATTTGTCAAAAAGATTTCTTGTTCTTTTATCTCTCCTGTTTTTAAAATTTTCAATCTTACTTTAACTCTTAAGGGTGCTGAGAAAGTATCATTGTTTTCCCTAGCCTCAACATCAGAAGAGTATTTTGGTTTTCCAATTTTGTAATCCAAAAACCAGAGTTCAAGTTCTTTCTTTGTATAATCCTTGATTGGAGAAATTTCCCTAAATAATTTTCCTATATCTTTTTCTAAAAATTTCTGCCAGGATTCTTTTTGAATTGCAAGAAAATGAGGAGGTGAAAGAGTAATTTTTCTTTTCCCAAAAAATTTTGTTTTCATAAAAATGCCAAAAAACCCAAATATGGGCTTTTGTTTCCTTTAGATTTTTAAAATTTTAAAAATTTTAAAATCAAGTTATAATTTTAATTTTAATTTTCCAAAAAAACTTGTCAAGTGGATTTTAATAAATTTTAAGGGATTTGTCAAGAAAGCTAGAGTTTCTCCTTCAAAAAAAGAGGTAGGTGAAACCTCCTTCCATTTTGGCAGAGGAAGGGTTGGGCGAAGCTCAACGCTCTTTGTACAAGAAGCATTGGAAGAATCAGTTATTTTTAAAGTAATTGTGCTTGAAGCTATTGAAGTGAAAGTGGTAGTTGGGTTCTCAAAATTTGAAAAAGAAGGGGTTGCGTTTTGAAAAGTCCAGGAAAAAGAGACACAGGAAGAATTATAACACTTAGATTCATTTGCAGAATCAATCACTGTTGAACAAGTTCCCGTAGAAATTGAACAAAATTGAACTAACTCACCCATTGATGGTTTTTGAGGAATCCAATTAAAGTTTACATAAGGATAAGAATGAGAAGGCATTGTAAAAGTATCTGTGGCTGACCAATTTGACCACATTCCTCTTTCATCTTTTACTTTTACTTTCCAATAATAAGTAGTACTGGTACAAAGACCGTATCCGAATGTAGACGAATGAAAGCATTGAGTGTTTTTCCAAGTGCCAAACTTATCTAAATCTAACAGAGTAGTAGTAGCTGAACTCGTTACGATTTCTGAAACAGCAGAATTTGTGCCATCAGAAATCCAAAGCTGAAAGGCTTCTTGATCATCGTTATCAGGATCATAATATTCCCAACTTAGTCTAATAATCACGCCTGGCGCCACTTGAGGACTTGATCCCCAAGCACAACAATCAATGTATTCACTAGTATTTGTAGCTACGGGTTTCTGGTTAATGCTTGTCAAATCCAGAACCACTTTATAAGAAGAAGTAGAACAAATATTTGACCCCCCTTCTTGACAATTAAAAGAGATCCAACCTACAACTCCTGAATTTGCATTTTCTCCTGATCCCCAAGCGAAATTATGGAATTCAGCGAAATCATCTCCATCAGGATTATTATCAATATAAACTTCGTAACCACTTTGACCATGATCGAACCTTATCCAACCTGACCATCCCCCTACATTTTCATCAGTAGAAGTACAAGGATCATCAAAAGGATCTGAAGGATCGTTCCCTGTTTCTGAAGGACAAGCAGATAAAGCTCTTGCCCAACCCAAAACCGAAGTAGTAGCAATGCCTAA
>CAYUTJ010000003.1:3519-7518 GCA_964447735.1 uncultured Candidatus Saccharibacteria bacterium | reverse complement strand
AGTATTCATCATCTCCTTTTAGAATTAAGTATTTCTCATCTTTTTCTTTTATTAAACTCAAAGAAACATTATTTATTGAAATTGGATCTAAAATATAAATTTTCTTTTGATCACCGTATGAATCGATAACTTTTAGTCTTAGGTAATCTATATAATCAATTTCTTGAAGTTCATTTTTAATTTTTATCTTTGGCTCCTTTATATACCTCAAAACATTATAACTTGTTCCTTCTTTTTCTTTGCTATAAAACCCAGCTAAGAAATCACCTTCAAATTTATATTTTTTACCATCGAAAGAATAAACAAAAGGGGAAAATTTAAATATATAATCTGAAATTCCCTCGATAAAATAATGACCCCCTTTTGTTTCAAAGCTAAAAGTAGGAACTTTTTTATATACCTTCTCTATTGACTGAACAACTGTTGTTCCCTCTTCTCCAAAAAGCAAATCACCAATTTTTAACCTTCCTGCTAAAATTGGACTTCCATCTGGTCTATCAAGAGGATGATTGGGGGTTACTTTTAATTTTCCATTAATAACCAAATAGAAATCTCCCATCTCTTCTGGAGGATGATAATGAATTTTTATGATTTTTGTTTCTGAAATTTTCTTCTTTAAAAAGTCATAATATTTGACTTTATCTCCCACTTTAATATCTTTGGCCTCTTTATAACTTCCGTCGGCCATCGTTATTTTTGTCTCAGCTAGAAAACAACCACCTCCACCTCCGCCTCCACCACCACCTCCGCCGCCACCTGAGGTATAACCTCCAGAAACTCCAATATATAGATATCCATTGTTATCTATTATCTCTGAAATTGCTGGAGTGGTAGTTGCTGTAAAGGTAATGCTGTAAGTTTGATCTGAGAATTTTTTGGATCCAGTAGAAGTCCCTATCTCCCAATGATTATCATTTTTATTCCAAACATTGATTTTAAAATTTCCGCCATCACTTAGAGTGTCGTACCCAACCCAAGTAATGTTAATTTTTTGAATAGCCCATATTGGTTGAATAATTTTGAATCTATATAGGAGATTAACGTAGGAATTGTTAGAAGCATTCCAAGAATTTCTGTTTCCATCATCTGCTTTTAGACGACTATAATAAGTAGAAGTATATTCAGAATATGAAGGAGAATTAGGAGATAAGGGAGGATCGTTTCCAGAAAGAGTATAGTAGGCTTTGTTAGTCGCGGTATTGGAAAAATCGTAAATTTGAGTCAAAGTAGAGAATGCAAAAGTTTTTGAGAAATTGAAGAGTAAAAATAGAAAGAAAAATATCTTGAAAAATTTTGACATTATTTTATTTTACTAAAAATGACTTTTAAATAAATTATTTTTTAATTTCAGGTGGGGGTTCCTCAACAGGGGTTTGAGGAGGAGAAGGTTGGGAGATACCTTCTAACGCTCTTTTTCCTTCTTCTAAATTTTTAATTATTTTTTTAACTAATTCAACGTCTGGATTTAATTGAGCTACTTTTTTAAATTTTTCTAAAGCCTTTTCTCTCTCTCCTAATTGATCATAAGTTAAACCTAAAAAGTAAAGAGCGTTTGCATAATTGGGATTCAATAAAATAGCTCTTTCTAACTCTTCTTTTGCTTTTTGATAGTTTCCTTTTTGATAATAAGCTAAACCCAATTGAAATGCTAAACCTACATCAAGAGGAGCAAAATTCTTTGTTTCTTCTAACTTTGAAATTGCTTTGTCTATTTCTCCTTTTTGCTGGTATAAAATCGCAAGTTGAAAATGAGCTGGAGCATAGTCTGATTTTAAATCAATTGCTCTTTCAAAATTTGCCTTTGCTTCATCGAAATTTCCTTTTCTTAAAAGAGCAATGCCTTTTTGGGTAAAATAATAAGGATTGTTAGGTTCCAAATTTATTGCTTCATTCCAGCATTTTATTGCCCAGTCTTCAGCTCCGGTAGCAACCCCAAATAAACTTTGATAAGTAAAAGCTCTTACTGACCAATTAGCAACATTATTTTTATTTATTTTCTCTGTTGCAGTTTTCGCAGCCTCAATTGCTAAAAAAACTTCATTCTGAATGTTCCTATCTCCTTTTTGAATTTTTTGGTTCACTTTTGCTAGATAAGCCTGGGATAAATCTCTAAAATAATAATCAAATCTTGGATTAACATTTTTTGCTTTTTCTAAATATTTTATGGTCTCATCTATCTTTCCCAATCTCCAATTTCTCAAAGCTTTAAAATAATAAATTTCTCCAACAAATATTTGGAAAGAAAAAATTAAATTTAAAATTAAAAGAACAAAAACTAAAACCAAAAAGAATGAGCTAAATAAGGGAGAATATTTTCCTTTAACAAATGAGAATTCTTTTTCTTTTTCAGAAATTTGTCTAATGAAAGATGCTAAAAAGAAAAAGAAAGAAAACTGTAAAGTCAAATTCAAAGGATATAGGAATTGAGCAAAAATGAAACAAGCGAGAGTCGGTAAAAAATAAGAAGGAGAGGTCTTAAAGAATCCTAAAAATAATGGAAAAAGAAGAAAAAATAGAAAAGATAAAAGTCCAAAAATTCCGAGATTGGAGAAAATGTCAAGAAAGGTTGAAGCTGAATTTGAAAATCTCACATTCCAAAAAACAGGATCTAAAAGTAAAGATTTTAATTTGTGTTTTGAAAAATTGAAATGAAAGGTAGCAGGTCCTGTCCCTAAAATTGGATTTTCAAGAAAGCTTTTCAGGGCTATCTGAAAACTTGCTTTTTGGGTTAAAGTAACCTCAGGAGGAATCTTAAGAGGGAAAATTCTAAAGTTAAAAGAAATGAAAACTATAGCAAGCGCTAAATAGAACATCGGAAAAATTAAATTTTTAGATGAAAAATCTTCTCTTTTCGAAATAAAAATTGAAATTAAGAAGATAGAACCTGCTATTAAAATTAACCAGGCTATTTGAAAATCTAAAAGAGAAAGAAAGATCAAGGATAATAAAATCAAAATTAAATAGAAATATTTAATGAGTTTTTTTGAAATTGAAAAAGAAAGCGTAAAGAAGGGCAAGAGAGAACTCAATAAAATTGAGAAAGAAAATTGGTTGCCAGCCAAATTGAAAGCAGAATTCCTCGCAAAATCAAAAGGTAAAAGAAATTTTCCAAAAATTTGACAAAAAGCGAAAACTAACAGTAAAAAAATTGAAATTGAAAAGAAAAAGTGCAAAAAATAAAGGTCTTCTCTTTTGAAAAGAAAAATAATGAGAAAATAAAAAAGAGAAAGAAAGAGGAAAGAAAGGAAAGATTCTGAAATCTGAGAGGGAATTCCAAAAAAACTTTCAATTTTAGATTTTGAGAAAATCGTAGAAAGAAAAAGAAAAAAAATAAAGGAAATTAAAATTAAATGAAAAGAATGCAAAACAATCTTAATTCTTCCCTCAATCAAAACTTGAACTAAAAATAAAATTAAAGAAAGCGAAACAAAAAGAAATAAAAATAAAAGTTTGGGAAAATCAAGAACGTTTTGAGAAAAAGGAAAGAAAATCAGAGGGAAAAGAAATACTAAAATAAAAATTAAAATTTTTGATATCTTTTCTAACCTCATTCAAATAATTTTAAACTTTTTGAGTTAGAATGCAATTCTTTTAACCTTTTAGCCAGACTCTTAAATTCAAATTCTTCTAAAATTTCCTTTACTTTCTCTTCATTATAATTACCAAATCTCAATTTTTCAAATTCAAATTTAAGCTCAACTTTTCTTTCTATTTTCGCTAATTTTAAGTTTAGGAAAAGTTTTTCTCTGTTTTTTAAAATTTTTTCTTTCAGGTTTTCTTTAATTTCTGAATCCTGCTTAATATTTCTTAAAATTCCTTCTATATTTTTATATTTTAAAAGAAGCATTCTTGCTGTCTTTGGACCTACTCCTTCAATGCCTAAGATATTGTCTGAGGGATCTCCAACTAAAGCCTTGAAATCTGGAATTTGATCAGGTTTTAATCCTCCAAATTTTTCTTTTGCTTTTTCTTCATTAAAAATCTGAGCTTTTTTCACTC
>CAYUTJ010000003.1:0-3419 GCA_964447735.1 uncultured Candidatus Saccharibacteria bacterium | reverse complement strand
CCTCCAAATTTTTCTTTTGCTTTTTCTTCATTAAAAATCTGAGCTTTTTTCACTCCCCTTTGCAAAAGGTAAACTTTGACATTGTTTTTGATTAATTGAAAAGTATCGAAATCCCCGGTAACAATAATTTTCTCAATATCTTTTGGAGAAAGATCTATTAAGGTTCCAATAAGATCATCTGCCTCAAATCCTTCCTTTTCAAAAATTGAAATTGAAAAAGCGTTTAACACTTTTTTCAACTTTGGAATTTGAGAAAACAAATCATCTGGCATCTTCGGTCTTTGAGCTTTATATTCTTTAAATTCTTTGTGCCTGAAAGTTGGTGCTGGAAAATCAAAACAGGCCGCAACATATTGAGGCTTGATTTCTTTTATCAACTTAAACAAAACTAATAAAAAACCATAAACCCCATTGACTACTTCTCCTTTTTTGGTTGTTAATTTTGGAAGAGCAAAATAAGCTCTATACAAAATTGAATTTGAATCTAAAATTAAAAATTTCTCAGGCATGCGTTTTTATAGATTGTAAAACTCCCAGCAAAATAAAATTTGAAATTAAATTGGAACCACCATAACTTACAAAAGGAAGCGAAATTCCAATGACAGGTAAAATTGCCAAATTAGAACAAATATGAAAGAACATTTGAGAAAACAAAAGTGCTAAAAAACCACCTGAAAAAAGTTTTTCAAAATTTGAACCTGCCAAAAAGCCAATTTTCAAAATTCGCCAGAATAGAATTGAATAAAGAGAAAATAAAATTAGAATTCCCAAAAACCCGGTTTCTTCACAAATTGCAGAGAAAATAAAGTCAGTTTGAGGTTCTGGTAAAAATCCCAATTGAGTTTGGGAGCCTTTTTTTATTCCTTTTCCTAAAAGTCCTCCCGAACCTATTGCAATAGTAGCTTGCTTTTGAGACCAACCGGTTTTTAAAGGATCTGGTATTTTTATTCGAAAAAAAGTTAAAATTCTTTCTTTTTGATAAGGTTTTAAAATTTTCTCAAAAGAGAAAATAAAAATTAAACTAAAGATTAAAATCAAGAGAAAAAAATGACGAAGTTTAATTCCCGAAAAAAATAAAATTGAGATCCAAAGCGAAAGCAAAATCAAAAAAGAACCGAAATCAGGTTGTAAAAAAACCAAAATAGCTTGGGGAAAAAGATAAAGAGCTGAAATTAAAATATGTTTTAAACTGTACATTTCAACATGATACCTTGAAAAATATCTCGAAAATAAAATTAAAAGGGAAATCTTTGCCAATTCTATGGGTTCGAAAGAAAAAGGACCCAATTTAAACCAAGCCTTAATTCCTCTAATTTTAGGACCGAATAACAAGAGAAAAAGCAATAAAAAAAATGAAATAAAATAAATAGCCAAAATCAAAAAAGGATTTTCTCTTAAAATTCTCCAATCAAAAAAGGAAATAAAAACCATTAAAAAAACTCCAATTATCAAAAAAAATATCTGTTTTTTTAAATTTAAAAAATCTCCTTTGGAAGTTGACCAAATTTCTAAAATTCCAAAAAGAGTCAAAAGAATTGGAACTAAAAAAAGAAAAATATCAATTTTCTTAAAATGTAAAAAAATTTTTTTCATTGTTTTAAAAGATCTAAAAACTCTTTTTCTTTAATTATTTTAATTTTAAGCTTTTTTGCTTTTTCTAATTTTGAACCCGGTTCTTTCCCGACAACAACAATATTCACTCTTTTCGAAACAGAACTTGCTACTTCCCCTCCAAGTTCTATTACTTTTCTTTTGGCTTCGTCTCTAGTCATTGATTCTAAAGTTCCCGTGAAAACAAAAACTAATCCTTTGAGAGGTGCTTTTTTTCTTTTCTTTTCTTCAACAACCTCAACCCCAACCTTTTTTAATTTTTCTATAAATTTTAAATTCTTTGAATCTCGAAAAAATCTGTAAATTGATTCAGCCACAATAGGTCCTACATCAGGAATAGCTTCCAATTGTCCCAAAGAAGCTTTCATTAATTTTTCCAAATTCCCAAAAAATTTTGCCAAGTCTTGAGCTGTCTTTTCTCCTACGTTTCTTATTCCCAAAGCATAAATGAATCTCCAAAGTTCAATTTTTCTCCTTGCCTGAATAGCTTCTACTAGATTTTGAGCTGATTTTTCAGCAAATCTCTCCAAAGTAATTAAATCTCCTTCTTTTAAAGTAAACAAATCTGCAGAATCCTGGATTAATTCTTCATCTAAGAGACGATCGATTATCTTAGGGCCTAAACCAACGATATCAAATGCCTTCACAAAATGGTAAAAATGCCTTCTTTCTTTTGCTGGACATTTTGGATTTTTACATCTCCAAATAGCTTCCCCTGATGGTTTTTCCAATTTTTGACCACAAACAGGACAATTTTTAGGAAAGACGATTTCTTTTTCCTTTCCAGTTCTTAATTCAGGTAAAGCCTGAACTACCTCTGGAATAACATCCCCTGCTCTTCCAACGACAACAGTATCTCCAATTTTAACCCCTAATTTTTTGATTTGATCTTCGTTATGTAGAGTAGCCCTAGTAATTGTCACTCCTCCAACTTTAACAGGCTCTAAAATAGCAACCGGAGTTACAGCTCCTGTTCTTCCAACTTGAAAGGTAACATCTTTTAAAATTGTAGTTGCTTGCTTTAAAGGGAATTTGAAAGCAATAGCTCCTCTAGGTGCCTTTCCAACAGTTCCTAACTTTTTAAAAATTTTATTGTTATTTATCTGAACTACCACCCCATCTATTTCATAAGGCAAAGATTCTCTATGCTTTAACCAATATTTTCTGTACTCAATAACTTCATCCAATGTTTTGCAATATCTGCAATATTTATTATTGTTTTTAAAACCTAAAGCCTGAATGATTTTGTGTTCTTGTTCATGAGTTTCTTGCCCCAAATCAGTTATTAAATCGTAAATTCCAACATCTAATCTTCTTTTTGCAGTCACTTTTGGATCTAACTGTCTAATAGAACCTGCAGCTAAATTTCTCGGGTTTGAAAAAGTAGGAAGGCCAAGTTTTTTTTGTTCTTCATTAACCAACTCAAAATTTTTCTTTGTAATTATTGCTTCTCCCCTAACTACAATTTCTCCTTTTAATCCTTTCTTTTTTATTCTTTCAGCCAACTTTTCTTCTCCCATTTTCTTTAAATCTTTCACGACCTCTTTTAAATCTCTCAATCTCAAAGGTACAGATTCAATTGTCTTTAAATTTTGAGTTACATTTTCTCCAATCAATCCATCCCCTCTTGTTGCCCCAACTGAAAAAATTTCATCTCTGTAAATTAATTCAATTGCTAAACCATCTAATTTTGGCTCACAATAAAAATCTATTTTCTCAATTTCTTCTTTTGTCAAAAGTTTTGTATTTCTTTCAAGCCAATCTTTCAAATCTTCTTCTGTAAAAGCATCGTTCAAAGAAAGCATTGG
>CAYUTJ010000002.1:40482-45897 GCA_964447735.1 uncultured Candidatus Saccharibacteria bacterium | reverse complement strand
AACCTGCGACCTTGCGCTTAAGAGGCGCCTGCTCTTCCAACTGAGCTACGGGGGCTAATCAATTTTAAATATAACTTTTTTATCTAAATTTTGAAAAATTAGTTCTTTCAATTTTGTATTCTTAGGAATTTCAAAAAACACGTTAACCACTTTAGTTTCTTTTGGTCCCAATTCTGGAATGGGGGGAGGAAGTTCTATTGGATTCGAAGGATTAAAAATTGGATTGTAAACTTTCTTTTTTTCATCGATTATTTTCCATTCTCTGAAAACATAAAAATAATTTCCCATTCCTTCGTTATTTAAATTTTCGTATTGGACACTGAGAGATACAAATTTAAATCCTTTTTTGGGTTTTAATTTCGTTCTTTTTGCTGAATAATCTTCAATTCTATCTGGTTCTATAAAGACATTTTTTATGATTTCAACCTTTTCTCCTAATTTTCTCTCTACAATTAACTCCGGCAAATCTATCTTCTTTATTTTCCAATCTTTATTCTCTTTAATCAAAGTAGCATCAAAAATAATCTCTTTTGGATTTTGAAAAATAAAAAATGTAGAATATTCTCCCTCTTTCTTTTTGCTTTCAATCCTTTGTGTTTTTACTTTCAGAACAACTTCACTTTCATTATCTAAAATTTTAATCTCTTTTATTTGATATTCAGGTACAGGTCCTTTCCATATTCCCCAAAGGACTAGTGAAAGATCTTGATATTTCTCTCCAAATATTTCTACCTTTGAAAGATCAGAAGATAGATATTTTTTGGCTTCTTCTCTTTTTTCTTGTTGTTCTAAAGATAAATATTTTACCACAACTTCTTCGGGAGGAAGTTTCTCAATTGTTTTTTCAGAAGGTAAAGATGATGGAGGAGGTTTGGATGGGAGAAATTTGGATAAAACGATGATAATTAAGATTATCAATAATAAGATTCCCCCTACTTTTAGATATTTGATTTCCATATTTTGTACAATTTTTATGGACAAGGTTCACCTGGCAAAAAACAGGGATTACCGTCGCAAAGCTTAAAATTACATATATTCGGTACAGGACAGTTGATTTTCCACCAGCCAGTTTCCAAACCTGTCCAATCTGCAACCCCAATAAGCATTAAGACTGTATTTACAATAAGCCAAGCTCCGAGAATTATTACTACTCCTAAAACCGTAGTAGTGATTATTTTTTTTGCGTTAGCCACTCTTTGAGGGTTTCCGCCAGCAGTTACAAACATTATCCCCCCTACTGCAATCATTAAAATTCCAAGAGGGAAAACCGTTTTTGTTATCAAAAAATCAATAACTCTATCAGTTAATATGATAAGATGGCATAATCTACAAGGGCAAAATTCAAACTCAGGAGTGGCTGGTGCATCCGATCTCCTTCCACAAGGGACCAAACCACCTGTTAGATAAACGCATCCTTTTTCTTCAGTATCTACCAGACCATCTTGGTCGTTATCGACTCCATCTTCACAACCTAGAGAACAAATACCTTTAGTAACGCCATTGCAATCGTATCCATAATATTTGAAATTACAAACATAATCAGGTCTTAAATTACCATCAGGATCTCTGAGATCAAATAATGCAGCTACAGAAGCAGCATCATCACAATCATCAGGTGCAACTCCATATTTTGCTTCTTCTTTTGAATTTGGATTGACACAAGGTCCTTGAGCTGTAGTGTCAAGTGTGTCATCCCCTCCACATCTCTCATCGATAAAACCATCACCATCTCGGTCAGCAATAAGCATAAAAATGGTATTGTATATATCGTCAAGTTCAGCAGTGCTAGGAGCTGGCCAATAGCAAGCAGGGGGATCATAAGGCGCAGTTGGACAGTCTTGAGAAGCATTACTTGATAAAAATGAATCATTGACCCCACTACCTAAACCAATGTTGAATACTCTTATACCAGCTGCTTTAGCATTGTCAAATGCATTTTTCGCTGACCCGCTATTATTTGGATTCCCGTCAGTTAAATGAATTATTACCAGAGGAACGCCAGGATCACTATTGGTAGTCAATTCATTCGTTGCCAAATTTATTCCAGCTGTCATGTTAGTTGTTCCTCCTGCTGATCCAGTATCAATTGCAGCTTTAATGGCATCTTTATCGTAACTTAGACCTATTGGTTTTCTTGCGCTACTTTCATACCAAACTACCCCTGCTCTGTTTTTAAGATCAGGATTTTCCATTAATTTGTCAACAAAATATTTAGCAGCATCTTTCACATCTTCGATAGCTCCCCACATACTCCCTGATTCATCTAATATTAACATTACTTCATTAGCACATTCTCTACCAGGTGGTTGAGCTTTACTTTTAATAGGTAATAAAAAAAGAAAAAGGAGAATTAGGCAGAAACAATATAATAATTTTTTAATCATTTTCTTTTAAATTTAGTTTTGCCCCCGGAAGGATTCGAACCTTCAACTCAGGGTCCGAAGCCCTGAATGATATCCAGTTTCACCACGGGGGCGCGCGTCCATCACGGCTCGCATGATAACTCGTTCGCTAATGCGAGACGAGAAAACTTCCGCTCGCCGTGAGTCCGCTTTCTCCAGCCGATGCATGTATCGGCTGGAGGCTTTATTAGAGAATTTTAATAAAAAAATTGGAAGGGGGCAAATTTTGAGTTAAAATGAAGCTGATGGAAATACCAAAAGAGGTTAAAAATGTGATTGAAAAATTAAAAAAGGCAGGATTTGAAGCCTATGTTGTTGGAGGATGCGTTAGAGATTTTTTGAGGGGAGAAAAACCTAAAGATTGGGATATCACAACAAACGCAAAGCCAACTGAAATTAGAAAAATTTTTCCAAAGAGTTTTTACGAAAATAGATTTTTCACTGTTACTGTTTTGACAGAAAGTGAAGATCCTACTTTAAGAGAGATTGAAATTACTACTTTCAGGAAAGAGGCTAAATACACAGATAAAAGACATCCTGATTTTATTGAGTTTGCCAAAACTTTAGAGGAAGATTTAAAAAGAAGAGATTTTACAGTTAATGCGATGGCCCTCAAAATTGAAGATTTAAAATTTGAGATTGTAGATTTATTTGGGGGTCAAAAAGATTTGAAAAACAAAATTATTAGAGCAGTTGGAAATCCAAAAGAAAGATTTTCAGAAGATGCTTTAAGAATGATGAGGGCTGTGAGATTTGCTGTGACTTTGGGCAAAAATTGGAAAATTGAAAAAGAAACAGAAAAAGCAATAAAAGAGAATGCAATTTGGATTTCAGCAATTTCAAAAGAAAGAATCAGAGATGAATTTTTAAAAATTATAATGTCAAAAGAGGCAGCAAAAGGTATTGAATTAATGAGAAAACTTCAACTTTTAAAATACATTATTCCAGAACTTTTGGAAGGATACGGTGTCACCCAAAACAAGCATCACATTTTTACCTGTTGGGAGCATTACATTAGATCTTTAGATTTTGCAGCCAAAAAAGGATTTTCCCTTCATGTAAGATTAGCTGCTCTATTTCATGATATTGGAAAACCAAGAACAAAAAGAGGAGAGGGGCCTAATGCTACTTTCTACGGACACGAAGTTGTAGGAGCTAAAATGACAGCTCAAATTTTAAATAGGTTAAGATTTCCTAAAAAGGATATTGAAAAAATTGTGAAATTGGTAAGATACCATCTTTTCTATTATAATCCAGGGGAAGTTGGAGAAAGTTCTGTGAGGAGATTGATTAGGAAGGTGGGTTTGGAAAATATGGAAGAATTAATTCAAGTGAGAATGGCAGATAGAATAGGTTCTGGAGTTCCAAAAGCTGAACCTTATAAGCTAAGACATTTGAGGTATATGATAGAAAAAGTTTCTCGAGATCCAGTTTCGGTTAAAATGCTAAAAGTTGGTGGAGAAGATGTCATGAGAATTTTGAAAATTAAACCAGGTCCTAAGGTAGGACAAATCCTAAATATCCTTTTAAGCGAAGTTATAGAAAATCCCCAAAAGAATAAAAAAGAGTTTTTAAAAAAAGAGATTGAAAAATTAGGAAAATTATCTGATAAGGATTTAAAAGAATTAGCAAAAAAAGCTAGAGAAAAAATTGAAAAAATAGAACAAAAAAGAGACGAAATGACAAAGAAAAAATATTGGATCACTTAAAATTGTAAATTGTAGATTGTAAATTTGAGATTTGAAAACGGGGTGTAGTATAAAGGTAGTACGCAGGCTTCGGGAGCCTGTAGACTGGGTTCAATTCCCAGCACCCCGAATGAAGCCAAAATTAATAATTTTTGATTTAGTAGGAACTTTAGCCTTCCCCTTTTTGAAAAAGAGTAGAGAAGAGTTTTTTGCTTTTTACAAAAGTTTAGGAATTAATTTGAGAACGAAAGAAGAAATAGAAGGTTTCAAAAAAATTTTCTCTAGGGCAATAAAAACATCAGAGAACTGGATGGAGTTGGGAGAAAAAATTATTAATTCAGTTTTTAAAAAAGAAAATAAAGAAAAGGCAAAAAAGTTGAGCGGGTTTTTGAAAGAAAATTTAAACTATCAACTCTTTGAAGACGTAGAGGAAATTTTAAATTTACCTTTTCAAAAAGCAATTTTAACAGATGCTCCTCATTTTCTTTTCGATCATTTAAATTTGGAAAAACATTTTCAAATTTTTACCCCAAAAGAAACTAAATTCTCAAAACCTGACAAAAGAGCATTTTTATTTGTTTTGGATTTTTTTAAATTGAATCCTGAAAAGGTAATAATGATAGGAGATGAAATTGAAAGAGATTTGATTCCAGCTAAAAATTTAGGAATGGAAGCAATTTTAATTGATAGAAAGGGAGAGAGTGAAAATGTACCTTTTCAAACAATTAATTCTTTGAGGGAGTTAAGAAAAATTTTAATGGGCCCGTAGGTAAACGGCATACCGCGGCTCTCGCTCAGCCGAGTTCTGGGTTCAATTCCCAGCGGGTCCACAGAGAAAATGAAAAAAGAAATTGGAAAATTGGGAGAAAAGATTGCAGAAGAATTTTTAAAAAAGAAAGGTTACAAAATTTTAGATAAAAATTACAAATTTCAGATTCCAGGAGATTTGCAAAGAGGAGAAATTGATATTGTAGCTAAAAAGAAAGATACAATTTGTTTTGTTGAAGTGAAAACCCTGAAAGATCCAAAAATTGAGATTTTCCCAGAAGAGAAAGTTAATTTTTCGAAAAAGAAAAAGATAATTTTTGCTGCTGAATCTTGGCTTTTGAAAAACAAAATTCCTTTTGATACAAAATGGCAAATCGATATAATTTCTATTTTAATTGAAGGCGACAAAACAAAAATTTTTCATTTTGAGAACGCAGTTTCAGATTTGAGAGCAAGATAGATTCTTTGGATTGCAGTTAAATTCGAAAAGATTGCCAAAATTACTAAAGGATAAATAATTAAATCTTGGTTGAAGATTCCTAAAAAAATCGCAAAAA
>CAYUTJ010000002.1:28214-40382 GCA_964447735.1 uncultured Candidatus Saccharibacteria bacterium | reverse complement strand
ACTAAAGGATAAATAATTAAATCTTGGTTGAAGATTCCTAAAAAAATCGCAAAAAAAATCAAAATTAATCTTTCTCCCCTTCCCAAAATTCCTTTTTTTAATTCCTTTTCAACTAAATTTTTTTCTTTGGCAGCAGCTTTTGCATAAGTTGTCATTAAAGAACCAAAAATTGCTAAAAATATCCAAATTTTAGCTTCAAAAATAAAATTTTTTAAAGGTAAAAACAAAAAGCCAAAAAGAAAAATTCCCTCAACGTATCTATCAAAAATTGTGTCCAAGAAAGCTCCTTTTTTTGTTTCCTCTTTTTTAAATCTTGCGACTGCTCCATCTATTAAATCCAAAACTGAACTCAAAAAAAAGAAAATTAAAGCAAAAATAAAATTTTTCTTGATTAAAAAGAGAAAATAAATGATTGAAAAAATAAAGGCTAAAAAAGTATATTGATTTGGAGAAAAAGGAATCTTTGAAAAAACTCTTCCTAAAAATACCTCCAGTTTTTTAAATTTTTCTCTATTTTCTCCCAACATAATTTATGATCTTTGCTAAATTTCTTTTAATATGGGCTAAAACTTTTTCAAAAAAACTTATTTTCTCCTTTTTTATTTTTATTTCTTTGTTTTTGATTTTCTCAAAAATTTCTTCGATTGTGAGATTTTCACCTTCAATTTCTACAAAAGCCTTTCCCACAAACTCTGGAAAATGAGCATCAGATCCTGCAACAAAAGGTAGATTGTATTTTTTGACAAAATTTTCTGCTTTTTCATTTCCTTTTCCGATAACTGAGGCATTATAAATTTCAATTGCGTCAATTTCATTTATTATTTCATTCAAATTCCCTTTAAAATTCTCCCAGAAAGCAAAGGGATGGGGTAAAATTACAAATCCCCCCATTTCTTTAATTTTTTTTATTGTTTCTTTTGCTGTGAGTTTAGGTTCTATTTTTTCTTTGATGTTCAAACCAATGATGTCTCCTTCTTTTGATTTAACTTCAATTCCAGGAATTACCAAAATTCCAAAATCTTTTGAAATTTCAAGAGCCTTTTTTGCTCCTTCAATTTCATTGTGGTCTGTAATCGCAATGCAATCTATTCCTTTTTCCTTGGCTTTCTTTAAGATTTTTTCTATTTTTGCTAAACTATCAAAAGAAAATTGGGTGTGAACGTGAAAATCGCATTTCATTTTTGAATTTTAAATTATGAATTTTTTATTTGCAATTTCTTGTCTTTATTTTTTCTTACCAGCCTATTTTGCGAACATGACTCCTCCTTTAATTAAAAAAGTGAAATCTTTAGAATTTTTAGGAAAGCCAGTAGATTTTAATAAAAAATTTTTGGGAAAGCCAATTTTTGGGACTCATAAAACTTGGAGGGGAACAATTTTTGGATTTTTAGTAGGTTTTTTTACAGCTTCGGCTCAGAAATTTTTGTTTAAATTTGATTTTTTCAAAAAAATTTCGATTTTAAATTATTCTCAAATTAATATTTTTTTGTTTGCTTTTTTAATTTCTTTCGGTCAAATTCTCGGGGATTTATCTTTTTCTTTTATTAAGAGAAGAATTGGCTTGAAAGAGGGAGCTCCTTTCTTGCCTTTTGACCAGACAAATTATGTGATAGGATGTGCTATATTGCTAGGCCCTGTTTTTAAAATTGAAATTTCTGTCTGGATTTTTTTATTTATTGTGACTTTCTTTTTACATATTATTGTCAATCGTTTAGGTTATGAGTTGAAGTTACATTCTGCTAAATGGTAAAATCAAAAAATGATTTTAGAAAAATTTGTTGAACAATTTTCTTACCCTCTTTTAATCGGAAGTTCAATTTTGCTAGGTGGAGTTTTAATAGCGAAATTTTTCGAAAATTTAGCATTAAAATTTTTAGAAAAAATTCGATTTAGAACTATTTTAAAAAGGACAGGGTTTGAGGAAGTTATGGAAAGATTTGTTGGGGAAGTTAAGGTAGAAAACTTTTTGGCTCAGATTGTCAAATGGTTTTTTATCATTTTAACCTTGATGGCCTTTTTTGATGCTTTAAAGCTTGAAAGAGTAAGCAATTTTTTCCTTTCCATTGTTAACTATTTTCCTAACATTTTCATTTCTATTTTGATATTCCTGCTCTCCCTTTATCTCCTCGACTTTTCAAAAAAAATATTCATTGGCACTTTAGAGAAAGAAAAAATATCTTATACTCCTTTGGTTGGAAGGAGTTTTTCTCTTTTCATTTGGACAATTACTATTTTGGCAATTTTGTATCAATTAAAAATTGTTCCTCAGATAATTTCTGGAATCTTCTTTGCATTTTTGGCAATAATTTCTCTTTCTATAGGGATTGCCTTTGGATTGGGGGGGAAAGATTTTGCCGCTAAAATTTTAAAAGATCTCCAAGAGAAATTTAAAAAATGAAACAACTTTCTCATCAAAATTTAAAGGAAATGTTTTTAAAGTCCTATGAGAGGATTGAGAAAAAGAAAGAAGAAATAAATAAAATCAATGTTTTTCCAGTTCCAGATCAAGACACAGGAACCAATTTAGCAAAGACTTTAGAAGGAATAAAAAAAGCAATCGAGGATAAAGAATTTAAAGATTTACAAGAAATTTCAGAAACGATTTTAGAAGAAGCTTTAATTTCTGCTCAAGGAAATGCTGGTGTTATTTACACTGGGTTTTTGAGTGGTTTTTTACCAAAATTGAACAAAAATCCTGTTGATGCAAAAAAATTGGCAGAGGCTTTTGAAGAAGGAAGGAAAAAAGCATGGAAATCAATGATTAATCCCAAAAGAGGTACTATTTTGGATGTAATAGATGTTACTGCAAAGGTTTTCAAAAAAGAAGCAGAAAAAGAAAGAGACATTGTTGAAATTTTCAAAAAGGTAATAGAAAAAGCAAAAGATGCAGTTTTAGCAACTAGAGAGAAAATGGAAGTTTTAAGAAAAGCAAACGTTGTCGATGCTGGAGCTTTAGGTTTTTTGATAATTTTGGAAAGTTATCTTGAAGCTCTTCAACCACAATTTGCAAAAGCAAAAAGTGAAAAGGAGATACCTTCAGAAAAAGTCAAGAGATTTATTCAAGTTTTGAGGAACAGGTATGAAGTAGTTGCTTTAATCTTAAATCCCAAAAATGGAGAAAAAGCAAGAGAAGAACTGGAAAAACTCGGCAACTGTTTAGACATTGTAGAAGTTGGAAACAAAATGAAAATTCACATTCACACTGATTATCCAGATGAAGTGAGAAATGTAATGAGAAAAATTGGGAAAATTAAAAATTTAAGAATCCAAGATATGGCAAAAGAAGTAGCTGGAGAGCCTTCTTTAAGAAAAGTTTCAATTGGAATTGTTACAGAAAATATAGCTTCTTTATCTCAAAAAATTATAGAGAGATATCAAATTGAAATTGTAGAAGCAATTTTTGAATGGAAAGATTTAGAAAAAATTGAAGGAGAAAACATTTTCCGAAAAATGAAAAAAGCTTATGAAATAGGAATTGAAACTAGACCAAAAACATCTCAACCCTCTCCCAAAGCTTATTTTGATGTTTTCAAAAAACAACTTCAAAAATTTGAGAAAGTTTTGACAATCTGTGTAAGTTCAAAGATTTCAGGTTGTTACAATTCTGCTATCCAGGGTAGAGAGATGTTGTCAAAGGAAGAAAGAAAAAGAGTTTTCGTTTTTGACTCTCTAAATGGAGCAGCAGGACAAGCTCTTTTTGTTTTGAAAGCAATTGAAATGATTCAAGAGCAAAGGGAGATTCAAGAAATAATCGAAGAATTAAAGAGATTAATCCCAAAGACTCAATTATATGTAATTTTTGCTGATCCAAAAGGTGTTGAGTTTTTAGGGAGAATAACTAAATCTCAAGCTAATTGGATTAGAAGATTTAAAAGATTAGGAGTTCATCCTCTAATAAAATTTAAAGGAGGGGTTTTACAAAAAGGGGGAATAGTCTTGGCAAAAGATGAAGCAGAAGCAATTTTTAAAAAAATTGCAAAAGAGAGTAAAAAGATAAGAAAGCGAAAAAAAATAAGAGTAGTGATTAATCACGCCGATAATTTAGAAGGGGCAAAAAAATTAAAAAATTTGTTAAAGAAAATTGGAGTCGAAGTTTCTTTTATTTCTGAAGCTCCATTATTGATTTGCGCAGTTACAGGTCCTGGGACTTTGATTTTGGGTTGGCAACCAATTGAATGAATTAAAAATGATGAAAAAAATTAGTTTAATTGTAGGAGAAACCGCTTCTTTGCCAAAAGAGATTGTCGAAAAATACGAAATGACAATCGTTCCTTATGTTATTTATTGGAAAGAAGGTAAGGATTTGCCAGGAGAAAATATTTTTCAGAAAATGAGGGAGGCAGAAAAGAGAAAAATTGATACTTTCCCCAAAACTTCCCAACCTTCCTCCTTTGTTTTTAAAAAAATTTTTGAAAAAGAATTAGAAAGAAGCGAAAACATTCTTTGTATTACTTTATCTTCAAAACTTTCTGGAGGATTTAATTCTGCTTTCCAAGCTAGGGCAATGTTTGACGAAAAAAACCAAAATAGAATTTTTGTTTTCGATTCTTTAAACGTAACAGCAGGAGAAGGCCTTTTTGATATTAAAGCTGCAGAATTAATTAAAGAGGGAAAGGAAATTGGAGAGATTTTAAAAGAGTTGAAAAATTTTTTACCTGAAGTTCATATTTTTGGAATGGTTCAAAGCCCAAAATGGTTGGAAGCTGGAGGAAGAATTTCTCATTCTTTGGCTGTATTAATCTCAAAAATGCAAAAGATTGGAATGAAACCGTTAATAGGTTTAAAAAATGGAGTGATAAAAGCTGTTTCGCTAAAGATGAGAGCAAGAGATATACCGCTTGCTCTCTTTAAGGAATTAAAAAAGCAGACAAGAGGAAAAGAAATTAAGGTAGCGATTGCCCATGGTGATGACTTAAAGAGTGCTCAAAAACTAAAACAAATGATAAAAGAGCAGATAAAAGAGGCAGAAGTTTCCTTTTTAAATTTGATAGATCCGATAATTGGAATTCATTTGGGCCCGGGTACTTTGCTTTGTGCCTGGCATAAAGTTTAAAATACTAATATGCAAAAAATTGGTTTAGTAGCAGATGAAGGAGGGGATTTACCAAAAGATTTAATTGAAAAATATCAAATTTCAATTGTTCCTTTTAGAGTTGATCTGGGAGAAATGAAAGAATTGAAAGGCAACATTTATCAAAAGATTAGAGAAGCAGAAAAGAAGGGATTAAGTTCTTTTATAAAAACCTCTCAACCTTCACCTGGCGATTTTTTGAAGGTTTTTAAAGAAAAATTAGAAAAATTTGAAAGAGTAATTTGCATTACCATTACTTCAAAACATTCTGGTACTTTTAATTCAGCTCTTCAAGCTAAAAATTTTTTGAAAGATAAAGAAAAAATTTATGTTGTAGATTCTCTTTCAGGAAGTAGCGGAGAAGGATTGATAATTTTGAAAGCTGCAGAGTTAATTAAAAAAGGATTAAAGATTAGAGAGATTTTAGAAAGTTTAAAGAGCGCTGTCTTTAAAACCCAATTAATTTTTATGCTCAAAGATCCAAAGTGGTTAGAATCTTCAGGAAGAATTTCTCATTTTCTGGCTAACCTTTTGAAAAGATTTCAAAAAATAGGAATTAGACCTTTACTAGGAACGAAAAAGGGAAAAATAAAATTTCTTGGGATAAAAAGAGGAGTAAAAGATATTGCCACAACTCTCTTTAAAGAATTTGAAAATAAAATCGAGAGGTTGAAAGAAAAACCTAAAATAAAGGTCGCCATTACCCATGCTGATAATGAAAGGGAAGCTGAGAAATTAGCTAAGATGATAGAAAAAATTAAAAATTGTGAAATTTGCTTTATTAACTTGATAGGAAACATTCTTGGAGGTTTAGCAGGTCCTGGAACTGTAGCTTTAGCTTGGCAATATGATTAATCATGTAGCTTTAATTCCAGATGGAAATAGGAGATGGGCAAGAAAAAGAGGGCTTTTGCCTTGGCAAGGACACATTGAAGGAGCAAAAACTTTAGAAAAGATTTTAAAGAAAGCTTGGGAACTAAAGATTCCTTATTTTACTTTTTGGGGAAGCTCTCTAGATAATGTTTTGAAAAGACCTAAAAAAGAGGTTGAAGTATTGTTTTTTCTATATCAGAAATATTTTCAAAAACTTTCGAAAGAAAAAAGAATTTTCAAAGAGAAAGTCAAAATAAACGTTTTTGGAAAATGGAGAAATTTCTTTCCTAAAAAATTAAAACAAATAATCGTTACATTAATTAAAAAAACAAAAAAGCATAACAATTATTTTTTAACCTTTCTTTTAGCTTACAATGGAACAGATGAAATGTTAGAAGCTATTAAAAAAATCTCTAAAAAGAAAATAGAGAAAATAAGCGAAAAAATTTTGTTAAAAAATCTATGGACGGGGAAATTGCCTCCCGTAGACTTGGTAATTAGAACAGGATGCGAAGGAGATCCTCATAATTCAGCTGGTTTTATGATGTGGCACACAGCTTATTCTCAATTTTATTTTACGAAAACTTATTTTCCAGATTTTGGACCAGAAAAATTTGAGAGAGCGATCAAAAACTTTTTAAAAAGAGAAAGAAGATTTGGTAAATAAAATGCCAAAAATAAAGATTATTACTGAAGATGTTTGTTCTTTACCTCCAAAGCTAATAAAAGATTTAGGCATAAAGACTGTTAAAACTAAAATTTTTTTTCCAGAATTAGAAAAATTTCCTGAAAAAAATATATATCAACTAATTCAAGAAACAAAGGCAGTTCCTAAAACTTCTGCTCCTCCACCCGGAGATTATCTAAAAGCTTATAGGGAAGTTTTAAAAGATTATGAAAAGGTCTTGGTAATTTCAATCTCTTCAAAGTTATCTGCTTGTTTTAATTCTGCCTTCCAAGCCAAAGAATTTTTTGAAGAGCCTGAAAGAATTTATCTCTTTGATTCCAAACAAGCAGTAGCAGGCCAGGGAATTTTGGTTTTAAAAGCTGCAGAATTAATCAAAGAGGGAAAGGAAATTGGAGAGATTTTAAAGATTTTAGAAAAAATAAGATTGAAAATTAAACTTTTTGGTTTTTTAAAAACGACTTTTTGGGCAGAAAAATCAGGAAGAATTAATTCAAAGTTAGCTTTGGCTTTTAAAACTTTAAAAAGTTTTGGAATTTTTCCTTATTTTGGAATAAGAAAAGATGGTACTGTTGGATTTTCAGGTTTTAATTTTTGGACTGAAGACGAATTCGAAGCAATTTTTAATCAGTTAAAACATCAAGCAAAAAAAGGAGAAATCGAAGTTGGAATAAATTTTACTGATAATGTTGATTTGAGTTTGAAATTAAAAGAAAAGGTTGAAAAAGAATTAAATGCCAAAGTTTTGTTTTTATCGTTAGTTCCTCCAATAGTCGGTAGTATTTCTGGCCCTGGAAGTTTAATTGCAGCTTGCTGTCATGTTTAAATTTATTATTTTGACAATTTTAGCTTATCTTTCTGGATCAATTCCCTTTGCTTTTTTAATTGGGAAATTAAAAGGAGTTGATGTAAGAAAATTAGGTTCAAAGTCAATTACTGAAACGAATTTAGCAAGAGCTTTGGGATGGAGATATGGGATTTTGGGTGGGATTTTAGATATTTTGAAGGGATTTGTACCTTCTTTTTTGGCAAAAAGTTTCCTTTCAAATAACTGGCAGATAATTTTTATTTCTATTTTGCCCACTCTAGGTCACGATTTTCCGATTTTTTTTAAATTTAAATTTGGAGGAAGAGGAGCTACCACTTTTTTTGGAGCCTTAATTTCTTTAATTGGTCTTAAATCATTCTTTTTACTTTTTACTCTTTGGCTTTTAATTTTTACTTTAACAAGGATGACAGGTTTGACAAATTTAATTTTTCCTTGGATAGTGGCAGGGTTTTTGTTCTTTTGGCAGAAAATCGGCCTTTTCCCTTTTGAATATTTTGTTTTTGGAATTTTAGAAGCTCTTTTGTTAAATTTTGCATTGAGAAATAATATAAAAAGATTAATCAAAAAAGAAGAATTTAAGACCCCTTTTAAATTCTAAAATGAAGAAAATTGGAATAATTGGTATTGGAGGAAGAACGGGAACGATGTTTTATTCTGAGCTGAAAAAATCATCTCAGGTTTTTGGAATCGGAAAGGAAAAAGATGTTGAGTTAATAAAGAATAGAAAAGTTTTTATTAAAAAAGGAGAAAAAGAAGAAATTTTTAAAGGAGATTTAATAAAAAGCGATGAATTTCCAAAAGGGATAGATTTTGATTTTTTGTTCTTTGCAATTAAAAATCCAGTAGGCCCTGCAATTAAATATTACTACCAGAAAATGAAAGAATTGAAAATGAACCCTCCCTCTCTTTTACTTTCCCAAAACGGGATCGGAGCAGGAGAGGAAGCCCTTTCTGTTTTAAAAAATATTTTTGGAAAAGAAGCTGAAAGAATTCAAATAATTAGAATTTCTCTCTTCAATCCAGTCGACAAAAAGACTTTAGGAGATAAAATTTATATTACTTATTCTTTGCCGATTAAATTAGCAATAGCAAAATTTTCTGGCAAAGGAGATCTCAAAGAAATTTTTAAAATTTTGAAAGGAGCCAATTTCGAAATTGAATTAATTCCTGAAAAGGATGTAAAAAACATGGAGTATTCAAAACTTTTCTTGAATTTAATCGGAATGGCTTCTGCTTCTAGAAATCTTTCTCTTTTTGAAGGTTTTTCAAAGAAAGAAGTTTTTGAAGAAGAAATTTTAGCTTTGAAGGAATACATTAAGGTAATCAAAAAAGCTAAGGGAAAGTTTTTGAATTTTAGAGGATATCCTGTAAAATTTTTTTCTCTGTTTTTTTCACTCCCAATTTTATTTTTGCTTCCCTTTAGAAAAATTTTAGGTTTAAAAATCGAAAAGGGTAGAGAAGGAAAACCAAAGGATTTGACTGAAATTGATTATTACAATGGAGCTGTTGTAAAATTGGGAAGAGAATTAAAAATTGAAACCCCTACAAACAAAAAAATTTTAGAAAGAGCAAAATTATGTTTATCAAAGGAGTAGGAATGACAAAATTTGATTATTCTCAAAAACCCTGGTGGAAGTTTGCCTTTGAAGCTGCCATGGAAGCTTTAGAAGATTGTTCAATGAAAATTTCTCAGATAGATTGTATTGTTTTTACTGGAATCGAATCAGCAGAAGGGAAAGCAGAGCATCAAACCCATAAGACTTCTTTATTATCTGACCTTTTTAAAACTCGTGTCCCTATAATCAACGTTCCTGCAGTTTGCGCAGGAGGAGGAGTTGCTTTTTGGGTGGCTTTGAGATTATTGAGAGAATTTGAAAATATCTTAGTTTTAGCAGGAGAAAAATTAGTGACTAACAAAACTGAAGTGACGACTCACTGGATAGCTTCAGCAATCGAAAGAGAAATTGAACAAACAGAAGGGTTAAATTTTCCTACCCAAAACGCTTTAATTTGGCAACAATACAAAAGAAAATACAAGGGTTCTCACGAAGATTTAGAATTGATAGCTTTTAAAAATCATCAGAACGCTACCTTAAACGAAAAAGCCTATTTTTACAAAAGACCAATTCCTCTAGAAAGAATAAAATCTGCCCCTAAAATCGCAGGTGATTTTACAATTTATGATTGCTCTCTTTCTGTAAATGGAGGGGCAGCAGTAATTTTAAGCAGGGAAAAAACCGACATTCAGGTTATAGGTTCGGGTTTTGCTACAGATTATCTTTTGACTTTTTTAAGAGAAGAACCCTGGCACTTTAAAGCAACGGAAATTGCTGCCAAAAGAGCTTTTGAAATGGCAAAAATAAAGCCAAAAGAGATTGAAATCGCAGAAATTCACGATGCTTTTACTTCAGTTGAATTGATTTCTTATGAAGATTTGGGTTTTGCTGAAAGAGGAAAAGGAGCAGAATTAATCAGAAAGGGAATTGTCAATTTAGATGGAAAATTGCCAGTGAATACATCAGGAGGATTGAAAGCCAAAGGGCATCCAATTTCGCCTACAGGTTTAGCTCAAATTTATGAAGTAGTAAAGCAAATGAGAGGAAAATGTAAAGATCGCCAAGTGAAACCTTTTCCTAAAATCGGGCTTTGCCATAATATTGGAGGAGCCGGAGGTTCTGTTACCGTTCACATTTTGAAAAAAGTTTGAGCAATTTTTTAATTTTGTTTTTCATTTTTTGATTAACTTCAATTAAACAAATTCCTTTTTTAGGAAAACCGTAAATAACAGCTGTTTTTGGGGGAGAAAGTAAAACTGAAGGAATAACTAAAAGATCCTCCTCTCCTTCAACAAAAACATTTTTATTTTCTCTTATTGCTTCTTTTAAAATTTCCCAAGATTCTTTTTGGATTGTGCCTGGAGGATTTTTTAATTTGAGAGAGAAACTCAAAATACTTTTAATTTTTTTTCTCCTTATTTTCCCATCAAAAATTTTCACATCAGCTGGCAAAAACCTTGAGCAGTAATCTCCAACAGCAACAATTTTTTTAAATTTTTTTCTTTTGAGAATTTTTTTAAATTTTTCCTTAATTTCATTTTTCTTTCCAAAAATTGCTTTTCCCCAGACTTTTCTCAATTTTGGTTTCAGATTTTCTGGCAAAATAAGAGTTTTCATGGTATATATAGATTATAACTATGTTTTTTGAATGTAAAAACTGCAAAAAAATTTGGCAACACAATATCGAAAAATGCCCCCTTTGCTTTTCTCCGTTGGAAAGAATAAGATCGAGAAAAGCAAAAGTGATAGATATAGCCAAAGTTCAAATTCCCTCCCTTTTTCATCCAAAAGTTCCCTATTTTATTTTAGTTTTAGAAGATGAAGAAGGTAACAAATGGATCCAAAAGTCATTCAAAGAATATAAAATAGGGGAGGAAATTTCCTTTCAAGCAACAAAGGATAAAAAAACAGTAGCCATTTGGAAAGTAAAATACGATTTTCTAGAAGCTATAGAAAGAGTTGTTGAATTTCTAGGAGGGATAAAAATCTCTCAAAATTCAAAAATTTTGATTTTACCTACTTTAATTTCAGCTTCCCATCCTTATTTCAGAGAGAATACTTCCCCTCAATTTTTAGAAAATGTTTTGAAATTTTTGTTAGAATCTGGAGCCAAACCAGAAAATATAAAAGTTGCCTCCCAAAGTTTTGACGAAATTGATATTTCAGCTAAAGCCCAAAAATCAAAACTTTTGAAAGTTTGCCAAAATTTTAAAGTTTTACCTTTAAATTTGGCTGAAGCAAAATTTGTCAAAAGAGGAGACCTTGAAATCTCAAAAGAAGTTTTTGAAACAGATTTAATTTTAAATTTGCCAATTTTAAAGATGGGAAAGGCTCAGGCTACAGAAAACATTTTTGTTTTGTTAAAAAAAGAGAATTTTTTGGCTCAAAAATATTTAGTTTCTGAAAAAGAAATTTTTGAAAAACTAAAAAAAGAGATTCCAGAATTTTTGACAATTGCTGAAGCTAAAGAGGTTCAAGATGAGAGAAAATTTGTTCTGAGGTTAAATTTGGTTTTTGCTTCCTTTTCTCCTCAGAATTTAGACCGTCTTTTCATTGAGATTACAAAGTCAAAGTTACCAGAAATTTTAACAGATGTTAAAATAGAAGAAATTTCAGTTTTGGGGAGAAAAATTGAAGAAGTAAAAATATGAAATTTTCAAAAAAAGAAGCAATCTCATTTGGTTGGAAAACAACCAAAAAAAATATAAAGTTTTTTGCGATTTTACTTTTAATCTTATTTTCAATTTCAATTTCATTAACTTATATTGAAGATATAGCAAAAAAGAAAAGTCCATCTCTTTATCTTTTAACAAATGCTTTTTTCTTTTTTGTAACAACCATTTTAGAAATGGGCTTGATTAAAATCTGGCTTAACTTTTCAGCTAATATCCCTAGTAAATTTTCTGATTTATTTTCTCAATATCGCCTTTTCTTTTCTTATTTTTTTGCAACGCTTCTTTATAATTTAATTGTTGTTTTGGGTTTACTTTGTTTTGTCATTCCCGGAATTTTTCTCGGAGTGAGATTATCATTTTTCAGATATTTTATCATTGACAAAAATTTAAAGATTGGAGAATCTTTGAAAGAGAGCTGGCAAATTACAAGGGGAAATTTTTGGAATTTGTTTTTGTTCTATCTTCTCTGTGGTTTAATT
>CAYUTJ010000002.1:21410-28114 GCA_964447735.1 uncultured Candidatus Saccharibacteria bacterium | reverse complement strand
AATTAAAAATTGAAATTGGTTTGGTTCCCATAACAATGCAAACTTTTGCTGTTTTGCTATCTGGAAGTCTGTTGGGTGCAAAGAAAGGATTTTTATCCCAACTAATTTATCTTTTAATGGGCCTAGCTGGCATTCCTTGGTTTTCAAGAGGAGGAGGAATTTCTTATATTTTCAGCCCAACTTTTGGGTACATTGTTGGGTTTTTATTTTGTTCTTTTTTGATAGGATTTTTATCTGAGAAAGGTTTTGATAGAGAAATTCTAACTTGTGTTTTAGCAATGTTTCTTGGAAACGTTATTTTGTATGTCCCCGGACTTTTATGGCTGGCAAGATTTGTTGGATTTGATAAAGTTTTAAAAGTAGGATTTTTCCCTTTTGTGATTGGAGATTTAATTAAAATATTTTTAGCAGGAGTTACTTTGCCATTTTTTTGGAAAGTTCTAAAGGTCAAAAAGAGAAATTAAAAATCTATGAAAGATAAAGTTGTTTTAATTACAGGATCAGCTCAAGGCATTGGAAAAGCAATTGCTTTGAAATTTGCCAAAGAAGGTTCCAAAATTGCTCTCAACGATATTTCTTTTCAAGAAGAGAATTTAAAAAAAACAAAAGAAGAGATTGAGAAATTGGGAACTGAAGCTAAATATTATTTAGCTGATGTTACAAAATACGAAGAAGTGGAAAAGATGATAAAAGAGATAGAAAAAGATTTTCAGAGATTGGATGTTCTGGTAAATAATGCAGGGATTATCAAAGATAGAACTTTAGCTAAAATGACTCCAAAAGAATGGCAAGATGTAATTGACGTAGATTTGACAGGGGTTTTTAATTGTACAAAGGCTGCCTTACCTTTGATCATTGCTAATCAAGGAAATATAATTTCGATTTCTTCTGTTGTCGGACAGAGAGGAAATTTTGGGCAAACAAATTATGCTGCAGCAAAAGCAGGTATCATTGGGTTTACGAAAAGTTTGGCAAAAGAGGTTGGGAGGTTTGGAGTGAGAGTAAATGCTATCGCACCAGGTTTCATCGAAACTAAAATGGTAGAATCTGTTCCAGAAGAAATTAAGATAATGGTGAAAAAATTAACTGCTTTGGGAAGGTTCGGAAAACCAGAGGAGGTGGCAAATTTGGTTTATTTTTTAGCCTCAGATAATGCTTCTTTTATTACCGGTGCTATCATCAATATCGATGGAGGATTGAGCATTTAATTTCATGATTTTAAACAAAGAGGAAATTAAAAAAATTATTCCTTATGAGGAACCCTTTTTATTTGTTGACGGAGTTGAAAAAATGGAAAAAGATACAATTTTGGGTTTCTATCAGACTTCAAAAGATGATTATTATTTCAAAGGACACTTTGTAGATTTTAAAATCATGCCCGGAGTTTTAGTGGTTGAAGCTTTGGCTCAACTTTCAACGATTTTACTAAGAAAAAAAATTGGCAAAGATCACAAAGATTATCATTTTTTAGCCTATAATGTAAGATCGGTTCAGTTTTTAAAACCAATTTTTCCAGGAGAAAGAATTGATTTGAAAGCTGAAATTTTAGGAGTTTATCCTACCAATGGTACAAAAATTGCTAGAGTTAAAGGACAGGCTTTTGTTAAAGAAGATTTAAAAGTAGAGACTAGGTTCTCGGTAGCTGTAATTAAAAAAGAAAAATTCTCAAAAAAATATGGAGTTTGAAAAAAACAAAGTTTGTCAACTTTTGAAAATTAAATATCCCATAATTCAAGGAGGAATGGCTTCAATTTCAGAGTCAAATTTGGTTTCAGCAGTATCTAATGCTGGAGGTTTAGGGGTAATAGGAGCTGGTTTGATGCCCCCTTCTTGGTTAGAAAAAGAAATTAAATTGACAAGAGAAAAGACAAAAAATCCTTTTGGAGTCAACATTTTTATGCGTCATCCAAAGATTGAAGAAATTGTAAGAGTTTTGATGAAAGAGAAAGTAGAGATTGTTTTTACAGGAGGAGGAAACCCTCTACCTTTATTTCCCTATCTTCAAGCAGCAAAAATTAAAGTTATTCCAGTCGTTCCTTCACCAAGATTGGCAAAAAAAATGGAGGATAACGGAGCTGATGCTGTAGTCGTTGAGGGATTAGAGGGTGGAGGACACATTGGAAAAAATTCAACCTTTTGTTTAATTCCTCAAGCAAAAAAATTATTAAAAAAAATTCCTTTAATTGCAGCAGGGGGAATTTACGATGGAAAAACTGCAAAAGCTGCTTTTTTGTTAGGGGCAGATGCTGTTCAAATGGGAACAAGATTTTTGGTTTCAAAAGAATGTAAAATTTCTGAGAATTACAAAAGGAAAATAATTGAAGCCACTGCAGACGATATTGAAGTTGTCTTGAGATTTACTGGTCATCCAATTAGAGTAATCAAAAACAAATGGTCAGAAAGAATGAAAAAATTAGAAGAAAGAGGAGCCTTTCCAGAAGAAATAAAAGCTGAAATGATTGCTGGAGGATTGAGAGGAGATAACGTTGAAGAAATTCCTCTTTTAGCAGGGCTTTGTGCAGGTTCAATTTCTGAAATTAAATCCTCCAAAGAGATTATCGAAGAAATTGTCAAAGAATTAAAAAACCTCTAAAATTCATGAATAAAATTTTAAGTTGGTTTTGTTATATTTTTTTAAAACCAATCGTTGATTTAATTTTCATAAAAAAGGTAAAAGGTTTAGAGAACAGACCCAAAACAAATTTTATTTTAGCTGCTAACCATCAAAGCCATTTAGATCAAATTTTTACTGCCTACGTTGCTGTTCCTAGAAGTTTTCGAATGATAGGACAGGTTGACAGATACAATGAGAGAATTTTAACTAAATTTTTTAGAGATTTAATTTATTTTTTAGCAGGTGTTATTCCATTGGATAGAAGAAGTCCTGAATCTAAAAGAAAAGTAATAAAAAAGGCAGTTGATGTTTTAAAAAAAGGCGATATTTTGATAATTTATCCTGAAGGAACGAGAACGAGATTGGGAGAAGGAAAAATTCAAAAAGCAAAATCTGGAGTGGGAAAATTACACTTGTTAACCTCTCTTCCCATTTTACCAGTGGCGGTCAAAGGAAGCTTTTTGCTTTTACCCCCTGGAAAAGTTTTTCCCAAAATTAAAAAAATCATTAAGATAAATGTAGGAAAGCCAATGATATTTGAAGAAGAAATAAAAAAAGCAAAAAATTTAGATTCAAATTTTGAAGAATTTAAAAAGATTTCGCAAAGGATTGCCAATGAAGTTATAGAAGAAATTAAAAATCTCTATCAAAAAATATGAAGATTAAAAAAATTTTAATTGCCAACAGAGGAGAAATTGCCTTGAGAATCATCAGGACTTGTAAGGAAATGGGAATAAAAACGGTAACTTTATGTCCTCAGAAGGGACAAGAATCAAATTTTATTGAAACCTCAATTTCTGATGAATTTTATTATCTAGAGAGAGAGGGAGCTCAAGGATATTTAGACGTCAAAAGAATTCTAGAAATTGCAAAGAAAGCTAAAGTTGATGGAATTCATCCAGGTTATGGATTTTTGGCTGAAAATTGGCTTTTTGCGAAGCTTTGCGAAAAAAATAAAATAAAGTTCATCGGTCCTCATTATTCAACTTTAAAAAAACTGGAAGATAAAATTGAGGCTAAAAAATTAGCAAGGAAACTCAAAATTCCAATTTTGCCAATGTCAGATAGTTCCATTAAATCTTTAAAGGATTTGAAAAAATGGATTTTCAAAATTGGTTACCCTTTTGTTTTAAAAGCAAGGAGGGGAGGAGGTGGAATTGGGATTAGGGCCATTAATGGGGAAATTACTATCGGCGAAATTTTTACCATAGCTTTGGGAATTAAAAGGCAGATGTCAAGGGCTTTTGGGGATACTGAGTTTTTTCTTGAAAAGTGTTTGCCGAAAGCAAAGCATATTGAAGTTCAGATAGTAGGGGATGGAGAAAAATTTTTGCATTTGAAAGAGAGAGAATGCACCATTCAAAGAAGGTTTCAAAAACTTTTAGAAGAAGCCCCTTCTCCTTCTTTGAATGAAAAACAAAGGAAAAAAATAATAAATTACGCTTTGAAATTAGCCAAAGAATTGAAATATCAGACAATAGGGACAATCGAATTTTTGATGGATGAAAATGAAAATTTTTATTTTATGGAAGTTAACCCCAGAATTCAGGTTGAACACCCAGTCACTGAAGCTATTTGTGGTATTGATTTGGTTGAATTACAAATTAGAATTTCACAAGGAGAAAAAATAAAAATTTCTCAAAGTGACATTTCCTTCCAAGGTTGGGCTATTGAAGCTAGAATTAATGCTGAAGATCCTCTTTCAAACTTTAGACCTTCTACTGGCACCATAAGAAAATTTTTACCTCCAGGTGGACAAGGAATTTTTGTCCATACTTTCTTACATGATGGCCAAGAAATTTTTCCTTATTTTGATCCACTCTTGGTAAAATTAATTGGTTTTGGAAAAGACAGAAAGGAAGCGATTTCGAGATTAAAAAGAGCGTTAGAAGAGATTGTTATAGAAGGGGTAAAGACAAACATTTCCTTTTTCAAAGCACTTTTGGAAGATAAGAGATTTCTAGAAGGAGATTTCTGGACAGATTTTATTGAAAGAAGCGGAATTTTAGAAAAGATCAAAATGTTAAAACTTCCTAAAATAAAAATTCCAGAAAAGGTAGAAATTTCTGAAAAAGAAGTAGCTGAACTTGTTTATCAAATATACAAATTTTTCCAAAAAGAAACTCTTCAAGAAAGAAAACCCTCTCTTTGGCAATTTTCAGAGAGGTTGAAATTTTTTGAAGAATGAAATTTAAGATAAAAATTGGCCAAAAAGAATTTGATATTGAAATTTTACAAGTAGGAGAGGAAACAAAAATAAAAGTTAACGAAAAGGAATTTTTGTTTGGTGAAAAAGAAGAAAGAAAGATTTCCCATCCGAGAATTAAAATTCCCAAGAAGCATTTTTCGAGAGAGGAAATTTTAGCTCCAATTTCAGGAGAAATTTCAGAAATATTTGTTAAAGAAGGAGAAAGAGTGAAAGAGGGTCAAAAACTCTTTTTACTTTCTGCAATGAAAATGGAAAATGAGATTTTAGCGGATAAAGAAGGAAGAGTTAAAAAAATTTTTGTTAAAAAAGGGCAAACAGTGAAAAAGGACGAAGTTTTATTAATTTTAGAATGAAAATTTTAAAATTTGAAAGAGTAGAATCTACTCAAAAAACCGCAAAAGAACTAATAAAAAAGGGAGAAAAAGAATGGACTGTAATTTTAGCAAAAGAACAAACCAAAGGTATTGGCAGAAAAGGAAATTTTTGGTATTCTCCAAAAGGAGGACTCTATTTTTCTCTTGTTTTACCTAAAACAGAAATTGAAAAAATAAAAATTATTAGAGATTTAGTTCCTTTTTTAGTTTCGAAAGTAATTTTTGAAGAAGTTAAAGAGAAACCTTTTATTAAGTTTCCAAATGACATTTACTTGAGAGGAAGGAAAATTGGCGGAGTAATGATTCAAAATTTCATTTCCAAGAGAAGACAAATTTCAATTTTAGGAATAGGAATTAATACAAACGTTAAAGAATTTCCTGAAGATTTAAGAGAAAAAGCTACCTCTTTGTTAATTGAGTTTAAAAAAAGAGTTTCGAATCAAAAAATTTTGAAAAAAATTTTAAAAGAGATTCAAAAGGTTTTTGAGACAATTTCAAAATAAATGGCTTTTGAAAAGGAAATAAAAAAACTAAATCAAAAGTGGAAAGAATTGGAGAAACCAGAGTTTAAAGAAAGACAACATCAAAAGGGAAAGTTGGCTGCCAGAGAAAGAATTGAATTACTTTTGGATCCTGGAAGTTTTATTGAATTCGACCCTTTTGTAGAAAGTAGGTTTGAGATTTTGGGGATGAAAAAGAAAAAAGTACCCGGAGATGCTGTTATTTGCGGTTTTGGGAAAATTCAAGGGAGAAAAGTTTTTCTTTTTTCTCAAGATTTCTCAAAAATTGGAGGAACTTTAGGAGAACTCCATGCGAAAAAAATAGTTAAGATTTACCAACAAGCAAGAAAAACCGGATGTCCGATCATTGGAATTTACGATTCTGGAGGAGCAAGAATTCAGGAAGGAATTTTTTCTTTGGAAGGTTATGGGAAAATTTTTAGAGAACAAATTTTATCTTCAGGAGTCATTCCTCAGATTTCAATTATGGTAGGACCTTGCGCTGGGGGAGCTTGTTATGCTCCAGGTTTGTCAGATTTCATTTTTATGGTTGAAAACATCTCTTTTATGTTTATTACGGGGCCTGAAGTAATAAAGAAAGTAACCGGAGAAGAAATTTCTTTTGAAGATCTAGGGGGAGCGAGAGTTCAATCTCAAATTTCTGGAGTTTCCCATTTTTGTTTTAAAACTGAAGAGGAATGCTTTTTGGCCGCAAGAAAACTTTTAAGTTATTTACCCCAAAACAATTTAGAAAATCCTCCTTTCAAAAAGGGAATTTTTGGTGATTTTTTCGAAACAGAAGAAAGCCCAATTCTTTTAGAGATTGTTCCAGAGGAAGAAGAAAAGGGATACGATATGAAGAAAGTAATTGAAGAAGTTTTTGACAAAAATTCATTCTTTGAAATTCAAAAAGATTTTGCTCAAAATGTAATCTGTGGATTTGCAAGATTATCAGGGTATGTCGTCGGAGTTGTTGCTAATCAACCTAAAATTTTAGCAGGAGTTTT
>CAYUTJ010000002.1:0-21310 GCA_964447735.1 uncultured Candidatus Saccharibacteria bacterium | reverse complement strand
TTATGCTCAAGGTCTCTGGGTTTTGATAAAATTTTAGCTTGGCCGATATCTCAAATTGGAGTAATGGGGCCCGAAGGCGCAGTAAAAATAATTTTCAAAAAAGAAATCGAAAAGAATCCTCAGATCGAAAAAGAGAAAATTTTAGAGATTAAAAAATTACAATCTGCTTTTGAGGCTGCAAAACAAGGTCATGTTGATTTAATAATCGATCCTAAAAAGACAAGGAAAATTTTAATCAGAGTTTTAGAATCTCTCTTGGAAAAAAGAGAACCAAAAATTCCAAGAAAACATGGTAACATCCCTCTCTAAAGAAATTATCTTTTATCTTTTTTCTTATCTTATAGGGTCAATTCCCTTTGGTTTTATTTTCTCTAAAATTTTTGCCAAAAAAGATGTTTTAAAAGTTGGCTGGAGAAAAACTTCAGGTTCCAACGTTTTCAAACATATTTCAAAACCCTTAGGTGTTTTGTCTGGTATTTTAGATGTTTTAAAAGGCACTTTTTCAGTTCTTTTAGCAAGAAAATTCCAACTTCCTCCTCTATCTCAAGCCCTTTGTGGTCTTTTTGCAATCTTTGGACATAACTGGTCAATTTATCTAAAATTTGCTGGAGGAAGAGGAATCGGAACTTATCTAGGAAGCTTAATAGTTTTGGAACCTAGAGTTTTAATTTATTCCATTTTCCCTTCTCTAATTTTACTCTTGATATTAAACTCTCCCTTGGCGACAATTTTTTTCCTTTTATTTGTTGCTCTTTTTTCTCTTCTATTCCAAAATACAACCCTCTTTATTTTTTCTCTCCTTTCTTTTTTGCCAATTTTTGTTAAGAGATTAAGTCCTATTTCTGAAATTTCTTTTAAAAGGTTAGATTTAATAAAAAACAGATTGCTTTACGATAGAGATAATTTTCTTAAAACGAACATCGAAAAATGGATCTCAAGGAAATAAAAAAATTAATTTCCCAAATCGCAAAAGAGAGACAAATTCCAGAAGAAAAAGTTTTAGATACTTTTGAAGCAGCTCTGGCTGCTGCCTGGAAGAAAGAATTGGGAAAAAAGGGACAGAAAATTGAGGCTGAATTCGATCTTAAAACAGGAAAAATGAAGTTCCAAAGGATTTTTTTAGTTGTTTCAAAAGAAGATGTAGAAAAGGGCAATATCAAATTTAATCCAGAAAAGCATATCTTCTTGGAGGAGGCAAAAAAGATAGATCCCAAAATTGAAGTTGGGAAAGAATTGAAAATTGAGTTAAAAGAAATTCCCAAAGAGTTCGGGAGAATAGCTTCTCAAACTGCAAAACAAGTTTTGATTCAAAGAATAAGAGAAGTTGAAAAAGAAACTTTATACGAAGAATTTAAAAAGAAAGAAGGAGAAATAGTCTCTGGAATTGTTCAAAAAGTGGAACCAAAACAAGTAATTTTTGACTTGGGAAGAACAATCGGAACCTTACCAAAATCTGAACAAATTCCGAATGAATTCTATAGAGCAGGTCAAAGATTAAAAGCCTACGTTTTAAAAGTTGAGAAAACTTCAAAGGGACCTGAAATTATTCTTTCAAGGAGTTATCCTAAATTTGTTTCAAAGCTTTTTGAATTAGAAGTTCCAGAGATTCAGTCAAAACAGGTTGAAATTAAATCAATCGCTAGGGAACCTGGTTCGAGAACAAAAATTGCTGTTTTTTCAAAAGTTGAAGGAATAGATCCCATTGGAGCTTGCGTGGGTCAAAGAGGGGTAAGGGTTCAGGCTGTAATTTCTGAATTGGGAGGAGAAAAGATAGATATTATTGAATATTCTGAGGACTCTGAAAAATACATTGCCAATGCTTTATCTCCTGCTAAAGTTTTAGAAGTTAAAATCTTGCCAAAAAACAAAGCTTTGGCAATTGTTCCTGACGACCAGTTATCTTTGGCCATTGGAAGAGATGGTCAAAATGTGAGATTAGCAGCTAAATTGACAAATTGGAAAATTGACGTCAAATCTAAAAGCCAAGTAGAAAAAGAAGGGCTTGAACAAGAAACATAATTTCACTAAAATTAGAATTGCTAAAATCATGCCTCTTTTAATTCCAACTGTTATTGAAAAAACAGCTCATGGTGAAAGAGCTTACGATATTTATTCAAGGTTGTTAAAAGAAAGGATTATTTTTTTGGGGGGACCGATAACTGATCAAGTAGCCAATTCTATCATCGCCCAACTTTTATTTTTAGCTTCAAAGGACCCCAAAAAAGAGATTCAATTTTACATCAATTCTCCTGGAGGAGTGGTTACTGCAGGCTTGGCAATTTACGATACCATCCAATATATTAAACCTCCAGTTTCTACTGTCTGCGTAGGAATGGCAGCTTCCATGGCTGCAGTTTTGCTAGCTGCAGGAACTAAAGGTAAGAGATATGCTTTACCGAATGCCGAGATTTTACTTCACCAAGTAATGGGAGGAGTAACTGGAGAAGCGGTTGAGATTGAGATTACTGCAAAGCAGATAATGAAAATTAAAGAAAAAATCAACAGAATTTTAGCAAAACACACTGGCCAACCTCTAGAAAAGATTGAAAAAGATACTGATAGAGATTTTTATCTTTCAGCAAAAGAGGCCAAAGATTACGGTCTGATAGATGAGGTAATTCAACCCTCAAAAAAATAATGAAAATCTATTTAAAAAAACAAAAACATGACATCAATAATTTTTCTTATTTCCCTTTTAATTGGGACAGTTTTGGGATATTTCTTGAGAATTTTGATTGCCAAGAGGAGTTTGCAGAGTTTAGAAACGAAAATTTCCCAAAAATTAAAGGAAGCTCAACAAAAAGCTGATGAGATATTAAAAAAGGCAGAAAGAGAAATCTCTCAAAGAGAAAGATTCCTCTACAAGAGAAGAAAGGAGCTTGAGGAGAAGACTTTTGAAATTGAGAAAAAAGAAAAAGAAATTAAAGAGAAAAGAGAAAATTTAAGAAAGAAAGAAAAAGAATTGGAAGAAAAAGAAAGACAAGTTCTTGAAAAGTTAGAAAAAATTGCCGGAATAAAAAAAGAAGAAGCTAAAGAAAAAATTCTTTCTGAGATCGAAAGAGAATACCAAAAGGAAATCAAGCAAAAACTAGAAAAACTTGAAAAAGAAGGGGAAGAAAAATTCCAAAAAAGAGCAAAAGAAATTTTAACTTTTGCTATTCAAAGATTAGCACTGCCTTTAACTCAAGAATTGACTACTACAACTTTATTCTTGCCAGATCCTGAGATTAAAGGAAAGATAATTGGAAAAGAAGGAAGAAACATTAGGACTTTGGAGAAATTAACGGGAGTTGAAATTATTTTAGATGAGGAAACTCCAGAAGTAGTTTCAATTTCAGGTTTCGATCCTATCAGAAGGCAAATTGCAAAATTAGCTTTAGAGAAATTAATTAAAGATGGGAGAATTCAACCTGTAAAGATTGAAGAGAAAGTGAAAGAGGCAGAAAAAGAAATTAAAGAACAAATAAAAGAAGCAGGAGAAAGAGCTTGCTTGGAACTTGGAATTTTAGGATTGGATCCCAAATTAGTCCAGCTTTTGGGGAGATTAAAATTTAGAACTTCTTTTGGCCAGAACGTTTTGCTTCATTCAATGGAAGTAGCCCTTTTGGCTGAAGCTATAGCTAACGAAATTGGAGCAGACGCTAAAGTCTGCAAAATCGCAGGGCTTTTGCACGATATCGGAAAGGCTTTAGATCAACAGGTTTCAGGATCTCATGTTCAGATTGGAATGAAAATTTTAGAGAAATTTGGAGTGGATAAAGAAATTATTGACGCAATGAAATCTCATCACGAAGAGTATCCTCCAGAGTCTTTGGAAGCTGTGATAGTTAAAGTTGCAGATCAAATTTCAGGAGCAAGACCCGGAGCAAGAAAAGAAACTGTTGAGCAATATATAAAGAGATTGGAAGATTTAGAAAGAATTGCCACTTCCTTCAAAGGAGTTGAAAAAGCCTGGGTTTTGGAAGCTGGAAGAGAAATTAGAGTTTTTGTGAGAGCAGAGGAAATTGATGATTTTGGGGCAAAAAAATTGGCTAGGGAAATTGCAAAAAGAATTGAAGAAGAATTAAAATACCCTGGAATGATAAAAGTGACTGTAATTAGAGAATATAGAGTAACAGAATACGCAAGATAAAAAGATTTTGTTAAAGAAGAAAAGACGGCTTTTGCCGTCTTTTAATTTTGAGCGGGCGAGGGGAATCGAACCCCCATCACCAGCTTGGAAGGCTGGTGTACTAGCCATTATACTACGCCCGCTCGGGGCGCTGGGATTTGAACCCAGTCTACTTGCTCCCAAAGCAAGCGTGCTGCCGTTACACTACGCCCCGTCTTCGCGTGGCCGTAGCCTTACTTCTTCGAGGCGAAGGCCCTGTAAAATTTATTTTAAGATTTTTTGTTCTATTGTCAATTTGTTAAAATTTAATTAGTGAAATTTTTTGGAAATTGCAGAAAATATGGAATTTCTCTTTGGCAATGCCCTTCTTTTTTATTTTTTTTAATGGGAATTTTTATAATCTTTATTTCTCTGAGCATTTATTTTATAGGAACAAAATTTATTCAAACACCAGAAATAATCGCTCTCATTGTTCTCCTCACAGCTCTCGTTCTTCTTGTTATTTCTTTTTTTATTACCAATTCTTTTGAAAGATTGGCTGAAGCTAATAGATTGAAATCAGAATTTATTAGTATTGCTTCCCATCAATTAAGAACTCCAATTTCAAATTTTAAATGGACTTTGGAACTGCTTTTTTCAGGGAAATTAGGAAAATTTTCTCCGAAACAATTGGAATATTTAAGAATTTTGAAAGATAATTCAGAAAGAATGATAGAAACCTTAAAAGATTTGTTAATTGTCACAAAATTAGAGACAGCTTCTTTACCTTTTAAAAGGGAATATTTCTCTTTGGATGAGTTGACAAAAGAAGTAATTGAGCAATTTAAAAATTTAGCTTTAGCTTATAACGTAGAGATTGAGACCAATTTCCAAAAGAATCTACCTAAAATTTTCTCATCAAGAGAACAAATTAAATTGGTTATTGAAAATCTTTTAGAAAACGCCATTCTTTATACTAAAGGAAAAGGAAAAGTTTTAATTAAAATTGAAACAAAAGATAAAATGGTCTATTTTGAAATTAGAGATAATGGGATTGGGATTCCCAAAGAAGATCAAAAATTTATTTTTCAAAAGTTTTTCAGAGCGAGTAACGTCTTAAAATATCAAACTCGAGGAACTGGCCTTGGGCTTTTCATTTCGAAAAAAATCATCCAAAGGTCGGGTGGGAAAATTGGCTTTCAATCTGAAGAAAACAAAGGTTCAAAATTTTGGTTTTCAATTCCAATAAAATGAAAAAAATCCTTTTTATTGAAGATGAATCAGCCTTACAAAGAACTTTTGAAGAGGCCTTAAAAGATGAAGGTTTTGAGATGATTTCTGCTTTAGACGGAGAAATAGGCTTGAAGATGGCAAAAGAAAAAAATCCAGATTTAATTTTGTTAGATTTAATTTTACCTAAAATAGAAGGGATGGAAGTTTTAAAAAAACTAAAAGAAGATGAAAAAACAAAGGATATTCCAGTAATTGTCTTGACTCATTTGGAAGAATTAGAAAAGGTTGAAAAAGCGATGGAATTGGGAGCTAAAGCTTATTTAGTTAAAGGAGAATATTCTTTAAATGAAGTTGTCGAGAGAATAAAAAAAGTTTTGGGATTAAAATAAATGAGAGTTGAACCCCAACAATTGAAAGCATTTATGATGGATGCGGGTTTAATTTCTGAGGAGAAGTTTAAAGAATGCGAAAGGAAAGCTCAAGAGAAAGGAGTAAGGATTGAAGAGATTTTAATTTCAGAAGGGATTATAAAAGAAGACGAACTCAGAAGATTAGAAGCTTACATTCTAGGAATTCCCTTTGTTAATTTAGAAAAGGAAAAAATTGACCCTGAAATTTTAAAGATTATTCCAGAACCAATAGCGAGAGCTCACAACATTATTGCCTATAGAAAAAGAGGGAAGATTTTGGAAGTGGCAATGTTAGATCCTGAGGATTTGAGAACGATAGAATTTATTAAAAAGACAACCCTCTATAAAATTTTGCCTAGATTAACAACTCCTCAATCAATAAAGAGTGCTTTGAGACAATATCAAAAAACTCTAGAGGCTGAATTTGGAGAATTGATCAAAAAGGAAGTAGGAGAAATTAAAGCAATCAGAGAAGAAGAAAAAGTTAAAGAAAAAGAAGAACTGGAGAAGATGGCACAAGAGCTTCCGATAATAAAGATCGTCGATACTTTAATTAAACATGCGATTTTACAAAGAGCTTCTGACATTCATATTGAACCCATGGAAAAAGAGGTTTTAGTAAGGTACAGAATTGATGGAATTTTGAGAGATGCAATGACTTTACCAAAGATTGCAGCTTCTGGAATCGTAGCTAGAATAAAAGTTTTGTCAAATTTGAGATTGGACGAACACCGACTTCCTCAAGATGGTCGTTTTAAAGTAGAGACTGAAGATTACAAGTATTCAGTGAGGGTTTCAATTTTGCCAGTTTTCGATGGAGAAAAAGTTGTTATGAGGTTATTGCCTGAAACCGCAAGGGGATTTACTTTAGAACAATTAGGTTTGAGAGGGAAGGCTTTAGAAGATGTTCAAATTAATTTGAGAAAACCTGTAGGAATGATTTTGGTTACAGGGCCTACAGGTTCTGGGAAGACAACGACTTTATATTCAATGATTGAAATTTTAAATACTCCAGCAGTGAATATCTGTACTATTGAAGACCCTATTGAATATAGAATGCCAAGGGTAAATCAGACTCAGGTTAATCCAAAAGTAGGTTTGACTTTCGCTAATGGCTTGAGAGCTCTATTAAGACAAGATCCAGATATCATTATGGTGGGGGAAATCAGAGACAATGAAACAGCTTCCTTGGCAGTCAATGCAGCTTTGACTGGACATTTGGTTTTATCGACCTTGCACACAAACTCAGCTGCAGGTGCCATTCCCAGATTAATAGAAATGAAAGTGGAACCTTTTTTAATTTCCTCAACCTTGAATTTGATTATAGCTCAAAGATTAGTAAGGAGGCTTTCTGGAGAAAAAATTCAATATTTCTTAAAAGAGTCTGAGCTAGATAATATTGCTAAATATTGTGATCCAGAAAGGATCTTAGAAATTTTAAGGAAAGAAGGCCTAGCAAAACCTCACCAACCCCTAACAAAAATTCCCTTTTTCAGACCAAAACCTTCAAAAGAAGCCCCAGATGGTTATAAAGGGAGAATCGGAATTTTCGAGGTTTTACCTATTACCCAAACAATAAAAGAATTAATCGTTCAAGAAGCGACAGCTGATAGAATCGAAGAACAGGCAAAGAAAGAAGGGATGATAACAATGGTGGAAGATGGATTTGTCAAAGCTGCTCAAGGCATCACCTCAATTGAAGAAGTTTTAAGAGTAATCATTGAATAAAAAATGCCAAAATATCATTTTGAAGCCAGAACTTTTGGAGGAGAAATAAGAAAAGGAGAGATCGAAGCTAAAAATCTTCAGGAACTGATCAAAATCTTAAAAGATCAAGGTTTGTTTTTAATAAAAGTAAGTGGAGAAAAAGAAAAAAAGAGGAAATTTAGAATTCCTTCAATTTCCTTTGGAGTTTCTCTGGCTGATAAAATGTTTTTTACTAGAAATTTAAAAGTAATGGTTTCTGCAGGTTTGCCTTTAACAAAAGCTCTTTTCAGTTTAGCCAATCAGGTAAAGAGCAAAACTTTCAAGAAAGCAATTTTGGAAATCAGAGAAAGAGTTGAAAAAGGAGAAAGTTTTTCTCAAGCCCTCAATCTTTTTCCTCGAATTTTCCCTCCAATTTATCAGAACATGGTTAAAGTAGGGGAAGAAAGCGGAAGATTGGAAGAAGTTTTAGAAATTTTGGCCAAACAATTGGAAAGAGAGCATGAACTGAAATCAAAAGTGAAAGGAGCGATGATCTATCCTGCGGTCGTCGTTTCTGCAATGATTGGAATTGGCATTTTAATGTTGGTGATGGTAGTGCCAAAATTAGCTGAAACTTTTGAAGAGTTAGAAATTGAACTTCCTCCAACGACAAAATTTGTCATTTTTTTGGGTAATTTTTTATCTAAGAATTTTTTATTTTTCTTTTTTGGAATAATTATTTTCTTTCTTGCTTTTAACTGGTTTTTAAAAACAAAAAGAGGAAAGAAAATTTTCGATAGTTTAATTTTAAAAATTCCTATAATTTCTAATATCTCAAGAAAACAAAACTCAGCTTTATTCACTAGAACTTTGAGTTCTTTAATTTCAGCTGGAGTTTCATTACCAAGGGCTTTAGAAATTACAGCCGGAACTTTAGGAAATGTTTTCTTTCAGGAAGCTTTAATTGATGGAGCAGAGAGAGTTAAAAAGGGTGAAAGACTTTCTCAAGTTTTGAAAGAATATCAAAAATTCATTCCTTTAACTACAATTTCAATGATTGAAGTAGGAGAAGAAACTGGAGAGACAGCCCAAATTCTAGAGAAATTAGCAGATTTTTACGAGGATGAAATCACAAACGCTACTAAAAATTTAGCTTCAGTAATAGAACCTGTTTTACTTTTACTCATTGGGGGAGCAGTAGGATTTTTTGCAATTTCTATGGTTCAACCTATGTATTCAATGCTCCAATCAATAAAATGAGAAAAGGTCTAACTTTAGTTGAAGCTCTAGTAGCCATTTTTTTAACCCTAGTTGTTTTTTTAGGAATCTTTGGAGCTTTTCAGCTAGCTTTTAAAGTAATTGGAATTACAGAGAGGAAAATTACTGCTACCCAAATTGCTCAGGGAGAAATTGAAAAAATTAGAAATTTGAATTATTTGGATGCAGGAACAATAGGGGCTTCTTTACCTTACGCAGAAGGGATTTTAGAATCCTCAACGACTACAGTTTTGAATGGAATTGAATATACTATCGAAAGAAGCATTAAATTTATTTCAGATCCTACAGATGATGATAGCGACTGTCTTTTAGATTATAAAAGAGCTGAAATTAAAGTTTCCTATCCAGGTTTCTTTGGGGGAGAAGTTATTTTAACGACAGATATTGCTCCCAAAGATAAAGTTGAGGAACTTCAAGCTTGCCAAACGCAACCTGCAGGCGTCTTAACTGTCCAAGTTTTTAACTCTGTTGGAGAATTTATAGATTCTCCCCTAATTGAAATTTTTGATCCTCAAACCGATCAATTGATAGATTCAGCCACTCCTATTTCTGGAAAATACGATTTCCCTCTCTCACCAGGAACTTATAGGGTTTTAGTTTCAAAATCTGGATTTTCTCAAGAAAGAACCTATAGTACAGATGAAGTGGCTATTCCTGAAAAGCCCAACCCCACTGTCTTGGAAGGAGAAATTACTCAAATTTCATTTTCGATTGACAAAGTATCTTCAATGCTTGTGAATACGCTTTCTACCTGGAGTGAAGATTACTTTTCAGATTCCTTTTTAAATGAAAGCAAAATTTCAGAAAAAGAAAATGTTATCATCGAAAATGGACAAGTAGAACTGGCAACTTCTATTGATGGCTATTTGTCTTCAGGTTCTCTCTTTTCGAATTCAATTTCTCCTTCAAATTTAGTTGAATGGGGTGAATTTTCTTTCTCTGACCAAGAAAGCTCTGAAACTGATTTGAAATATCAAATCTACTTTGCTTCAGGGACTGAATGGGTTTTAATTCCTGATTCAGATTTACCAGGTAATTCTTCAGGCTTTGATTCCTCTCCTGTTGACCTTTCAAGTTTATCTACCACTACTTATTATCAGATAAAACTAAAAGGAATTTTATCAACCAATTCTACTTCTCAAACTCCGGTTTTAAATGAATGGCAAGTTTCTTGGAAAACTTCTTTGCCAATTTCTATTTCAAACGTAAGCTTTGATTTGAGGGGAGAAAAGATAATTGGAAAGGATGTTCAGGAAACCCCAATTTATAAATTCTCCACAAGCAGCCAAACTGATTCTCAGGGAGAGATTCAAATTTCAAATTTAGAATGGGACGTCTATCATTTTTCGAACTTTCAAAAAGATTCTCAAACTCTAAATTTAGCAACTTCGACTCCAGAGCATCCAATTGCTTTGAATCCTGATACTAATTTGAACGTCAATCTTTATTTGGAATCCCAAAATTCTCTTTTGATCACTGTTCAAGATGCGACAACCCTAGAACCCATTTTTTCTGCTACGACTACTCTTTCAGCTTCTGGTTTTTCCTCAACTCAGTATACAGATGAGGAGGGTCAAACTTTATTTATTCCTCTTGAGTCTCAATCTTATGATATTTCTGTTTCAGCTCAAGGATATCTTTCAACTTCGACAACAATTTTTGTTTCAGGTCAAACAACAAAATTAATTAAACTTGAGGCTTCAGATTAATATGAAATCTTTCACTTTAGTAGAAACAATAGTGACAATATTTATCTTTATCCTTTTAATGGGTGCGCTTTCTGGAATGATTGTGATGCTCTATAGAACTAAAACCTATCAATGGGAGGAATCTTTGGCGATTTCAGAGGCTAGGAGAGGGATAGAAACAATGATAAAGGAAATAAGGGAAGCAAGGGAAGGAGAAAATGGAGCTTATCCTTTAGAATACGCAGGAGATAAGGAATTAATCTTCTATTCAGATATAGATAATGATGGGAAAACAGAAAGAGTGCGATATTTTTTAGGAGAAAGTGAAACTCAAACCTTGATTCAAGAATGTGAGAGTTTTCAAAGAGGAGGTTCTTGCTCAGTTTCCTTTAACAATTTTTTTACAGGAAATTTAACATCAGCCCAAGTTAGAATTTCTGTAAAAGGAGATCTGGGAAGAGGTAATGAGTATCTTGAAGTTTTTGTTGATGGTCAAAGTTTGGGTAAAATCTGTCAAACAGGATGCACTGATTGCTCAAATTTCTGGGAAGGGACTGCAACTTTCGATGTCACTTCCTTTGCTAGCGACAATTTACTCACTTTTTCAGCTGAAGCTAGTTGGAGAGTCGATCCGATATGTCCTCATTCAATTCAGGTTCATTTTGAATTAACTTTCACTCAAGAAACCCAGGGAACTCAGCTAAAAAAAGGAGTAATAGAACCTGAAGGAAACCCTCCAACTTATCCTTTAGATAAAGAGAAAGTTTCAATAATTACTTCTTATGTCAGGAATTCTCCTCCAATTTTTGAATATTTTGATCAAAACGGAAACAAAATTGAAGAATATCCTGCAAGATTAAGCGATACTAAAGTAATGAAAGTATTTTTAGTGGTTAACGTTGATCCCAACAGACCTCCAAATGAATATCAATTGCAATCTTTTGTCCAATTAAGAAACTTAAAAGAATAGTGAAAAAAGGAATCATCACAATCTATGCATTAGTTTTTGGGGCCATTTTTCTAATTCTATTGATAGGACTTTTAGGTTTCATCTTAATGCAATTGAGGTTAGCAAACCAAAGAGTAGCCTGGAATGAAGCTTTAGAAATTGCAGAAGCTGGAATGAATTATTATAAATGGTGTTTAAATAATGAGATCTCTCAGAATTGCCAAACAGAAAAAGATTATCAGGATGCTTCAGGAAATACTATTGGGAGATTTCAAATTCAATTCCAGGAAAATGAAAACTGCGGAATTCTTATTTCCCAGAGAATAAATTCTACTGGTTGGACTTTTAAATACCCAGATCTTAAAAGGACAATTTCTGTTTTCTACGGAAAAGAATCAGTAGCAAAATATTCTTACATTCTTAATACCAATGTCTGGGTAGGTTCTGATCATGTGATCAGAGGTCCCTATCATTCAAACGGAGGAGTAAGATTTGATGGTCAAAATTTATCAACCGTTTCCTCAGCTCAAGAAGATTGGGTCTGTACTAATTCTTTTGGTTGCGGGCCCGCAGGAGTAGGTTATGGATTTGGGCTTTGCCCCCCAGAATGTCAAATCGTAGGTAATCAATGTGTTTGTCCTGGGGTTTTTTCTACAACTCAGAATTCAGATACTGACCTTTTTCTCTTTCCCATTCCTCAGTTTGATTTTGAAGGAATTACCGCTGATTTATCTCAAATTAAAAATGCTAGCCAGAATTTGGGTGGGATTTATCTTCCACCTTCAGACCAGATTGATTCTCAAGGAAAAGGTTGGCATCTAATTTTTAATGGCGATAGTACAGTTGAAGCAAGGATAATTACTAGTCTTTCTCCAACTCATGGTTATTCTTTGGAAGAAGGCTGGCACGATGATTATTTCACGATTACCTCAGAATATACTTATCAAACCTTTACCATTTCTTCCTCTTGTTCTGCCATTTTTGTTGAAGATAATTTATGGCCAGAAGGGACGATAAAAGGCAAAGTAACCGTTGCCTCAGCAAATTTGATAAATCCTAACGAGGATACAGATATAATTTTGCAAGGAAATTTAGACTATACGACAATTGATGGTTCTGACGGTTTAACTTTAATTGGAGAAAGGAATATTCTTATCTCTCCTCATTCTCCAGATAATATGGTTTTGCGAGGAATTTTTGTAGCTCAGAAAGGAAGATTTTCAAGAAATCATTATCCAGGAAATATTAGGCAGAGTTTAATAATTTATGGCTCCATTGTTTCCAATGGAAGAGTCGGAACCCAATGGGTAAATATAGGGGGACATGTAGTTTCTGGATATTTGAATCGAGAAACTTATGTTGACCTAAACTTAGTCTACGAACCTCCAGTTTTCACTCCCTTTCTTTCTTCTCAATTCAAAATTGTCAAATGGGAAGAACTTTAATAAAATTTAATCTATGGAATTTCTAAGTTTAAAAAAAGAGATTTTTGGGATGGATGTTTCTGATCTTTCGATAAAAGTTGTTAAATTAAAGAGAAAAAGAAAAAAAACTCTCTTTTCCTCCTTTAATTTCCAAAAAATAGAAAAAGGAGTGATAGAAAAGGGAATAATAAAAGACAAAGAGAAACTCTCTTTTTTTATTAAAGAAGCAATAAAAAATGTAAAAGGAGAGAAAATCAAAACAAAATATGTCAATTGTTGCTTACCTGAGGAAAAAGCCTTTTTACAAGTCATTAAAATGCCTAAAATGCCAGATGAAGACTTGAAATCTGCTGTTTTGTTTGAAGCTGAAAATTACATTCCCTTGCCTTTGAATGAAGTTTATTTGGACTGGGAGAAAATTCCTGGCTTTCCTTTGTCTCAAACTCAAGAAATTCTAGTTGCAGCTTGTCCCAAAGAGATTGTTAATTCTTATTTTGAAGTTCTAAAAAAATCAAACTTGGAACCTATTGTCTTTGAAGTAGAAACTATGGCTTTAGCTAGAGCATTAATTTCAGAGAGAGAAGAGAATTCTTCGGTTTTAATTTTAGATATTGGGGAGACAAAGACCACTTTTGCAATTTTTTCAAAAAATTCTTTAAGATTTACCTCTACTGTTCCAATTTCGGGCAGTCTTTTTACAGAATTGATTGCTAAGAATTTAAAATTGAGTTTTCCTGAAGCTGAAAAACTAAAAAGAGAGTTTGGTCTAAAAGAAGTGATTCAACTAAAATTTGAAGCCACAGAAAGAGTTTTTAAAACGGAAAAAGGGAAAATTTTTGAAGCTTTAATTCCAGCCTTAATAGATCTTGTCCAACAAACAAAGAAAATAATTTCTTTTTTTGAAACTCACGACCATCAAAGAGAAAAGATAGAGAAAATTTTAATTTCTGGTGGAGGAGCTAATTTAAAAGGTTTGAAAGAATTTTTAAATTTAAAATTAAAAATTCCTGTAGAAATAGGAAATCCTCTTTTAAACCTTTCTTTTTTGAAACCCCCTCCTTTAAATTTTGAACAAATTGTTAGTTTTTCGACTGCCATCGGATTGGCAATGAGAAAACCATGATTAATCTTTTACCATCATTTCAAAAAGAGGAATTAGAAAAAAGAGAAAAAATAACCTTTGCCTTACACATTGGAATTTCTGTTTTAGCCTCTTTAATTTCTTTTTTACTTTTACTTTCTGGAATTTATTTTTATCTTTCAGGAGAGTTAAAAGGTCGTCAGGCAATCTTGGAAGCTAAATTAAAATATCTAAACTCAGAAGCAGAGAAAGAAATTTTAGCTAAAAACAGATTTTTATCAAAAATTTTAAGTTTTGAATTTGAAAGAAAAGAATTTTGTCCCGTTTTGGAAAAAATCTTTCAACTCTTACCAGAAGGTATAAGGCTAAATAGCATTTCAGCTTCAAAAGTGGATACTGGAAAAATTCAAATTTCACTGACTGGATTTTCTCAAGACAGAGAAAAATTAATTTCGTTGAGAGAAATTTTGCAGAGAAATTTTTCTGAAGTTTCCTTTCCAACTCAAGTTTGGTTAAAAGAAAAGGACATTGATTTTTCAGTAAGTTTTAAAACAAAATGAGAGCAAAAACAAAGTTGATTCTTACTTCTTTTTTGCTTTTATTTCTCTTTCTAATTTTAATATTTTTTTCGATTTTTCTTTTGAGAAAAATCGAAGAAGTTTCTAACAAAATTTTAGAAATTAAAAGAGAAGACTTAAGTTTCAGTCAGAGAATTCAAAATATCGATGAATTCGAAAAAATAAAAGAAGAAAGAAAAGAAGAGTTTTCAAAATTGGAAAATATTTTATTCAATAAAGACCTACCCCTTCCCTTTGTTACCTTTTTAGAGGAAAAGGCAAAAGAAAAAGGAGTTTCTATCGAAATTTCAACAAAAGAAAATTTAAAGAAAGAAAAGGAAATTTTTCCGTCAATTTATTTTAAGATAAATTTTCAAGGATCCTTTAGTTCCATTTTTTCTTTTTTGGAAAAAATTGAAAAGAGTCAATTCTTGGTTCAATTTGAAAACTTGAGAATTTCAAAAGCAAAAGAAGGAGAAAATCTAGAAGGTGAAGTTTTAGTTAAAGTTTTTGTCAAAGAATGAAAATAAAGTTTAAAAAATTTAAAAATAAAATTTCAAAAATTCCAAGGATTTTAGCGCAAAAGAGTTTTTTATTTTTTCTTTTTCTTTTTCTCTTTTTTCTTTTAATTTCGATTTTTCTTTTCTGGAAATACGAAATTTCTTTGAAAGAAAGAGAAGTTTCTCCCGTTCAGGTTAGAAAATTTAATAGGGCAAAACTTGAAAAAATTTTGAAAATTTGGCAAGAAAGAAGGGAAGAGTTCGAAAAAATAGAAGAAAAGAAATATAAAGACCCCTTTTCTTTACCTTAAAGTGCGCCTGTAGCTCAGTGGTAGAGCACTCGCCTTATAAGCGAGTGGTCGGTGGTTCGATCCCACCCAGGCGCAGGGGCGGTTAGCTCAATGGCAGAGCGCCTGCTTGACGTGCAGGAGGTTGTAGGTTCGAGCCCTACACCGCCCACAAATTAAAATTATGAAAGAAAAAGAAAAAAGAATAATTGAAAAGGAAATCTCAAAGGAGATGAAAGAAGCTTACATTGACTATGCAATGTCAGTGATTATTTCGAGAGCAATTCCCGATGTTAGAGATGGTTTAAAACCTGTTCAGAGAAGAATTCTTTACGCAATGTATGAAGATGGACTTAAATCTCAGGCAAAATTTAAAAAATCAGCCTCGATTGTAGGTGCTGTTTTAGCAAGATATCATCCTCATGGAGACATGGCAGTTTACGACGCTTTAGTGAGAATGGCTCAAGATTTTACTTTAAGATACCCCTTGGTTAAAGGGCAAGGAAATTTCGGTTCGATCGATGGAGATCCTCCAGCAGCCTACAGATATACCGAAGCTAAGCTTTCAAGAATAGGAGAGGAGATGTTGAAAGATATTGAAAAAGAAACTGTTGATTTTCTGTCAAATTACGATGGAACAAGATTAGAACCTGCTGTGCTACCTTCTCCTTTACCAAATATTTTACTGAATGGGTCTTTAGGAATTGCTGTGGGGATGGCAACTAACATTCCTCCTCACAATCTTTCAGAAATTGTAGATTCTTTAATTTACCTTCTCGATCATCCCAAAGCTGATACCGAAGAACTTTTTCAATTTATTCAAGGGCCCGATTTTCCGACCGGAGGTTTGATTTTTAACAAAGAAGATATCGTCAAGGCTTATTGTCAAGGAAGAGGTCCTATAATTTGCAGAGCAAAAGCTCAAATTTTTGAGGATGAAAGAGGAAAAAAGAAAATTTTAATTACAGAAATTCCCTATCAAGTATCAAAAAGTCAGCTTTTAGAAGAATTGGCAAAATTAGCAGAAGAGAAAAAAATAGAGGGGATAAAGGACATTAGAGATGAATCTGATAGGGAAGGATTGAGGATTACTATTGATCTTAAAAAAGAAGCTCAAGATAAAGTAATTCTAGAATTCTTGTACAGACATACTCAGTTACAAAAAACTTTCCATTTGAATATGGTCGCACTTTTAGATGGAATTCAACCGAAAGTTTTGAATTTGATAGAAATTTTGAAAGCCTTTTTAGAACACAGAAAGAAGGTAATAATTCGAAGGACAAAATTTAATTTGAAGAAGGCAAAAGAAAGAGCCCACATTTTAGAAGGTTTAGAAAAATGTTTGGGAAGAATTGATCAAGTAATAAAAACGATTAAAATTTCGGCAAACAGAGAGAAAGCCAAGATAAATTTAATGAAAAAATTTAACCTAGATAACATTCAAGCTGAAGCCATTTTGGAAACAAAATTAGCTTCTTTGGCTAAACTCGAGAGGGAAAAAATCAAAAAAGAACTTAAAGAAAAAAGAGAAGAAATCAAAAAGTTAGAAAAGATTTTAAAAAGTCAGAAATTAATCAAAGAAGAAATTAAAAAAGAACTTAAAGAATTAAAAGAAAAATATGGAGATGAAAGAAAAACCAAACTTGTAGATAAAAAAATAACCGAAATTTCAGAAAAAGATCTAATTCCATCGGAAGATAATTTAATTATCATAACTAAACAAGGTTACATTAAAAGAGTAGATCCTAAAGAATATAGAATTCAAAGAAGAGGTGGAAAAGGAATTTTAGGAATTAAAACTAAAGAAGAAGATATTGTAGAACATTTTGTTTTGGCTAATACCAAAGATAGACTTTTTTTGTTCGTTGAATCTGGAAAGGTTTTTGCGATTCCTATTTATGAAATTCCAAAAGAAAAAAGAAAGGGGAAGGGAAAGTCCGTATTCTTGCTTTTTCACATTCCCAAAAAAGAAAAAATCTTAGCCCTAACTTCAGTTAAAGAAAATGAGAAAAAAGATTTTTTAGTTTTTGCGACTAAAAATGGTAAGATAAAAAAGTGTAAAATTTCAGAATTTGCAAACATAAGAAGGTCAGGATTAATTGCTATAAATCTTAAAAAAGACGATTCTTTAAAAAGCGTAAAAAAAGCTAAAGAAGGAGATTTAATTTTACTCTACACCAAAAAGGGACAGGGAATTATTTTTAAAGAAAAGGATGTTAGAGAAATGGGAAGGCAAGCTGAGGGAGTAATTGGAATAAGATTGAAAAAAGATGATGAAGTTTCAGGAATGGAAGTAATTCCAAAAGGAGAAAAGAAAATTTATCTTTTGACAATCAGTGAAAAAGGTTTTGGAAAAAAGACTCAATTGAAAGAATTTAGGATTCAAAAGAGAGGAGGTAGCGGAATTAAAATTTCAAAGATCAATCAAAAAACCGGAAGTTTAACTAAAGTTTTGTTAACAAAGGGAGCTGAAGATTTAATTTTAATCACAGAAAAGGGAAAGATTCTGAAAACAAAAATTTCTTCTATTCCTAAAATGCGAAGACCGAGCAGAGGAGTGAGAATAATGAAGGTCGAAGAAGATAAAATAATTTCATCGATATTAATTTAAAAATGGAGTTTTTAAATCCTGAGAAAATTTTAGAAAAGTTAAATCTTAGAGAAAATCAAATAGCAGCTGATTTTGGATCAGGCTCTGGAGGCTGGGCAATTCCTTTAGCTAGGATTTTGAAAAGAGGAAAAGTTTTTGCAATCGATATTTTAGAAGAACCTCTTTCTGTTCTTTCTTTAAAATTGAAAACCGAAAAAATTTATAATGTTGAGATAAGAAAAGCCGATGTTGAAGAAAAAGTACCTCTTTTGCCAGAATCTGTTGATTTAGTTTTGATGACAAATTTGCTTTTTGAATGTAAAAATAAAAGGAAAGTTTTGGAAGAAGGAAAGAGAATTTTGAAAAAAGGAGGAAAAATATTAGTAGTTGATTGGAAAGAAGATTTACCAAAAGAAATCGGACCTGAAGAAAAAGTAAAAAAAGAAGAAATTAAAGAAATAGCAAAAGAGCTCGGATTGAAGTTAAAAGAAGAATTCGAAGCTGGAGATTTCCATTTTGGATTAATTTTTGAAAAATAAAAGCCGAGGTGGCGGAATTTGGCAAACGCGCGAGGCTTAGGACCTCGTGGGGATTTTCCCCTTGAGGGTTCGAATCCCTCCCTCGGCACTATTTAATTTCAATTTTCTTTCTCTCTACTTTTTTTAGCTTTGGGATTTTAATCCTCAAAAGTCCATCTTTCAAAGTAGCTTCAGCTTTGTCAAAATCCACTTCAAAAGGTAAAGCTATTTTTCTTGAAAATTTCCCCCAATAGCATTCTTGAATTATATATTCTCTTTCTTCTTCAGGTTTTTTTCTTTCCCCTTCGATTGTTAAAATGTCTCCTTCCAAAAAGATATTAATTTCATCAGATTTTACTCCAGCAATTGGAGCTTCAATAACTAGGGCATTTTCTGTTTGATACATATCCAAAACCAATTCTCCTTCTTTCTCAACTTCTTTTTGGACTTCTTTTTTCATTTCCTTAGGTTTTTCTTCTGTTTCTTCCTCAATCCCTATTCCTTTTTTTAATTTTTCTAAGAAAGCCATTTTTTTAATTTTCCTTCAACCTTTTAAAAAGGAAAGAAACCAAAACAAAAGAAAAAAGTAAAATAAAAACCGGAAAGATTATCTGCCAAGTCATCTTTATAGAAATTATAGAAAAATTGTAAATTCCGTGCAAAATGGTAGCTGAGATTAAGCCAAATAAAAGCTGAATTTTTCTTTTTGTTTTAAAATAATAACGAGCTAAAAAATAACCAAAGATACCACAAGATAGTGCATGGACAAAAGTTGCTCCCAAAAATCTTAAAATCGAAACTTCTAAAACTTCAGGAAGAGAAACAATTTTTAAAGAGATTAAAAGATTTTCCGCTGCTGCAAATCCCAAACCTGAAGTTATCATATAAATCATTCCGTCCACGGCTTCTTCAAATTCTGGGTTGTCAAAGATAAAGATTGCGACAACAAAAAATTTAAAGAATTCTTCAATTAAAGCTACGGCAAAGAAAAATTTCAAGAAATTAAAAATATTCTCTGAAAGATTAAAAATGGAAATAAAATGCAAAGTTAAAAATTCAAAAAAAAGAGCCGGCAATGTCGAGATAAAGCCTAAAGTAAAAACTATCAAAATTAATTTTTTTGGTTCTGGTTTTACATCTTCCCTTAAATAAAAACTAAGCCACAAGATAGAAGGTAAAAAACCAAAAATAAAATTGATTGGGTTCATTTTCTAAATTTTTCAGTACACCAAAAACCCAGATTTTTCCTTAACATCAACCTTATTTGAGCATCTAAAGCTGGAAAGCAACCAAAACATATTAATGTTAAAGGAAGTAAAATCCATTGCAAAAGTAAAGAAGCCTTTTTAAAGAAGCCATTTTGAATTTTTGGCAAAAGCAAAAAGCTTAAAGCTCCACAAACTAAAATACCTACAGAAGCTGCCATCATTAAATTTTGGGTTAAAGTTGGAAGATTTAGCCCAAAGACACTTTTTCTAAAACTTTCTCCCCCCAAGATTAAAGGTAACCATCCCAGAGAGAAAATCAAAAGGGAAGCTGTAGCCCAAGACCAAAAACCTTCAAAAATCACAAAGGTATGGAAAATTTTTGTCGAAAAGGGAATTTTTTTATTTTTTAAAAAATTAAAAATTACAAAAGGAATGTTTTCAGCTCCCCAAGCCCATCTTCTTTGTTGTCTGTATTGATTTAAAATTGTTGACAATAAATTTTTTCCCAAAACTGCATCCATTGAGACAGGATAAAAAAGAGGTAGGGTTTTAAAATTTCCATCAAAATAAAAAAAAGCTTTCCAAAAGATTCTGGAATCATCTGAAACTACTTCTTTGGGATAAGAAATTTTTTCAAAGAGAGAGTAGGGTAGAGAATGAGAAGAATAAGTTACTAATTGTTCTGGTCTTTCTTGTTGAATCATCTGCCAAAAAGTATTGGAGGTGGCAACTACTCTCGAGAAAGCAGGAGCTTGCCAGATGTTATTGTTATAAACCGGGACCGGTTGAAAAGCTATATTTTCTGGTTTCCCTTCTTTTAGGTAATGATAAGTCAAACAAGAAAAATAATCTGGAAAGGGATGAGTGTCTATATCGAAAATTGAAAATAAGAGATTTTCTTTTTTAATACCCAAACTTTTAATTTCCTTTTTTGTAGATTCTATTGCAAAAGCTACGTTAGCACCTTTTCCTGGAATTTCTCCGGGTAAATTTCGAGGATGAAAGGTAACAAAAAATTTAAAAAAATTCCTTGAGTATTTTTCTTTCATTTCATTTGCTATTTTTCTAGCTTTCTCTCCTCCTCTTTCTTCAACTGCTAAAATAAGAATTATTCTTTCTTTTGGATAATTTATATTTTTCAGAGCTAAAATAGAACTTTCTACAATTTCTTTTCCTTCTTTATAAAAAGGAAGACAAACTACATGATAAATTTCTTTCCAATCTTCAAACCTTTTTAATTTTTCTCTCCAGTCGATTTTTAAATTTTTTCTTAACCTCAAAAAAGAAGATATTTGATGGATTGCTAAATAAATAACTTTGAGTAACCAATAAAGATCAAAAAGGATAATGAAAATGGCAACAAAGAAAGGGGCAAAAAAAGAAAAGAAAAAAGCTGAAAATAGAGTAATTAAAGAGAAGGTGCCGGGTAAAATTTCTAAAGTTCTATAAATTATTCTTTCTTTTCTGCTTTTCAAATCTAAAAAACTACCAATGTTTAGATAATTCATGTGGCCCCGAGGGGAATCGAACCCCTGTTTGCAGATTGAAAGCCTGCCGTCCTAGCCACTAGACGACGGGGCCTTAGGCCACCGGCACCTCACTTGACCAGCTCATTTTGCTCTGCAAAATAGGGAATCTACGTTCGGTGCGGTGGCCCTTTCTCCAGCCGGTGCATGCACCGGCTGGAGACCTCATTAATTGCTAAATTACTAAATACTGACCACTAAAAACTTTTTTATGCCGGGGTCCGGAATCGAACCGGATCTTCATGTTTTTCAGACATGCGTGCGCACCAGCTACACTACCCCGGC
>CAYUTJ010000001.1:60515-62234 GCA_964447735.1 uncultured Candidatus Saccharibacteria bacterium | reverse complement strand
ACCAAAAAAGAGATTGAAATAATGGCAGAGGGTGGGAAGGTTTTAGCTCAAATAATGGAAAAGTTAAAAAAGAAAGTAAAACCTGGAATTAAAACAAAGGATTTGGAAAAAATTGCAAGAGAAGAAATAAAAAAAGTTGGAGCTAAATGCTCTTTTTTAGGTTACAGAGTTTCGAAAAAAGAAAAACCTTATCCTGCATGTCTGTGTACTTCAATTAACGAAGAATTAGTTCATGTGCCTCCTTCAAACAGGATTTTAAAAGGAGGGGACATTATTTCTTTAGACATTGGCCTTTTTTGGAAAGGATACCATTTAGACATGGCAAAAACATTTCCTGTAGGAAAAATTTCTTTTGAAGCTCAAAGACTAATTAGAGTGACAAAAAAAGCTTTAAAATTGGCAATCAAAAAAGCAAAACCAGGAAATACATTCGGTGATATTGGAAATACAATTCAAAGATACGTTGAATCCCAAGGTTTCAATGTCATTAGAGATTTGTGTGGTCACGGAATTGGGAAAAACCTTCATGAAGAGCCAAAAATTTTAAATTATGGGAAAAGGCATACCGGAGAAAAAATTAAAGAAGGAATGGTCTTTTGTATCGAACCTATGGTTTCAATTGGTGATTGGCATTTGATAAAGACAAAAGATGGCTTCGGTTACAAAACAAAAGATAATTCTCTTTGCGCTCATTTTGAACATACAGTAGCTGTGATGAAAAACGGTAGTAAGATATTGACAAATTTATAACAAAGAAAGTACAAAAAAGAAGGAGGTTGAAAATTGAATATAGTAATTAGAATTATAACTGGAATAGGATTTATCGTAGCGATAATTGTATACTGTTGGCTTTTAAGAAAAGAAAACAAATGTTTTTAGAAACATTTTCAGAAATAAAAGATTCGATCATTTTCGGGGCTTTTTGCCCATTTTTTATTTTGTATTAAAGAATTTTTAATATTGACAATTTTCAGATAATATTTTATTTTTCTAACAGGTGAAATAATTGGAAGAAAGTTGTGCTCTCTGTAAAAAAAAGAGCGAACTCAAAGGCTTTATAGTAGGGAATCATTTTCCACCACTAATCATTGTTTGTGAGAACCTTCAAAGATTAATTCAACATTTCAACGCAAAAGTAAAGATAGAAAAGGATGAAGATGGAGAAGAAAAGTTCGTTCTCTTAATCCCTGAAGAAAAATTCAAACCTACTGGAAAGACAATTCACGTTGTCCCAAATGTCGGGACCAGGGAATTGCTACAGCTTGAAGAAGGACCATTGAAAATCACTACTTATAAAGGAAGTGGCAAAGGAAAATTAGAACTTTATCCAATTTCAGTCCTTTACATTCCTTAATTTTTTTAAAATCTCTTTCACGTTTAGGGGTAGCCCCCCTTTTTTATTTTTGTTAAAATTGATTAATGTCTCAAATTTTTCTTTCTGTTATTATCCCAGCTCATAATGAAGAAGAGAGAATTTCTCAAACTTTAAAAGAAATTGATAAATATTTAACAAAGCAAAATTTTGATTATGAAATTATTGTCGTCTCTGGAGGTTCTACTGATAGAACTTGTGAGGTAGTGGAAGGATTGAAATCTAAAATTAAAAATTTAAAATTGCTTTGTGAAAAAGAATCAAGAGGAAAAGGTTTTGCTGTCAAAAAAGGAATTTTAGCTGCAAAAGGAAAGTTCAGACTTTTTACTGATGCTGACAATTCAACT
>CAYUTJ010000001.1:58010-60415 GCA_964447735.1 uncultured Candidatus Saccharibacteria bacterium | reverse complement strand
GTTCCAGTTTATTGGAAAAATGATTTAAGAAGTAAAGTTAAATTTAGTTCGATGTTTGAAATGCTCTTTGACCTTTTCAAGATAAGGTTGAATCAAATTTTAAGAAAATATGGCTAAAAAGAAAATTCCTTCAGAATTAAGATTTGATTTAATTTCAAAAGATTGGGTAATTATTGCTACGGGGAGAGCAAAAAGACCAGAAGCTTTTAAGTTGAAGAAAAGAGCAAAGATTAAAATTTCAAAAAAGGAATGTCCGTTTTGCAATATTGAAACTCAAAAACCTCCTCTTTTAATTTTTTCAAAAGGAAAGAAAATTAGCTCAAAGAAAATTCCCAAAGATTGGACAAGCATTGTTATTCCAAACAAATACCCAGCTTTATTGCCTCAAAAAACCTTGAAAAAAAAGAGAGAGGGAAAATTTTATCAAAAGATTTCAGGAATAGGATATTGTGAATTGGTTATCACCAGAGATCACAAAAAACATTTTCCTCACTTTGAATTATGGCAAATAAAGGAAGTGATAGATTGCTATCAACTAAGATATTTGGATTTAATGAAAAAACCTCATGTAGCTTATGTTTCAATTTTTCACAATCATGGAGCAGAAGCTGGGGCTTCCCAACCTCATCCTCATTCTCAAATAATTACTACTCCCTTAATCGATGTTGATTTACTAAAAGCCCTTTCAAATTCAAAAAAATATTTTGAAAAGATAGGAAAATGTATTTATTGTCAAATGAACAAATGGGAAATGAAAGTGAAGAAGAGAATTATTTTTGAAAACAAAGATTTTTTGGTTTTATGTCCTTTCGCTTCAAAATCTGCTTTTGAAGTAATAATTTCTCCCAAAAAGCATGCTTCAAATTTTGAAAAAATTTCAGAAAAAGAAAAGTGGAATTTAGCTGAGGCTTTCAAGGTAGCGATGACAAAGTTATACAAAGCTTTAGACGATCCTCCTTACAATTTCTACTTACACACAGCACCTGTGAAAGGAAAACATCCTTATTATCATTGGCACTTTACTATTTTACCAAAAACTGCAACTCCTGCTGGTTTTGAATTGGGAACAAGAATGGAAATTTGTGTTGTTGAACCAGAAAAGGCAGCTCAATTTTTAAAAAAACAATGAAGATAATCGCTGGAAATTGGAAAATGAACCCTCAAACTTTAGAGGAAGTAAGAAAGCTTTTCTTTAAAATTAAAAAAGGAATAAAAAAATATTCTAACATTCTGCAGAATGTTAGAATAATCATTTGTCCCCCTTTTGTTTATCTTCCTCTTCTTTTAAATTGGTCAAGAAAGTTAAAAATTTCTTTTGGAGCTCAAAATGTTTTCTGGGAAGAGAAAGGAGCTTTCACTGGGGAGATTTCGCCAAAGATGCTTAAAGATTTGAAAGTCGAGTATGTAATTTTAGGACATTCAGAAAGGAGAAGATATTTTGGAGAAACAGATGAAAATGTAAATAAAAAATTAAAATCGGTTTTTAAATTTAAATTAAAACCCATTTTGTGCATTGGAGAAACAAAAAGAGAAAGAAAGGAAGGTAAAACTTTTAGGGTTTTGAAAAGAGAAATTTCTCTGGCAGTTCGGGGCATTAAAATTTCAGAACGTTCAAGAATTATTGTTGCTTATGAACCCATTTGGGCAATTGGAACGGGAAACCCTTGCGATCCAGAGACAGCAAAAAAGGTTTTAATTTTTTTGAGAAAAATTTTAAAGAAAAACAAAATTTTGTACGGAGGGAGCGTTAATTCAGAAAATGCAAGAGATTATATAAATGTTGGTTTTGATGGACTTTTAATAGGAGGAGCTTCTCTGAGGCCAAAAGAATTCATTCAGATTATAAGAGATTGTTCTATTTGATTTTTTCTTTCAAATTTTTTAGAATTTGAAAAATATGGACAAAATTTTTAAAGGATATTTTTTCAATCCCACAAAAGGAAATTTGACTTTTGATCGAATGATCAAGGAGATTTTAAATTACATTTCTGAGAAACCAGAAAAATTTTATGATATCATTGTAGGTTGCGATTCTTCTTCCGGAGAAGAACCCGATTTTCCAGTGGCCATTGTTATTTTAAGAACGGGGCAAGGAGGAAGATTCTTTTTAAAGAAAATTTATTATAAAAATCGTAGATTTTACAATTTCAAACAGAGAATTTTAGAAGAAGTTTTGCTATCTTGTCAGTTAGCTTTACATTTGAGAGAAATTTTGAAAGAGAAAACAAAAGGTAAAAATTTCAACTATCAACTTCGCTACATTCATGCTGACATTGGAGAAAACGGAGCTACTAGAGATATGATAAAGGAAGTTATCGGTCTAATTAGAGGAAATGGTTTTGAACCTAAAATAAAACCTGAATCTTTTGTCGCTTCAACTGTCGCTGACAGATACGCTTAAAAAA
>CAYUTJ010000001.1:50489-57910 GCA_964447735.1 uncultured Candidatus Saccharibacteria bacterium | reverse complement strand
TTCGCAAAAGATAGAAAAGATTATTAAAAAAGTTTTAGTGAGAGCTCGATGGAAGGCGCGAAGGAAGAAAAGAAAAATATCATTGATCTTAATAGGTATTCTTCCAAAGTGGGCTTTCTTTATTCTTAAAAGAACTTTTAGGTTTTACAAGCATTATATAAAAATACTCAATGGACTAAGAATAGTTTAATTTCAGAAACACCCCTTCTTTTTACTTCATAAATTAATTAGCTCTTTAAGGAGGGACGAGAAAATGAGCAAATTTAAAATAGAAAAAGTTGAAAAATTAAAGAAAAAGAATCTTAAGAAAATACGAAAAATATTAAAGAAAGCGAATATCGATCCAAAAATTCTAGAATTGGTCATTGGGCTGAGAGTTTGGGGAATTAATACCACTGCTAGCTGTCAAGGGGGAAAGGGACACGGAAAAAATTTCCCTTGGGTGACTGTTCAATGGAAGGATTTGGGAAAAGTAGCGAGAATAGTGTTTGAGTGGAACTATCGTCAGAAAAAATCATTACATGATCCCAAAACAGTAATTTGAACAATTGAACCATCATGGGAACCAAGAATCAGACCTTTACTAAGACCTCCACTAAAAGTACTTCAAGAAGATGCAGAAAGGTTTGGAAAATTTCTTCAAGAACTACCAGAAAATTTTGATTGGACTCAATAACCCCCCCTTTTTTTAATTTTGGGCTTAAATTGGCTCTTTTTTTGGTTTTTATTAAAATTAATCTATGAATTCTCAAGAAATCAGAAAAAAATTCTTAATTTTTTTTGAAAAAAAGGGACACAAAATCGTTCCCTCTTCTTCTTTAATTCCGACTGATCCTTCAGTTTTGTTCACGACTGCTGGAATGCAACAATTTAAACCCTATTATTTGGGCGTGCCATCTCCCTATGGAAAAAATGTTTGTTCTTGCCAAAAATGTTTTAGAACTTCAGATATCGATGAAGTGGGGGATGATAAACATTTGACTTTCTTTGAAATGTTGGGAAATTTTTCTTTTGGTGGCTATTTTAAAGAAAAGGCAATTTGCCTTGCAATCGAATTTTTAACTAAAGAATGTAAATTAAAACTTGAAGATTTGAAATTTACTTATTTTAAAGGAGAAGGAGAAATTCCAGAAGATTCAGAATCTAAAAATATTCTCTTGGATCTTAAAATTCCAGAAGAAAAAATTGTTGGAATGGGAAAAGAAGATAACTTTTGGGGACCGACTGGAAAAGAAGGGCCTTGCGGTCCAACAGTTGAAATTCATGTTAAAGGAACCGAAATTTGGAATTTGGTTTTTAATGAGTATTTTAGAGATAAGAACAAAAACTTCTCTCCTTTAAAACAAAAAGGGGTTGATACTGGAATGGGATTGGAAAGATTGGCAATGATTTTACAAAAAAAAGAAACTGTTTTTGAAACTGATTTGTTCTTTCCGATAATTCAGGAAATTGAAAAAATTTCCCCACAAAGTTATAAATCAAAACCTAAAAATTTCAGAATCATTGGAGATCATATAAAAGGAGCCACTTTCTTAATTTCAGAAGGAATTTTACCTTCCAATGTTGAACAAGGATATGTTTTGAGAAGAATTTTAAGAAGGGCGATGAGATACGGAAAATTATTAGATTTGCCAAAAAATTTTTTAATTCCTTTGTCTCAAAAAGTGATTGAAATTTACAAAGAAGTTTATCCAGAGCTCAAATCAAGAGAAGAAGAGATTTTGACGGTAATCCAAAACGAACAAGAAAAATTTGAAAAAACATTAGAAAAGGGCTTGAAGGAATTTAAATTTCAAATTGAAAATTGTAAAAGAAAAGGATTAAAGAAAATTCCAGGTAAAATAGCTTTTGACCTTTATCAAAGTTTTGGTTTTCCCTTGGAATTAACAATTGAGATGGCAAAAGAGGAAGGTCTTTTGGTTGATGAAAGAGAATTTGAAGAAGAATTTAAACGACATCGAGAAATTTCAAAAAGGGGAGCTGAGAAAAAATTTGGAGGAATTGGTAAAGAAGTAACTTACGAAGCAATAAAACTACACACAGCTACTCATTTGCTTCATGCTGCTTTGAGAAAGGTTTTAGGAGAGCATGTAAAACAGATGGGTTCTGACATCACTCCAGAAAGGTTAAGGTTTGATTTTTCTCATCCTAAAAAACTAACAAAAGAGGAAATTAAAAGGATTGAAGATTTGGTCAATCAAAAAATAAAAGAGAATTTAGAGGTAAAAAAAGAAGAAATGTCTTTAAAAGAAGCCTTAGAATCAGGAGCCTTAGCCTTCTTTAAAGAAAAATATCCAGAAAAAGTAACCGTTTATTCAATTGGGGATTTCTCAAAAGAAATCTGTGCGGGCCCCCATGTAAAGAGAACTGGGGAACTTGGCCACTTTAAAATAATAAAAGAAGAATCAGCAGGATCTGGAATTAGGAGAATTAAAGCAATTTTAGAAAAATGATATAATTTAATATGGTTAAAAAGGTTATTGACATTGTTCCCAAAAAGAAAGAAAAGCTTCTTTTTCCCAAAAAAGAAAAGAGAGAGAGGAGAAAAATTAAGATAAAATTTCCTAAATTTTCTATTCTTTTAGTTTTAATTTTTTTAATTTTTGTAATAACTATTGCAGTCTCAACCAGTTTTGCCAAAGTCAAAATTGAAATTTGGCCAAAAATCGAGCAAAAGAATTTTGAGGAGAAAATTATTGTCGATACCACTTTAAAGAATATAGATTTTCAAAAGAAAAAGATCCCAGGTGAAATTTTTGAGATAGAAAAGGAAATTGAACAGACTTTTTCTCCGACAGGAAAAGTTTTAAAAAAAGCTGAAGGCAAAATTAGACTTTACAATCAATATACAACCCATGATGAAAGATGGGTGGCGGGTACGAGATTTATGTCATCTGAAGGAAAACTATTTTTGGCAAAAAAATCATTTTTGGTTCCTGGAGCAAAAATAAAAGAAGGAAAACTTGAACCTTCTTTTGTTGATGTTGAGGTGATAGCTGCTGAGGGTGGTAAAGAATACAATATCGGTCCTTCGAAATTTTCAGTTGTAGCTTTCAAAGGAACTGAAAGATATTTTAAATATTGGGGAGAATCTACAGAATCAATGAAAGGAGGAGGAGAAATTTCAGTAGTGAAGAAAGAAGATTTAGAAAATGCCTTGAATTCGTTAAAAGAAAAAATCACAAAGCAAATGGGAAAAGAAATTTTAAAAAGGGAAATTCCAGAAGGTAAGATCTTTCCAGAAGATGCAATTTCAGCTGAAATTTTAGAACAGGAATTTTCTGCTAAAGAAGGAGATGAAGTTGAGAAATTCACTTTAAAGGTTAAAGCTAAAATTAAGACTATTCTTTTGAGTAAAGAAAATCTTCAGAAATTTTTGGAAAAAGAATTTTATTCAAATTTTGGCTCGGGAAAAAAGATTTTAGAAGATACGGAAAAACTTTCAATTTCCTCTTCTGTAGTTAATTTTGAAAATGGAAAATTTTTGATTTTCCTTAAAGATTCTGTTAAAGTTTTATCTGAGATAGAACCCACGATAATCAAGAAAGAAATTGCCGGGGAAAAAATTGCTGAGGCAAGAACAAAACTAAATAATCTTAAAGAGATTGAAAAAGTAAAAATGAGCGTTTTTCCTTTCTGGATTTCTAAAGTTCCAGAAAATCTAGAAAAAATTGAGGTTTTTGTTTCTGAAACCCTTGATTAATTTTTAAAAATCTACTAAAATATTAGATTTAGTGAAAAAAGAAAGAATTATAAAAATAGGAAAAGTGATTGAAAGTTTGCCCGACGCAAATTTTAAAGTTCAATTAGAAAATGGAGAAGAAATTTTGTGCCACTTGGGCGGAAAGATGCGCCTTCACAGAATTAAGATTTTACCTGGAGACAAGGTAAAAGTAGAATTATCCCCTTATGATCAAAAAAGGGGAAGAATAATTTGGAGATTATGAAAGTAAGACCATCAGTTAAAAAAATTTGTAAAAAATGTAAAATCGTCCGAAGAAAAGGGCGAGTTTATGTTATTTGTGAGAATCCAAAACACAAACAAAGGCAAGGCTAAAAATTATGGCCAGAATAGCTGGAGTTGAAATTCCATCAAATAAAAAAATTTGGGTAGCCCTAACAAAAATTTATGGAATAGGGCGAACTTTGAGTTTTAAAATTTTGAGGGAAGCTAAAATCTCACCTGAAATTTTAGCTAAGGATTTGACTCCAGAACAAATAAATACTTTAAAAGAAATTATTGAAAAAAATTACAAGATTGAAGGAGAGTTAAGAAGAGAAAAAATGCAAAACATCAAAAGATTAAAAGATATTGGGTGTTGGAGAGGGATCAGACATATTAAGGGATTACCAGTAAGAGGGCAGACGACAAGGAGAAATTCAAGAACTGTTAGAGGAAATGTTAGAAGAACTGTAACTTCGGGAAGAAGGCCACCGCCTTCGCCAACATAATTTTATGGGGAAAAAACGGGTTGTCAAAAAATCAGTTGAAGAAGTAATAAAAGAAGGAGAAAGAGTAGCTGCCAGACTTTCAAAAAAGAAACTTAAAGCCCTCAAAGAAGTAAAAGAGGGAAGGGTTTATATTTCTTCTTCTTACAACAATACGATCTTAACTTTAACAGATTTGAAAGGGAATACAATCTATTGGACTTCAGCTGGAAGAATGGGATTTTCAGGGACAAAAGAGGGAACTCCTTTTGCAGCCTCAATTGCAGCGAAAGATATGGCCCAAGTAATAAAAGAGATTGGTTTGGAAAAAGTTGAAGTTTTTGTCAAAGGGATTGGAGCTGGCAGAGATTCTGCTTTGAAAACTTTAGCTTCGGAAGGGATAAATATTGTTTTGATTAAAGATGTCACGCCAATTCCTCACGACGGCCCTCGGCCTCCAAAAGTAAGAAGAGTTTAAAATTTTATGGCAAAAAAAGCAGTTTGTAGAAAATGTAGAAGATATGGAGTAAAACTTTTCTTGAAAGGAGAAAAATGTTTTTCTCCAAAGTGCCCAATGGTAAGAAGACCTTATCCTCCGGGGCAAAAAAGAAAGAGGAGGATGGGACCTCCTTCAGAATACGCAAAGCTTTTGGCAGAAAAACAAAAACTAAAACTTTGGTACAATTTAAGAGAAAGACAATTCAAAAATTATGTCAAAGAAGCTTTATCTCAGAGAGGAAAAGTTGAAGACGCTGGTCATTTTTTGATAAAACTTTTAGAAATGAGATTGGATAACGTTGTTTTCAGGTTGGGTTTTGCAAAATCAAGGAGACAGGCTAGACAATTAGTTTCTCACGGCCATTTTCTAGTAAACGGAAAACCTGTTAATATTCCTTCTTATCAGTTAAAGATTGGAGATGTGATTTCCTTTAGACCTCAAAAATTAAAAAAGGTCGCTTTTAAAGACTTAAAGGATCAATTAAAAAAACATACCTTACCTTCCCATCTTTCTTTAGATTTGGAGAAATTAGAAGGAAAAATAGTTTCTGAACCAAAATTTGAAGAGGTGGTTCCTCCAGTCGATATTTATTCAGTTTTTGAATTCTATTCAAAATAAATATGATTCCTTTCCCCAAAAAACCAAAAATTAAAAAAATAGAAAAAAATAGAGCTCAAGTTGAAATTGAAGCCTTGTATCCCGGTTATGGAGTAACGATTGGAAACTCTTTAAGAAGGGTTCTGTTGTCATCAATTGAGGGAGCAGCAGTCACTCAAATGAAAATAAAAGGAGTTTCTCATGAATTTACGACAATCCCTGGAGTTTTAGAAGATGTAATCCAGATTATGCTAAACTTGAAACAATTGAGATTCAAGATGATAGGAGATAAACCTCAAAAAGCTACTCTAAAAGTGAAAGGAGAAAAGAAAGTTTTAGGAAAGGATTTTGAATTACCGGCTCAGTTGGAATTGGTAAATAAAGATTGCCATATTGCTACTTTAACTTCGAAAACCGCAAAACTTGAAATGGAGATTTTGGTAGAAAAAGGGGTGGGGTATTCTCCGAGAGAAGAAAGAGAAAAAGCTAAAATGGAGATTGGAACAATTCCTGTCGATGCTATTTTCTCTCCAGTAAAAAATGTGGCAATGAAAGTTGAAAACATGAGAGTTGGAAAGAGAACAGATTATGACAGATTAATTTTAGATATTACAACAGATGGAACGATAAATCCTGAAGAAGCTTTCAAAAGAGCTTGCCAAATTCTAATTGATCAATTTTCTTTTTTGATTGAGGAACATGAAAAAGAAAAAAAAGGGAAGAAAACTAAGTAGAAAGAGAGATCAGAGAAAAGCCCTCTTGAAATCCCTAGCGAGGGAACTTTTTTTAAGGGAAAAAATCAAAACTACAGAGGCTAAAGCCAAGGAATTAAGATCTTTTGCTGAAAGATTCATCGAAAGGGCAAAAGAAAAAAATTTGACAAATTTGAGATATTTGAGAAGATATTTTGCAAAAGATGTTGTAAAGAAACTTTTCGATGAGATTGGGCCGAGATACAAAGAAAGAAAAGGGGGCTACACAAGAATAATCAAAATTGGTTATAGAGAAGGTGATAGAGCAAAAATGGTAATTATTGAATTGGTTTAAAATTATGGAAAGAAAAATTCATATTATTGATGCTAAAGGAAAAGTTTTGGGAAGGTTAGCTTCTCAAATTGCGATTTTGTTGAGAGGAAAACACAAAAGAAATTTTGACCCATCAAAAGATATGGGAGATGTTGTGATTGTTAAAAATGTTGATAAAATGAAATTTACTGGAAAAAAATTAAAAAAGAAAAAGTACTATTGGCATTCAGGATATCCTGGAGGATTGAAAGAAAGAACTTTAGAAGAAATGTTTAAAAAAGATCCAAAATGGGTTTTGAGAGAAGCAGTTTTGGGAATGTTGCCAAAAAATAGATTGAGGAAAAAAATGATAAAAAGATTAAAATTTGAATAAAATGGCAAAAAAAGAATTCATTCAAACTATAGGAAGAAGAAAAACAGCAGTGGCTGTAGTTAAACTTTTTCCCAAAGGAAAAGGTGAAATTTTAGTTAATGAGAAAGATTTTAAAGAATATTTCAAAGACAACTTTGTTTTTAGAAAAAATGTTTTGGCTCCTTTGGAAATTACTGAAAATTTGGGAAAATTTAAAATTGAAGTTTTAGTTTCAGGAGGAGGAAAAAATGCTCAATCTGAAGCAATAAGATTGGGGATTGCTAGAGCATTAGTGGAATTAAACCCTGAGTTAAGACCAAAATTAAAAGCTGCCGGATTTTTGAAAAGAGATCCCAGAGCAAAAGAAAGAAAGAAATTTGGTCTAAAGCGCGCCAGGCGCGCCCCTCAGTGGCAAAAGAGATAAAAATTATTTATAAAAGATTAAAAACAAAATAAAAATTACTCCTCCCAAGAAAAAGATTGACCAAAAGCCAAAAAGATTGATTAGAAATCCAGCTG
>CAYUTJ010000001.1:37615-50389 GCA_964447735.1 uncultured Candidatus Saccharibacteria bacterium | reverse complement strand
CCTCCCAAGAAAAAGATTGACCAAAAGCCAAAAAGATTGATTAGAAATCCAGCTGAAGCTAAACTTAACGCTCTTCCCAAATGAATTGCCAAAGTTAAAATTCCAATGTCTGTAGCATAGGTTCCATCTTTAATCAACCTTGAAAAAAGATCTTCATTGAAGACAGGTACTATTCCGTAAGTTATACCCAAAAGCAAAACTAAAAGAGAAATTAAAAAGGGATTTTTAAAATAGCCAATTAAAAATAAAGTTATTGAATAAAAAAGACCGATCAAAAACCACCTTTTCTTTTTTAATTTTCCAAAGAAAAAAATGAAAATTCCCAACAAAAGAGTTTGAAATCCTAACAAAATTCCAATATTTTTTGTTTCAAACGATAAACTCTTCAAAAATAAAGGAAGAACATAGCCTCCAGTAAGTCCTGCTGAAATTCCAATTAAAAAACAAAGAAAAAAGCCCCTCAAAAATAATGGGTGCTTATTTTTTAAATCGAAATATTGAAAGAATTTTTTAATTTGAACTTTTTCTTTTTTCTCTTTTATTGTTAAGGCAACAAAGAAAATTAAAATTGCAAAGACTAAACTGGAGAGTAAAATTTTTTCATTCACAAAAAAGATTGCTAAAAATCCTGTTAACAATCTTCCCACTGCAGAAAAAATATTATTAATACTTCTCAATTTCACTAAGGGTTCTCTTTTTTTGCCTTCTCTTTCTAAAATAAAAGCTCGATTTACTGACCAAAGGGAAGCGTTACTTATTCCTTCAACAATTCTTCCTCCCAAGAAAGCGAATGGTGAGAAGGCAAAATAATAAATAAAAATTGAAAAGGCTTTTAAAAATCCGTTTAACAGAAAGAAAATTTTTCTTCCAAAAACATCAGAAATTAAAGCAAAAGCCATTCTTGTTATTTGGAAAATTATTGGCAAGATAGCGTAAATTAAACCAATAGAAATTAGAGTAATTCCCCTTTCTTTCATTAATAGAGGAAGAATAATTGCTATTATTCCTCCAGAAATAGCATAAAGAGATTGAATGAAGAAAATTTTTCTTGTCTCTTTCATTTTTTAATTTCCCATTATAACATTTGATTTTTTTCGAAGAAAGAATAAAATTAAATAAAAGAATGCTTAAAGAATTAATCGACAAATATTATCTAGAAAGGGAAAAGGAAAAAAAGAACAAAGAGAGAATTCATTTTTGGATTTCAGAAGTAGGGAAATGTCCCAGAGCCATTTTTTTCAAATTTAAAAAAGCCCCTGCAAAAGAATTAGAACCTGAAAGGTTGAGAATTTACGATCACGGCGATTTCATTCATCAGATGGTTTTAAGGCCTCTTTTTTCTTTGGGATTAGTTCGGGCAGCCGAAATTCCAATTCCTCCTTCAGAAATAATTGCAGGGAGGGCAGATGCAATTTTAAGCATTGAGGGAGAACCTTATGTTTTAGATGTCAAAAGCATTTCTGGAAGGATGAATTTTGAAAAATTGGAACCAATGCAAGGACATATTTGGCAAGTCCAACTTTACATGCATTATTTCAAAATCAAAAAGGGGATTTTGCTTTATTTGAACAAAGATACTCAAGAGATTAAAGAGTTTCTCTTCAATTACGATTCTGAATTAGTAGAGAAACTTTTGGATTGGTTCCAAAAATTAAAAAGAAAAATTGAAGAGAACAAGGTTCCAGTAAGGTTGGTAGATTGGCCTCAAAATTGGCAATGTTCAAAATGTGAATTTTTTGATATTTGCAAAATGGCAGGAGAAGGAGAAGTTTCTTGGGAAGAACTAAAAAAGAAAATTGAAAATTACAACAAAATTGAAGAAAAAGTAAAAAATTCTTAATAAAGAGACTCAGAGATCAAAAATCCATCCTCTGTCATTAATAAAATTTCTCTTTTTTCATTAATGGCGATTTTTTCTCCTTCAATCTCTCCAATTTCATAAAGATTTAATTTATCTCTGGTATCAGTTTCAACAATTTTTACTTTTTTTCCGGCTAAAAAAACTAAATAATTTTCGTTCAAAAAAGCAACATCTTTTATTCTTGAAGTTTCTCTAATTAAAAATTTTTTTCCTTCTTTATCAAAAAGCCAAATTTCGTGTTCTAAGAACACTGCCATTTTTTCGCCAAATCTTTCCCATCCTTTTATATTCTCAAAGATCTTTTCAAAACCCTCTTTCTCAAAAACAAACTCATAGAGGTTATTTGCTGAAATTAAAAAAATTTTTTCTCCAAATTTTTGAGCAAAACATTCTTTTTGGAAATTATTTTCAATTCCAAAACCTAAGCTTTTTAAGATTTCTTTGCAAGAAATTCCTTTTTTTCTTTTCAGATTTTCAAAATCATTCATTTTTACTTTTGTTTTTTTAAATTTTATTTTTTTTGGAAAGAGAACGATTCCTGTAGCTTCTGTAACTTCCTTCTCTTTTACCTCTAATTCTTTTTTCCAAGGGAAATACCCTTCTTTTTTTATTTCTATTAAATATTTTTTTGGAATTAAATTTTTGATTTTAACTGAACCAAAAATTAAATCAGTTTTTTTTACAAATTTTCCATTCAAAAAAACTTTTGCCTGTTTTGGGATTGCTTTCAAATAAATAGCTCCAGTAAAAGTGAATCTTTTTTTCTCAAAATCAAACCTTATTCCTTGAGAGTATAACAAAAGAAAAGGAGCTAAAATTAAAAAAAGAACAACTAAAAAGAAAAAAAGCGTTTTTCTCCAAGCCTGTTTCATTGTTTAAAGTTTACCAAAAATCTTCAATTTGCTAAAATTTTAAAATGATGATTTTTCCTAAAGTAGGGATAGACCTTGGAACTTGTAATTCTGTTGTTTTTTTACCTAAAAAGGGAGTGGTTTTAAGAGAACCCTCAGTAGTTGCAGTTTCAATTGGAGAAAATAAAGTTTTAGCAGTAGGAAAGGCGGCAAAAGAAATGCTGGGAAGGACTCCAGAAACTATTAGGATTTACAGACCCTTAAGAGATGGAGTGATTGCAGATTATAGAGTAACTCAAGCTATGATTCGTTATTTTTTAAACAAAGTTTTAGGGAGATTTAAGATTTTCAAACCAGAAATTGTTATTGGAATTCCTGCCGGAGCTACCTCTACAGAAAGAAGGGCTTTACTTGAAGCAGGAAAGGCAGCGGGGGCTAGGGAAGTTTTTATCGTTAAAGAACCAATTTTAGCAGCTTTAGGAGCTCAAATTCCAATTGAGAGTTGTTCTGGAAATTTAATTTGTGACATCGGAGGGGGAACGACAGAAGTGGCAGTTATTTCTTTGGGGGGAATCGTTAATTGGAAATCAATAAGAATTGCCGGAGACGAAATGGATCAGGCCATCGCAGATTATGTAAAGAAAAAATACAATTTAGCAATCGGAGAGCAAACCTCAGAAGAAATCAAGATCAAAATAGGGACCGCTCTTCCAGAAAAAGAAAAAAGAGAAATTCAAATTAAAGGAAGAGATTTAATCTCTGGACTCCCGAGAACGATAAAGATTAACTCGCTTGAAGTTTTAGAAGCAATTTCAGATGTTTTAGGTGAAATTATTCAGACCATTAAATTGACCTTAAGAGAAACACCTCCTGAATTGGCAGCTGATATTATGGATAAGGGAATCGTCTTGACGGGAGGAGGCTCTCTTTTGAGAAATTTACCTAATTTAATCAAGAAATCAATAGGGATTCCCGTTATTTTAGCCGATGAACCTTTAGATTGTGTCGCCAAAGGTACTGGAGTAATTTTAGATAATTTAGAAATTTATAAAAAAACTCTCTTGAGTAAAAAATGATTCTAGGACACCAGAGACAAATTAATTTTTTAAAGAAGATTTTAGATTCTGGAAAAATTCCTCACGCCTTTTTATTTTCGGGCCAAGAAAAATTAGGAAAAAGAAAAATTGCTTTAGAATTTTCTTCTTGGATTTTAAAAGAACCCCCTATTTCTCATCCAGATTTTCTTTTGGTTGAACCCAAAGGAGAAACAATTCAGATAGACCAAATTAGAGAGATAAATCATCATCTTTCTCTAACACCTTTCAGGTCAAAATATAAAATTGTAATTTTAGATTCAGCTCATCTAATGACAATTCAAGCCCAAAATTGTTTTTTAAAAACTTTAGAAGAGCCAAAAGGAAATTCAATCATAATTTTAATTACTCCCTTTTCAGAACTTTTACTTTCGACCATTCTTTCAAGGTGCCAAGAGATTAAATTCTTTCCGTTAAAAAGAAAAGAAATTGAAGATTTTTTGAAAAATAAAAAAATCAAAAATAAAGAAAAGATTTTGGAAGTTTGTCAAGGAAGACCTGGAGTTTTGTTTGAAATTTTGAAAGATCCAAAAAAATTGAAAGAAATTGAAAAAATTGAAAAAACTTTAGAAAATTTTCCTCAAATGGCAATTTTTCAAAAATTCAATTATTTGAAAAGCGTAAATTTTGATCAATTTTTAGAAGTTTTAATTTCTTATTTTCAGAAAAAAATTTTTAGCAAAGAGCATTCTCGAGCTGTTAAAATTTTAAAATTGGCTCAGAATCTTCAAATTTTATGTTTAACATCAAAGGTCGACAGAAGAATGGCTTTAGAACTTTTATCTCTAGAAATTTAAAATGGAAGAAAAAAAAGAAAAAATAAATTATAAAGAACTGATTCAAAAGGTAAAACCAGATTTTGAAGAAGCCCTAGAATATTTAAAAAGAGAATTGGCAAAAATTAGAACCTCAAGAGCAAGTCCTACTCTTGTTGAAAATCTCAAGGTTGAAGTTTTCGGCCAAAAATTTCCTTTAAAACAATTGGGTACAATTTCAGTTCCTCAAGCAAGAGAAATTATTATTCAACCTTGGGATAGTTCTTATATTGAAGGGATAGTGAAAGCATTGGAAAATGCTGATTTGGGAGTTTCTCCGGTAGTTTCTGGAAATGAAATTAGAATTTCTTTGCCTCCAATGACAGAAGAATTTAGGAAAAATCTTTTGAGAATTGTTTCTCAGAAAAAAGAAAAAGCAAAGAAAATGATCAGGGAAGCTAGAGAATGGGTCTGGAATCAAATTCAAAGAGGTTTTAGAGAGGGAAGACTTTCTGAAGATGAAAAATACAAAGGGAAAGATGAACTTCAAGATTTAGTTGAGGAATTCAACGAAAAGATTGAAGAAATGGTAGAAAAGAAAATAGAGGAGATTAAATCTTAAATATGATGATTCTTTCTATTTTTTTTATTTTTTTGTGTTTAATTTCATTAATCGTTTTTCATGAATTCGGGCACTTTATCTTCGCCAAAATTTTTAAAGTCAAAGTTGAAGAATTTGGTATTTTTTTACCACCTCCAATTTTGAAAAAGAAAATAGGAGAGACTACTTTTTCTCTCAATCTTTTACCCCTAGGGGCTTTTGTCAAACTTTATGGTGAGAGAGAAATAAAGAAAGAGAAAGGGAGTTTTTCAAATTTACCAATTTTTAAAAGAATCTTAATTGTTTTGGGAGGGGTGATATCTTTTTGGATTATAGCTTCGATTTTGACTTCAATCGTTCTTTCCTTAGGAGTGCCTACAGTAATTCCAGATGAAAAAGAAGTTTTCGGAGCTACAGTTCAAATAGTTCAAGTTTTTCCTAATTCTCCAGCTTCTTTTTCAAAGTTAATGCCAGGAGATGAAATTTTGGAAGCAGCAGGAAAGAAAATAGATAAAGTAAGTCAGCTTCAGGAAATTACAAAAGAAAATTTAGGAAAAGAAATGGTTCTTAAGATCAAAAGAGGAGAAGAAGTATTTGAAGTTTCTTTGATTCCCAGAGTTTCACCCCCAAAAGACCAAGGTCCTATTGGGATTTCGATCGTAAGAACCCAAATTAAAAAATATTCAATTCTTGAAGCAATCATTAAAGGACCAATTTTAGTTTTTGATATTACTTTAGGAATTTTAAAAGGTTATTTTCAGGCAATAAAGAATGCTATTTTAAGAAGACCAACTGGTATTTCTCTTACAGGTCCTGTGGGTGTCTCTTATTTGTTATGGCAGGCTAGTAAAGCAGGTAGAATTTATTTTTTAAATCTTCTGTCTATGATTTCAATTTATCTTGCAATTTTTAATCTTTTGCCAATTCCAGCTTTAGATGGAGGAAAGCTTTTGTTTCTGCTAATTGAGGCTATGAGGAAAAAACCAATTTCCCCAAAAGTTGAAGAAAGAATTACAACTTTCTTTTTTGCACTTTTACTTTTACTTTTACTTTTTGTTACAATCTCAGATATCAAAAGGATTTTTTAAAAAATGCTTCAGTCCAAATTATTCTTAAAAACAAAAAGAAAAATTTCAAAAGAAAAAGCCATTTCAGCTAGACTTTTGATTAGAGGAGGGTTTATTGAGAAATTAGCCTCTGGGATTTATAACTTTTTACCTCTGGGCTTTTTGGTTTTGAAGAAAATCGAGAGAATAATCAGGGAAGAAATGAAAAAAATTGGAGGGCAAGAAATTTTGTTGGCGACATTGCACCCAAAAGAAATTTGGGAGAAAACTGGAAGATGGGAAAAGATGGGAGATCTTTACAAAATAAAAGAAAATGGTTCTCAGTTTGCTTTGGGTCCCACTCATGAAGAAGTGATCACTCCCTTGGTTAAAAAATACATAAGTTCTTACAAAGATTTGCCAGTTTTTCTTTTTCAGATTCAGACAAAATTTAGAAAAGAATTAAGAGCAAAAGGAGGTTTATTAAGGACAAAGGAATTTTTGATGAAAGATCTTTATTCCTTTCACGCCACAAAAGAAGATTTAGATTCTTATTACGAAAAAGTAAAAGAGGCTTATTTTAAAATTTTTGAAAGATGTAACATTAAAGAAAAAACTTATCTAACCTTCGCTTCTGGGGGGACTTTTTCAAAGTTTTCTCATGAATTTCAAACAATCTGCGAATCTGGAGAAGATACAATTTTTATTTGTCAAAAGTGCAAACAAGCAATAAACAAAGAAATCAAACTCCAGACAAAATCTTGTCCCAACTGTGGTTCAAAGAAATTTAAAAAAGAAAAGGCAATTGAAGTGGGAAACATTTTCAAATTAATGACAAAATTTTCAAAACCCTTCGAACTTACCTTTTTGAATAAAGAAGGAAAAAGAGAATATGTTTTGATGGGCTGTTATGGAATAGGATTGGGAAGATTAATGGCAACTATAGTTGAAGTAAATCATGATGAAAAGGGAATTATTTGGCCGAGAGAAGTAGCTCCCTTTTTGATTCATTTGATTCCAATCGGAAACGTCAGGAAAGTTTCAGATAAAATTTATAAAAACTTAAAAGAAAAATTTGAGATTTTATACGACGATAGAGAAAAAGAATCTCCAGGGGAAAAATTTCAAGATGCAGATTTAATTGGAATTCCTTTGAGATTAGTTGTCAGCGAAAAAACTTTGAAGAAAAACTCAGTTGAGATAAAATTAAGAAAAGAAAAAAAGGTAAAATTGGTTAAAATAAAATCTTTAAAAAGAGAAATTGAAAAATGTTCAAAAAGAATTTAGAAAAATTTTTGAATTTTTTATCTGAAGATATGGCTATAGATTTGGGAACGGCAAACTCTGAAGTTTATGTCAGAGGAAGAGGAATTGTAATTCAAGAACCTTCAGTCGTAGCCATTAACCAGAAAACAGGTCAGATTTTAGCTGTTGGAATTGAAGCTAAAAAAATGGTTGGGAAAACTCCATCTCACATTGTAGCTACAAGACCCTTAAGGTCTGGCGTCATTTCAGATTTTGAAGTCACAGAGCAAATGTTAAGGTACTTTATCAACAAAGCAAGGAGAAGGAGATGGATAGGCCCGAGAGTAATTATTGGAGTGCCTTTAGGAGTAACAGAGGTTGAAAAAAAAGCAGTTTTGGATGCCGGAAAATCTGCTGGAGCAAGACAAGTTTTTTTGATCGAAGAACCAATGGCAGCTGCTATCGGAGCAAGACTTCCAATCCAAGAACCTGTAGGAAATTTCATCGTTGATATGGGAGGGGGGACAACCGAGATTGCAGTTATTTCTCTGGGCGGAATCGTGATCGGAAAAAGTTTGAGAATTGCAGGAGATAGAATGAATGAAGACATCATTAGATATATGCAAGAAGAGCATAAATTATTAATTGGAGAAAGAATGGCTGAAATTGTAAAGATTGCCATAGGTTCAGCTTTTCCTCAAAAAGAAAAGATGGAATTTAAAGTGAGAGGGAGGAATTTGGTTACAGGGCTTCCAGAAGAAATTTCAGTTTCAGATGAGGAAATAAGAAAAGCTTTAGAAAAAACTGTCCATCAAATAATTGATGAAATAAAAGCTACTATAGAAGAAACCCCTCCAGAATTGGTAGCAGATATCATTCAAAACGGAATATTTTTGGCAGGAGGAAGTTCCCAATTGAGGGGTTTGGCAACTTTAATTCAAAGAGAAACCAAAATTAAAGCAAATTTAATTGAAGATCCAATGACAGCAGTAGTAAGAGGAGCTGGAATGGTTTTGGAAAACTTAGAACAACTATCTGAGGTTTTAGTTGAAACTGAAGAGTTAGAAGTTCCAAAATAATGATTTCAAAAAAACAAGTAAAACATATTGCAAAATTAGCAAAAATCTCTCTCAAAGAAAAAGAAATTGAAAAGTTTCAGAAAGAACTTTCAAAAATTTTAGATTATATAGAAAAATTGAAAGAAGTTGATATTGAAAATGTAGAACCCATGAGCCATTCAGTTTTGCTAGAAAATGTAATGAGAACGGATGAAAAAATTTCAGAGTTTGTGTTTGATAAAGAAAAATTGACCGAACAATTTTCTCACAAAGAAGATAATTTTTTGAAAGTTAAAAAAATAATTCAAGAATGAACTTTGAAAATCTGACAATTGAGAAAATTAGAGAAGGTTTATTTAAAAAAGAATTTTCAGCAAAAGAGATTTGTCAATATTTTTTGGAGAAAATTAAAAAAGAAGATAAAAAGATTGGGGCTTTTTTAGAAATCACAGAAGATTTAGCAAAAGAACAGGCAGAAAAAATTGATCAAATGGTCTTGCAAAAAAGGGAACTTCCTCCTCTAGCTGGAGTTCCTTGTGCGATCAAAGATAATATTTTAGTAAAAGGCGTAAAATGTACTGCAGGATCTAAGATTTTAGAGAATTTTATAGCTCCGTATGATGCTACAGTTGTTAGAAAATTAAAAGAAGCTGGGGCTATAATTTTGGGAAAGACAAATTTGGATGAGTTTGCAATGGGTTCTTCAACAGAGAACTCAGCCTTTTTTCCAACAAGAAATCCTTTGGATTTAGAGAAAGTTCCCGGAGGGTCTTCTGGAGGATCTGCAGCAGCTGTAAGCGCTAATTTCTGCATCTTTGCTTTGGGTTCTGATACTGGAGGTTCTGTAAGGCAACCAGCTTCTTTTTGCAAAATTGTAGGTTTAAAACCCACTTATGGTGCAGTTTCAAGATTTGGTCTGATCGCTTTTGCTTCTTCTTTAGACCAAATAGGACCAATGACAAAAACAGTTTCAGATTGTGAAGTTGTTTTTAAAATCATAAAAGGAAAAGATAGATTAGATTCAACAAGTGTTGAACCAAAAATAAAAGAGGAAGAATTCAAAATTGAAAATCTAAAAATTGGAATTCCAAAAGAATATTTTGGAGAAGGTATTGAAAAAAGGGTGAAAGAAGAGATAAAAAAAGCAATTTTAAAATATGAAAAAGCAGGTGCAAAGATTGTTGAAATTTCCTTACCTCTTACAGAATATGCTTTACCTTGTTATTACATCATAGCTCCAGCTGAAGCTTCTTCGAATTTAGCAAGATACGATGGCTTAAGATATGGTTTAAAAAACGTTCCCCAACTTTCTTCTTTAAGAGATTTTTGGGAGGCCTATTTTAAAAACAGGAGAAATTTTGGTAAAGAAGTAAAAAGGAGAATTATGCTTGGTACTTTCGTTCTTTCTGCTGGATATTACGAAGCTTATTATTTGAGAGCTCAGAAAGTGAGAAGAAAAATTGCCAAAGATTTTGAAAAAGCATTTCAAAAGGTCAATGTCATATTTACCCCCACTTCTCCCACCTTACCCTTCAAATTAGGAGAAAGAATTTCAGATCCTCTTAAAATGTATTTTTCAGATTTACTTACAGTAGCTGTAAGTTTAGCAGGCTTGCCTGCAATATCTATTCCAATTTCAGATTTGCCTGTGGGTTTACAAATTATTGGAAAACATTTTGCTGAAAAGGAGATTTTAAAAGTGGCAAAAATTTATGATGACCTTTGAAGATTTTTTACAACAAATTAAAATTTTCATTTTAGAACCTCAACTTTTAGATCCCAAAATCCAATTTTGGCTTTTTGTTTTTAAAGTGATTTTTTTAATCTTTGGCTTTTTTTTCTTGGGATATATAATTTGGGCTTTAATTTTCACTAGTTGGTTAAAAAGAGCTTTTTTACAAGACTTAAAAGAGTTTTTGACTTTTAAACCTTTTGAAGCTCAAATATTTTTACCAAAATGGAAAAAGATAAAAGAAAGAGTAGCCTCTGGAATTGAGGCTGAGTTAAAATTGGCAATTTTGGAAGCTGATTCCCTTTTAGATCAATTTTTAAAAAGGCAAGGATATAAAGGAGAAACTTTGGAAGAAAAATTGGAATTCTTGACAGAAGATATTTTATCTAATATAGATGAAGTGAAAGAAGCTACAAAAGTAAAAAGAGCAATTATTGAAGATCCCAGTTATAGGCTTTCTTTTGAAGAAGCAAAGAAAATTTTATCAGTTTATGAAAGAGCTTTAAAAGATTTACAGGCAATTTAAAATTTGATATAATTGAAACTATCTTTGCGGGCTTTTGTCACATTGAAGCAGGTATGGCCACGCAGAAGCGGGGTAGAGGAGTAGTACCTCGCCAGCCCCATAAGCTGGAGATCGTGGGTGCAATTCCCACCCCCGCAAATAAAAACCTCCAGCCGGTCCATGGACCGGCTGGAGAAAGGGACACCGCACCGAACGTAGATTCCTCATTTTGCGAAGCAAAATGAGCTGGTCATGCGAGGTGCCGGTGGCCCGCGTCGGGGTAGCTCAATGGCAGAGCGGGGCTCTCATAAGGCCTAGGTGTGGGTTCAATTCCCACCCCCGACAATAAATTAGTAGTTAATGATTAGTGTTTAGTAATTAGCAATTAAAGAGGCCTCCAACTGAGCGAAGCGAGGTTGGAGAGAGCGACACCACGCCGAGCGAATTTCTCTCAAACTGCGAAAGCAGTTTGAGCTAGTAAAGGCGAGGCGTTGGTGGCGCGAGGGGACGTGGTGTAGCCCGGTCTAACACGCTGCCCTGTCACGGCAGAGAACGTGGGTTCAAATCCCATCGTCCCCGCCTTCGCGGGCCGTACCCCGCTTCGTCGAGGCGAAGACCCGCTTGCACGGCTGGAGCTTCATCGAAGCGAAGGCCCGCTTTCTGCCCCTCGAGGGGCGGCCAGATTCTCTCGATTGATAAAGAACAGAGAGAATCCTGGTAAAGGTCAAAATTCTTGAAAGAAAGAATTCATGGCAGAAAAAAAACCAGACCAAGAATTCCTAGAATATGTAGTCAAAGCCCTCTGCGATCACCCTGAAGCAGCAAAGATTGAAAGGAAGGTTGATGAAATGGGAGTTTTACTCTCTCTCAAAGTTCACCCTGAAGACATGGGACAGATCATTGGAAAGCAAGGACAGACTGTAAAGGCAATCAGACACTTAATTAGAATCATTGGCCTTAAAAATCATGCCAGGGTGACGCTGAGGATAGAAGAGCCAGAAAAAAAAGCATCCTAAAATCGGGAGAATCTGCGGCTCTATTTAGGGCAGAGAATTTTCTCTGCCCTTTAAATTTGATAAAATTCTCTTAATGCTTTATTTTGATATCATTACAATTTTTCCAAAGATTTTTGATGGATTTTTAAAAGAATCCTTTATCAAAAAAGCAATTCAAAAACGAAAGATTAAAATTAGAATCTGGAATTTAAGAGATTTTACTCAAGACAAACACAAAACAGTTGATGATAGACCTTATGGGGGAGGATTAGGAATGGTCTTAAAAGTAGAGCCAATTTACAGAGCAGTTAGTAAAATCAAAAAGAAAAGAAAAGCAAAAAAAAGAGAAAGAAAAATTATTCTCTTTACTCCACGAGGAAAACAATTTAATCAAAGAATGGCATTAAAATTTTCAAAACTTAAACATCTGATTTTAATCTGTGGGAGATATGAAGGAGTTGATGAGAGAGTGGCAAAATATATAGCAGACATTACACTTTCGATTGGCCCTTATGATTTGATGGGAGGGGAAATCCCAGCAATGGTAGTAATTGAAGCTGTTTCAAGATTGATTCCCGGGGTGTTGGGAAAGACTGAATTATTAAAAGAAAGGATAACAAAAACTAAAGGTTTTGTTGAATATGCTCAATACACAAGACCAGCTGTTTTCTCTCCCAAAAAAGGAATTTTCTGGAAAGTTCCAAAAGTTTTATTATCTGGAAATCACAAAAAAATCAAAGAGTGGCGAGAAAAGCACAAAAAAGTTATTGAATAAAAATGAAAAGTTTGGTATTTTTACCTTTAGGAGGGGGTGACAGCGGAGGTTTCGTGATTGATCACGAAACCAGAGCGCAATCGAGGGGGAAACTTGGTTCCCTCTATTGAAGGAAAAGGGTGGGTTCCGGAGTAGCCAAACGGGCGTGGCTGTAAACCACGTGGCGTATGCCTTCGGGGGTGCAAATCCCTCCCCACCCAGGCCGGGATAGCTCAGTCGGTTAGAGCACCGCTCTGGTAATGCGGAGGTCGTGGGT
>CAYUTJ010000001.1:28535-37515 GCA_964447735.1 uncultured Candidatus Saccharibacteria bacterium | reverse complement strand
GGGGACGTAGGCTTAATTGGCAAACCACGGGACTCCAAATCCCGTTTTCCAGGTTCGAATCCTGGCGTCCCCGCCAATGATCAAAAAAAATCATTTAAAATATCTTTTACCAATCTCTTCATTGTTTTTTTCTTTTGAGGCATTTTTGGGAACGATTTTGGGATATTTTTTGTCTAAAATTTACATTGAAAAACTTACTTTAAAATTTAATCTTCCCTCTTCTCTTTTTATTCCTTTCTTTCAAAATTTAAGAATAAAACTTCATCATTGGATTTCTGGAATTTTAATAATTCTCTTTGGTTTTTTATTTCAAATTCATTTTCTTTTAAAACCCTTTTCTCTGGGTTGTTTGATTGGAGTAATCTGGCACGATTTTCAAACAGATAAAGAAGTTTTCAAAATCATTTTCAAAAAGAATGAATTTAATTGATTCTTTAATTAAAGAAGGATGGTTAAAAACTCCAAAAATAATTGAGGCTTTCCAGAAGATAAAGAGAGTAGATTTTTTGCCTGAAAATATTAAACATTTAGCAGAATTAAATGAAGCTTTACCCATAGGTTATGGCCAAACTATCTCCCAGCCTCTTGTCGTAGCTTTTATGTTAGAACTTTTGCAACCTCAAGAAGGGGAGAAAATTTTAGATATAGGATCTGGCTCTGGTTGGACAACAGCTCTTTTAGCAGAAATTGTTGGAGAAAAGGGAAAAGTAATCGGAATTGAGATTGTTCCAGAATTAGTAAAATTTGGGAAGAAAAATGTAGAAAAATACAATTTTATAGAAAAGAAAATAGCTGAGATAATCTGTGCAGATGGAACAAAGGGATATAAAAAAGAAGCACCTTTTGATAAAATTTTGGTTTCAGCTTCTGCTAAAAAATGCTATTCTGCTTGGAAAGAACAATTAAAAGTTGGCGGAAAAATTGTCACCCCAATTGCAACTTCGATTTGGCTTTTTGTAAAAAAATCTGAGGAAAATTTTGAAGAAAAAGAATTTCCGGGTTTTGTTTTCGTTCCTTTAATCGAAAAATGAAAAAAAGAGCGATTTTAATTTTCCTATTTTTAATTTTTCTCTTTCTTTTCTTTCTAATTTTGTCGAATTTCTATTTACCCTTAAAAGAGAAATCAAGTCCTCCTCAAATTTTTCAAGTCAAAAAAGGACAAGGAGCTTTTGAAATTGCAAAAAATTTAAAAAAAGAAAGATTGATTAAGTCTGAATTTTCTTTTTTGCTGTATTTGGTTTTGAAAGGAAAGACAAAAAGCCTTCAAGCAGGTTATTATTTGCTTTCGCCTTCAATGACCCCTTTTGAAATTGCTCAAAAACTAATTGAAGGCGATGTTATTTTTGAAAAAATTACAATTGTTGAAGGAGAAAATAAAAATGAAATTGCTGAATATTTAGAAGAAAAGGGAATTTTAAAAAAAGAAAATTTCTTAGAAAAAATAAAATTAAAATATTGGAGAGAAAAATACGAATTTTTAAAAGATGTTAAAGCTGAAGATTTAGAAGGATTTTTATTCCCAGATACTTATTTTGTAAAGAAAGGGGAGACAGAAGAGGAAATAATTTCAAAATTTCTAGATAATTTTGATAAAAAAGTTAATGAAAAACTAAGGGAAGAAATTTCAGAAAAAGGAAAATCGCTTTACGATATTCTTATTTTAGCTTCCCTCTTAGAAAAAGAAGTAAAGACCTTTGAAGATAAAAAATTAGTTGCTGGGATTTTATGGAAAAGGTTGGAAAATGAAATTCCTTTGCAAGTTGACGCTACAATTACTTTCATTACAGGCAAAAAAACGATTAAAATTCCAGCAGAAGATTTAAAAATTGATTCTCCCTATAACACTTATAAATACAAAGGACTCCCTCCAACTCCAATTTGCAATCCAGGCTTAGAATCAATTTTGGCAGCAATTTCTCCTCAACAATCAGATTATTGGTATTATTTAACAACGCCTGAAGGAAATACAATTTTTAGCAAAACTTTAAAGGAACACAACATTGCTAAGGCAAAATATCTAAGGTAAAATGTTATATAATTAAAAAGAAAGGTCAAACTTAATTGATTTAATCTTTATGGCAAAAATTACATTATCAATCATCAAAGCAGATGTAGGCTCTATAGGAGGGCATATTAAACCCTCAGACGAAATGTTAAAGGCAATAAAAGAACATATTGAAAAAGAGGGGAAAGAAAAAGGTTTAATTCTAGATTATTTTGTTTGTCATACTGGAGATGATATTTCGATTTTAACGTCTCATCAGAGGGGGGTTTCGAATCCTGAAGTCCATAAACTTTGTTGGGATGCTTTTTTGAAAGCAACAGAAGTTGCCAAATCTCAAGGACTTTATGGAGCGGGTCAGGATCTTTTAGTTGAAGCTTTCTCAGGAAATGTTAAAGGGATGGGGCCCCAAGTGGCTGAAATGGAGTTTGAAGAAAGACCAGCTGAACCCTTTTTAATGTTTATGGCTGATAAAACAGAACCCGGAGCTTTTAATTTACCTTTATATTTAGCTTTTGCTGATCCCATGTATTGTGCAGGCTTGATTTTGAGTCCAGTTTTGAAAAAAGGCTTCAAATTCATAATTATGGATGTTTCTTATACAGAAGCTGATAAAATCATCGAGTTAGTTACTCCAGAAGAAATTTATGATATCGCTTGCCTTTTAAGGGATCCTGGAAGGTTTGTAATAGAGTCAATCTTTTCAAGGGCTACTGGTGAACAGGTAGTTTCTGCCTCAACTACGAGATTGCACAACATTGCTGGAAAATATGTTGGAAAAGATGATCCTGTAATGTTAGTGAGAACTCAAAAGAATTTTCCAGCAACTGGTGAGATTTTAGAGCCTTTTGCGATAGCTCCTTTCGTTTCAGGTTTCATGAGAGGTTCTCATATTGGACCTTTGATGCCAGTAAAGATGAATTCTTCCATTTCTTTCTTTGATGGTCCTCCCGTTATTTCTTGTTTAGCTTTCTCGATGAAAAATGGTAAATTAACAGGACCTGCAGATTGTTTTGATCATCCATTTTGGGATAAGGTGAGGGAAGAAGCAGCTCAAAAAGCAAAAGAAATAAGAAAGCAGGGCTTTTATGGAGCAGCGATGCTTTCAATGTCAGAGTTAGAATATACAGGGGTAATGGAGAGTCTAAAAAAATTGGAAAAGAAATTTAAAATAAGAAAAAAATGAGTAAAAAGAGAAAAGCTTTACTTTCCATTTTGGGAATTTTGGTTTTAATTTTCCTATATCTTTTGTTTTCAGATAAAATCCAAATTGGAAAGAGGGGGGAGGTGAAAGTTAGCACTGATAAGTTTGAATATTCAAAAAAAGAGGCTATTAAAGTGAAAATCGAAAATAATTTTTCAAAGAAGGTTTGCTTTTCTTCTTGTTATCCTTTTTTCTTTGAAAGAAAGAATGAAAAATGGGAAAAGTATCCCTACGAGAAATGTAAAGAGGTAGATTTTGCCAAAAATTGCGTTTTTCCAGGAAAAGAAAAATTTTTCCAGATAGACAAAATCTATGCTGAATCTGGAATTCACAGGTTGGTAATCCCAGTGTGTTTTTCTTGCGATATTGGTGATTTTTTCTATCAAGAAGGGAAAATCTATTCTAATGAATTTTTAATAAAATAAAATGCCTATTTTGAAAGCGAAAATTAGAAAAGAAAAAGCAAAAAAGACTAGAAAGAAGGGAAAGATCCCTGGTATTTTATATGGGCCAGAGATAAAAGAGAACATAAAATTGGAAATCGATGAGAAAGAATTAGAGAAGATTTTAAAAGAAAGTGGTTTGGGAACCCACATTACATTAAAAGTTGAAAACAAAAACTTTTCAGTTTTGATAAAAGAAATCCAAAGAGATTCTCTCAGTGGAAAGATTTTACATTTAGATTTCTTCCAACCTCCAGTGAGAGAGAAAATTGAAGTTTCAGTTCCAATTATTTATGAAGGAGAAGCACCAGCAGTTAAAAAGGGTGGAGTGTTGGTTAAAAATTTATCTGAAATTGAATTGAAAGGATTTTGGAAAGATTTACCAAAGGAGGTAAAAGTTGATCTTTCAAAATTGAAGACGTTGGAAGATAAAATTTTAATCTCTGATTTGAAATTACCAAAGGGAGTTGAGGTTTTAAGAAAACAAGACGAAATTTTAGTTTTTGTCGCTCCTCCTGAAAAAGAAATTGAAAAAGAAGAGAAAGAAGCTAAAGAGGAGGTTGAAGAAAAAGTAGAAAAGGAAATCTCAGAAGAAAAAACACCAAAAGAAGAATGAGAAAAATACTTTCAATTTTAATTTTTTCTTTTTTGCCAATCTTTATTTTAGCTTTAGATTGTGAGAAGGTAGAAGATCTTTGTAAAAATCTTTCAACTTCAGAGTGCGTTAAAGTCTTGGAAGATTGTGTTAAATTTTACGAAGATAAAATAAAGATTTTGGAAGGAGAAATTGGGCAAACTGCCACTCAGAAAAAAACTTTGGCTAACGAAATTTATCTTTTGAAAAAGAAAATTGAAAAGTTAAATTTTGAAATTCAACAGACGAGTTTAATGATAAACGAAACAGATTTGCAAATTAAAGAAACCGAAAAATCAATTCAAAAGACGACAGAAAGATTAGAAACTGAAAAAAGAAGATTGGCAGAAATCTTAAGAGCGATTGATGAAGCAGAAAAAAAGTCATTTTTTGAAGTTTTAATTTCAGAGAAAACGCTTTCAGGTTTCTTTAATAATTTAGTTTATTTAGAAAATCTCAACGAAAAGAGTAAAGAAGTTTTAACAACAATCAAAAATTTAAAGACTACCTTAGAGGGGCAAAAAGAAGCTTTAGAAACTGAAAAAGAAAGCGCAGAAAAATTATTAGCAATTCAAACTTTACAAAAACAAGAATCAGAAAGCGCAAAAAAGCAAAAAAATTATCTTTTAAACTTAACAGAAGCTGAATATCAAAAATTATTGAGAGAAAAAGAAGAGACAGAAAAAAGAGCAGCTGAAATTAGAAAAAGAATTTTTGAGTTAATTGGAGTTGAAAAAGCTCCAACTTTTGGTGAGGCTTATGAAATTGCAAAATGGGTAGAAAAAGTAACCGGAGTAAGACCAGCATTTTTACTGGCAGTTTTGACTCAAGAATCAAATTTAGGGAGGAATGTGGGGCAATGCTATTTAAGAAATACAAAAACGGGATCTGGAATTAGAATCACTACCGGACAATTTGTTGATAGAGTTATGGCTCCCGGTCCTCCATACTCTAGGAGAAATGATGTTTATTATTTTTTGCAAATTACTAAGGCTTTAGGAAAGGATTGGAAGTCAACTCCGGTTTCTTGCCCAATGTCTTTTGGTTGGGGAGGGGCAATGGGACCAGCTCAGTTTATTCCTACAACCTGGATGAGTTACAAGGACGAATTAAAAACAATTTTAAAAAGAGAACCCAATCCTTGGTCAATTACCGATGCTTTTTTGGCAGCAGGTTTATATTTAGCAAGATATGGAGCGGCAACACAAACTCCTGATGGTGAATGGAGGGCAGCTTTAATTTATTTTACAGGAAGCACTAACCCAAGATATAGTTGGTATGCAAAAAGTGTTTTCGCTATTGCTAATAGATATGAAAGGGATATCGAAATTTTAGAGAAATCTTTAGCCGAGATGTTTTTTGAGAGCAGAAATTACAGGTCTTAAGTTTCCTTCTAAAATATCTTCTAAATTATGCCAGCTTTTTTTAATTCTATGGTCTGTTACTCTGTTTTGCAAAAAATTATAAGTTCTAATTTTTTCTGATCTTTCTGCCCAGCCTATTTGTTGTTTTCTCTCTTTTTCTATTTCTTTCTTTTGTTTTTCTTTTTGCATTTGTAAAATTTTTGCCCTCAACAATTCTAAAGCCATTTCTTTATTTTGAGCTAAACTTCTTTCAGTTTGGCAAGTGACAACAATTCCTGTGGGTATATGTTTTACTCTTACTGCGGTCATTCTTTTGTTTACGTATTGTCCTCCAGGGCCTGAAGCCTTATAAAAATCAAATTCTAAATCATTGGGATTTAATTTAATTTCTGTCTTTTCTGGCTCTCTTAAAACTGCAACCGTTGCAGTTGAAGTGTGTATTCTTCCTGATTTTTCAGTCTTTGGGATTCTTTGAACCCTATGAACTCCTCCTTCATATTTTAATTCAGAAAAGGCCCCCTCTCCTTTTATTTCAAAAATAACTTCTTTAATTCCACCAAGATCAGATTCTCTTAAATTAAAAACTCTTATTTTCCAGTTCTTCTTTTGAGCATATTTTGAGTACATTCTAAAAAGATCTCTTGCAAAAAGAGCAGCTTCCTCACCTCCAACACCAGCTCTAATTTCAAAAATTACAGATTCCATGTTTTGAGGAGATTATTTTTGAATATCACCCCACTTTTTCTTGAATTTTTGAACCTGCCCTAAAGTATCAACAATTTTTTCTTTTCCAGTGTAAAAAGGATGACATTTGGCACAAATTTCAACCTCCATATATTCTTTGGTAGAACCTACTTCGTATTCTGCTCCGCAGGCACACTTTATTCTAGCTTTTGGATAATATTTTGGATGAATTTTTTCTTTCATAATTTTAAATATTAGCAAAAAGGTCTTGAAATTTCAAGGGAAAACTTTTAGAATTTTTAAATATGGAAAAGACCAAAAAAGAAGAATTTGGTTTGGATGTCGAAGAAATGGCAAAAGCAGGATTGCATTTTGGACATAGAATTTCAAAGACCCATCCCAAAATGCTACCTTTTATTTTTGGAATGAGAAATACAATTCATATAATTGATTTAGAAAAAACAAAAGAGAAGTTTATTGAGGCTTTAAAATTTTTGAGAGAGGCTACCTTAGAAAAGAAAGTAATTTTATTTGTAGGGACAAAACCTCAAATTAGAGATTTGGTAAAACAAACAGCTATTGAAACTCAAAATCCTTATGTAGTTTATCGTTGGATCGGGGGAACTTTTACTAATTTTCCAGAAATTAAGAAAAGAGTAGATTATTTAAGAGAATTAGAAAGAAAGAAAGAAGCCGGAGAGTTTGAAAAATATACAAAAAAAGAGAGAATGGAAATTGAAGAAGAAATAGAAAAGTTAGAGAGAAAGTTTGGGGGAATAAAAAATTTAGAGAAATTGCCAGATATAATTTTTGTTTGCGATATGGTAAAAAATAAATTAGCGGTAGATGAAGCTAAAAGGAAAGGGGTAAAAATTGTGGCAATTTCTGATACTAACGCTGATCCTTCTTTAGCAGATTATCCAATTCCAGCTAACGACGATGCTGTATCTTCTGTAAAATATATTTTAGAAAAGGTAAAAGAAGTTATTTTAAGTGCAAAAGGAAAAAATGGTTGATGTTGAAAAAGTAAAAAAATTAAGACAAGAAACCGGAATTTCAATAGCTGAGTGCAAAAAGGCTTTAGAAAAGGCAAAGGGAGATATTGAGAAGGCAAAAGAAATTTTAAAAGAAACTTTTGGAGAAATTTCAAAGAAACTTCAAAAGAGAGAGACTAAAGAGGGAATTGTTGAAGCTTACGTTCATTCTGGGAAGAAAATTGGAGCGATGGTGAAACTTTTGTGTGAATCTGATTTCGTGGCCAAATCTCCGGATTTTCAAAAATTAGCTCATGAACTCTGTCTCCAGATCGCAGCTCAAGATCCCAAAGAAGTTCCTCTTTTAGAACAAAATTGGATTAGAGATGAGACAAAAAAGATTAAAGAATTGATTGAAGAATACATTGCAAAATTTGGTGAAAATATTGTTTTGGAAGAATATTGCAGATTTCAAATTTAATGGAAGAAATTATTGCAGGTTCAATATTAATATTAAGCGGGATAGGTTTAATCTTTCTATTTTTAAAGAAGATTCCAGTTTTAGTTTCTTTGCCTGAAGAAGAATTTGAAAGTTTTACCAAAAGAGTTTTTAGAAAGACAAAAGATAAAATCAGAGAAATTAGAATTTTCAAAAGAACATTTTGGGATCTTCTTTTGGAAAAGAATTTAAGAAAGATCAGGATTTTGAGCTTGAAAATCGATAGTTCAATTTTCAATTGGTTAAAAAAGAGAAAAGAGAAAGAAATTGAAGAAAGGGAAAGAGAAGAGAATTATTGGGATAAAATAAGAAAAGATATTAACAAGCCGGTGTAGCTCAACTTGGCAGAGCAACGGTTTTGTAAACCGTAGGTTGTGGGTTCAAATCCCACCGCCGGCTCAAAATTTTTCTCTTTCAAATTGACAAATTTTTTATTTTTTTTATTCTTAAGCACAGGAAGGAGGGAAAATTTCCGATGAGTTCCTTTAAAAATTAAACGGAATGAGAAAAAATGGGAAGATTAATAAAAGAAAATAGAGCAGTAGTAGTAGCTGCTGATGTAAAGAGAATAGAAGATTTAGAGGAGTTAGTGAGAGAAACTTGCGAGGTTGAAGGAATTGGAGGATACAAAGTAGGAGCAATCCTGGCTCTTCGCTACGGTCTTACAGAGATTGTAAATAAAATTAGAAAATATACTAGTTTGCCAATAATTTATGATCATCAAAAAGCAGGGACGGACATTCCTCAGTTGGGTGAAAAATTTGCTGAAGTTGTTGCTGAAAGTGGTGTCGATGGGATAATTCTCTTTCCTTTCGGAGGAGCTGCTACTGAAAGAGAATGGATCAGAGCCTGCCAAGATGTTGGAGTTGTAGTTTTGGTAGGAGGACATATGACCCAAAAGGAATTTTTAGCTTGGGAAGGTGGATTTATTGCTGATGGGGCACCAAAAAGAATGTATGAGATAGCCGCTGAGTGGAAAGTTAGAGATTTTGTTGTGCCGGGAAACAAAATTGAGTTCGTTCGACTATACAGAAAATTGTTAGAAAGGAAATTGGGAAAGGGAAACTTTGCCCTTTGGGCTCCAGGATTCATCGCTCAGGGAGGAGTAATTACAAAATACGCTTTAGCAGCAGGTCCTATTTGGCGAGCTATCGTTGGAAGCGCAATTTACAAAGC
>CAYUTJ010000001.1:25546-28435 GCA_964447735.1 uncultured Candidatus Saccharibacteria bacterium | reverse complement strand
TTTACAAAGCTAAAGATAAAAAGAAAGCAGCCCAAATCATCACTAGCCAAATAAGGTGAAAGAAAATGGATCTTGTGAAAGCAAGAAAGATATTAAAAATAAAGGATGAATTGCCAGAAAAATTACTCGAAATTTGCGAAGCAATCTGGATTTATCAAGGAAAACCTGGTGAACCTCATGCCCTACTAACTTCTGGAAAGCATAGCGATGGATATATTAACTTGAATGCAGTTTTGCAATTTCCGAATCTTTGTGAAATTTTAGCTAGAAAGTCAATCGAAAAATTGAAAAAAGAAGGAATTGATCTTGAAAAAATAGACGTTATCGCCTCTTCAAGTTATGCAGCGATTGCTTTAGGTCAAGAAGTCGCTAGGCAGTTGAGAGCGATATTTGTTTTTACTGAAAAAGAACAAAAAGAGCAAAGATGGAGTGGCAGATTTGAAATTCCAAGTGGTTCAACAATTTTGCAAGTAGAAGAATTAATCACTACTCTTGGCACAACTAGAAAAGTTAAAAAAGCAATTTTAGCTCAAAATCCCAACGTTAACTTTTTAGAAAAAGAAGGAAAAACAATTGTCGCGACGATAGTTCATCGACCTGAAAAATTGCCGAAAACATACTCAGATTATCATGTTATTGCTTTGATAGAAAAAGAAATCCACGTTTGGGAGTCAAACGAATGCCCGCTCTGCAAAAAAGGCTCTCAGGTTTTGAAAGCAAAACCTAACTGGGAAAGATTCATTAAACATCAATAAAACACCCAATTTTCTTTCTTTTTCTGGGTGTTTTTTTATTTTTCTAAACTTGATTTTAGGTTCATTTTAGGTTAAAATGAAATATTTAAACGAAAAAATGAGAAAAGTTAATTTTTCCCAGCTCAAGAAAAAGCTTAAAAAGGAAATTAAGAAAGCCAAAACTTTGAAGGAACTGGAAGAAATTTACGAAAAATTTTTAGGAAAAAAAGGGAAAATCACAAAAATTACTAAAAAACTAGGCAGGCTTCCGAAAAAGAAAAGGGTTTCTTTGGGAAGGAAGGTAAATGAGTTTAAAAACTTTTTAATTTCTGCCCTAAAAAAGAGAGAGAAAGAGATCAAAGAAAGTTTTAAACTCAAAGAGAAAAAAGAAACCTTCGATATTACTATTCCTGGAAAAAGATTAGAACTTGGACATTTACATCCGATAACTTTGGTAAAAAGGAAAGTTGAAAAAATTTTTCAATCTATGGGCTTTGAGATTATCGAAGGGCCAGAAATTGAGGACGAATGGCACAATTTCGATGCTTTAAACATTCCTCCAGACCATCCTGCAAGAGATATTCTTTCTCTAGGGAAGACATTTTATTTAAAAAGCGGAGGATTGATGAGAAGTCATACCACATCTGTAGATATTCATTATTTAGAGAAAAATCAACCTCCTCTTAAAATAATTTGTCCGGGAAAAGTTTTTAGGTCAGAAGCTACGGATGTTTCTCACGAAATTGAGTTTTGGCAAATTGATGGATTAATGCTCGATAAAGATATTTCAGTTGCTAATTTTAAAGCAATCATTGAGGAATTTTTGAGAAAATTCTTTGAAAGGAAAATAAAAATTAGATTAAGGCCTTCTTTTTTTCCTTTTACTGAACCCTCTTTTGAGGTTGATTTGTTCTGCGTTTTATGTAATGGAAAAGGTTGTTCTTTCTGCAAGGAAGAAGGTTGGATAGAGTTAATAGGTGCAGGAATGATTCACCCTCAAGTTTTAAAGAATTGCAAAATTTCTCCAAAAGAATGGCAAGGTTTTGCTTTTGGTTTGGGCCTGACAAGGTTGGCTCAGCTCAAATACAAAATTCCAGATATTAGACTTTTCAATTCAGGAGATTTGAGATTTTTAAAACAATTTTAAAAATATGAAATTCTCATTTTTGATTTTACAATCATTTTTTAATCAAAAATTGCCAAAGCCAGAAAAGTTGGCAGAGATTTTAACGATGCATTTATTTCCGGTTGAGGATATAGAGAAAATTGGCAAAGACTTTTTATTTGAGATTGAAGTTTTGCCCAACAGACCAGATTGCTATTCTCATTTGGGAATTGCTAGAGAAATAGGGACACTTTTGGGTTATAAATTAAAACTCCCAAATTCAAAAGTAAAAGAAGAAAAGAACATCAAAACAAAAGATTTTATTAAAGTTGAAGTTAAAACAGGTTGCATTCGTTATACTGGAAGAGTAATTCTAAATCCAAAAATTGAAGAAAGTCCAGATTGGTTAAAAGAAAGGTTGAGAGTATGTGGAATTCAGCCTATTAATAACATAGTCGATATCACAAATTATGTGATGCTAGAGCTGGGCCAACCTTTACATGCTTTCGATCTTGAAAAAATAAAAGGTAAAAAAATTGTTGTGAGAAAGGCAAGAAAGGGAGAGAAGATTTTAACTTTAGATGATGAAAAATATGAACTAGATAAAGATGTTTTGGTGATTGCAGATCTAAAAAGGCCAATTGCTATTGCTGGAATAAAAGGGGGAAAGTTTTCTGGAATTTCAAAAAATACCAAAATTTTGTTTTTAGAAAGCGCAAATTTCGAAAAAAGAGCAATAAGAAAGAGCTCTAGAAAGATAGATTTGAGAACCGACGCTTCTTTAAGGTTTGAACATGGTTTAGATCCAAATTTAACTGAATTTGCTGTGAACAGAGCATCGTTTTTAATTTCAGAAATCACCGGGGCAAAAGTAGCAAAGGGTTTAGTTGACTTTTATCCTCAAAAAGTTTCTCAAAAGAAGGTAAAGTTTAATCCAGAGAGAACAAACTCTCTTTTAGGTATTGAGATTCCAACAAAAAAACAGATTAAAATTCTAAAAAATTTAGGATTTGAAATAAAAGAGAGAAAGAGAAAACTTGAAGTCTCGGT
>CAYUTJ010000001.1:0-25446 GCA_964447735.1 uncultured Candidatus Saccharibacteria bacterium | reverse complement strand
TAAAAAATTTAGGATTTGAAATAAAAGAGAGAAAGAGAAAACTTGAAGTCTCGGTACCAACTTTTAGACAAGATGTTTTGAATGAAGAAGATTTAGTAGAAGAGGTTGGGAGAATTTTTGGTTTCGATAAAATTAAGCCTTGCTTTCCAAAGACAATTTTGACTTTTCCCAAAGAAAATCTGGATTTATTTTGGGAGAATTTTATCAAAGATAATTTAAAAGAAATGGGCTTTTCTGAGACCCAAAACTATTCTTTTTTATCTTTTGAGTTGGCAAAAAAATTAGGTTTTACTTTTAAAGATTTAATTGAGATTAAAAATCCTGTTTCTTTAGAATTTCAATTTTTGAGGCCTTCTTTAATTTGTGGTCTTTTAAAAAATATAAAAGAAAATCAAAAAAGGTTTGAAAAAATAAAGATTTTTGAATTCGGAAAAATCTTTAAAAAAGAAAAGAACAAAAAAATCGAAAGAAAAATGGTTGCAGGGGCTGTTTTTGGTAACAAGTTTTTTGAATTGAAAGGTGTGTTAGATACTTTGTTTTCAAGAATGGGAATTTCAGATTTTTGGTTTGACTTTTACAAACCAACTCCTGAAGAATCAAAAAGAAGTTTATGGCATTTAAAAAAATCTTCTGAGGTTAAAATCGGAGAAGATGAGATCGGATTTTTAGGAGAAATCTCACAAAAAGTTCTCTTTGAACTCGAGATAGAAAAAGGAGTGACAGCTTTTGAGATAGATTTTGAAAAACTTTCAAAATTAGCTACTGAAGAAAAGGAATTCGAAAAGATTTCGCCCTATCCTGCAATTTTGAGAGATATATCGGTTTTGGTTCCAGAACAAGTCTTAGTAGAAGATGTTTTAAAGAAAATTCAAGAGAGTGGGGGAGAAGTTATTGAAGATGTTGATTTAATAGATATTTTTGAAAAAGAACAGGAGGGTCAAAAAAGTTTAACTTTTAGAATTGTTTTCAGAGCAAAAGATAGGGTTTTGGAGCCAAAAGAAGTTGAGAAAATTTTTCAAAAAATTGTTAAAAATTTAGAAAAAAAGCCAACATGGCAAGTGAGAAAATGAAAGAAAAAATAGAATATACAGCAAAAGAAATTCAAATTTTGGGGGGCTTAGAACCAATTCGGAAAAGACCTGCAATGTATATTGGTTCTACAGGCTCTGAAGGTTACCATCATTTATTAAAAGAAATTGTTTATAACGCAATTGATGAAGCAATTGCTGGGTTTTGTAATCAAATTAAAGTTACCCTTTTAACAAAAAAGAAAGTAAAAGTTGAAGATAACGGAAGAGGAATTCCTGTTGACATTCATCCTAAAACTAAAAAATCGGCTTTAGAAACTGTAATCACTACTTTGCATGCAGGGGCTAAATTTGGAGGGAAGGTTTATACTTGCTCAGGAGGTCTTCACGGAATTGGAATTTCTGCAGTTTGCGCTTTATCTGAATTCATGAGAGTTGAGGTCAAAAGAGATGGTTTTTTGTGGGCTCAAGAATATTCAAAAGGAAAACCCACAACTAAACTTCTAAAAATTGGAAAAACAAAAGAGACGGGAACGACAGTGATTTTTCAACCAGATCCTCAAATTTTCAGAAAGATTTCTTTTGACAAGAATAAAATTTTAAAGTTTTTGAGACAACAAGCCTATTTAAATCCTGCATTAAAAATCATTTTTATCAATAAAACTCAAAGCCCAATTGAGACTTTTACTTTTTATTTTGAGGGTGGAATTTTGTCTTATATTAATTATTTGACAAAAGGCTCAAAACCAATTCATGAAAATGTTTTTTATGTTAAAGGAGAAAAAGAAGGAATAATAGTTGAAGCTTCTCTAAAATATACAGATGAGTACGAAACTTATGAAGAGAGCTTCGCTAATAATGTTTTTACTCCAGAAGGCGGAACGCATTTAACAGGTTTTAGATCGGCCCTGACAAAAACCCTGAATGAATTTGCAAGAAAAAAAGAGATCTTAAATGAAAAAGACGATAATTTAACTGGAGAAGATGTCAGAGAAGGATTGACAGCAGTGGTTTCAATAAAGATTAAAGAGCCTCAATTTGAGGGACAGACAAAGGCAAAACTTGGAAACCCAGAAGCTAAAGTTGCTGTTGAGAAAGTAGTTTCTGAAGGACTTTTTCACTTTTTAGAAAAGAATCAGTCAGACGCCAAGGCAATTTTACAAAAATGTATTTTAGCTCAAAAAGCAAGAAAAGCAGCAAAGGCAGCAAAAGAGACAATTTTGAAAAAAGCGGTTTTGGAAGGGTTAGCTCTACCTGGAAAACTTGCAGATTGTATTTCAAAAGATCCTCGAGAAAGAGAACTTTTCATTGTCGAAGGAGATTCTGCTGGTGGTACTTCAAAACAAGCTAGGGATAGACACTTTCAAGCAATTTTACCAATTAGAGGGAAAATTCTGAATGTAGAAAAAGCTTCTCTGGATAAAATTTTGGCATCAAAAGAAATAAGGTCTATAATTGTAGCATTGGGGACCGCAATTGCTGAGGACTTTAATTTGGAAAAATTAAGATATCAGAAAATTATCATTGCCTGTGATGCTGACGTTGATGGAAATCACATTCGAACTTTGCTCTTGACACTTTTTTATCGTTATTTCAAACCTGTAATTGAGAATGGCTTCTTGTATATTGCTCAACCTCCACTCTACAAAATTCAAGCAGGAAAGAAGACATTTTACGCATTTTCAGAAAAAGAAAAAGAAAAAATTTTGGAAAACCTAAAGGGGAAAAAGACTTCAATTCAAAGATATAAAGGTCTTGGTGAAATGAATCCCCAAGAACTCTGGGAAACAACGATGGATCCTGAGAAAAGAATTTTAATTAAAGTTAAAATAGAAGATGCAAAAGAAGCTGATAAAACCTTTGATATTTTAATGGGGAAAGAAGTTTTACCTCGAAAAAAGTTTATTCAAATTTATGCAAAAAAAGTCAAAAACTTGGATATTTAGAATCCTTGACTTTTTAAAGGAATCTAAATTAGAATTAAAAAAAGTCACCTGGCCTTCAAAACGGGAGACTTTTCAATACACAGCACTCGTAATTTTAGTTACAATAGTTGTCGCTTTATTCTTGTGGGGTTGCGACCTTTTATTTTCTTTTTTAATCAGAAAATTTTTCCTCTAACATGCCAAGACAAAAACTTCCAAAAGAAAGAAGATGGTATGCAATCCATACCTATTCAGGATATGAAGAAGCGGTGGCCAAAGCTCTAAAACAAAGAATTGAAACTCTTGGAATGAAAGATAAGATTTTTAACGTTATTGTCCCGAAAGAAAAGAAAATAAAGATTAAAAATGGAAAAAGGGTGGTAGTGGAAGAGAAAATCTACCCAGGTTATGTTTTAGTTGAAATGATCGTTGATGATGATTCTTGGTATGTAGTTAGAAACACCCCAAATGTTACTGGATTTTTAGGAGCGGGAACCACTCCTATTCCAGTTTCTGACAAAGAAATTAAAGAATTGCTAAAAAGAATGGAAGTAAAGGAACCTCAATACAAAGTCGATTTTAAAGTTGGAGATTTGGTAAAAATTATTGAAGGACCCTTTAAAGATTTTGATGGAAAAGTAGCTGAAATTGATGAAGAGAGAGGAAAAGTTAAAGTTTTGATTAATCTTTTTGGAAGAGATACCCCAGTTGAATTGGATTCTCTTCAAATTAAAAAATTATAAAAATGGCAAAAAAAATCATAGCAAAAGTAAAATTGATGGTTCCTGCAGGAAAAGCTACTCCAGCTCCTCCAGTAGGTCCTGCTTTAGCTCCACACGGAATTAACATTAAAGAATTTTGTGATAAGTTCAATTCAAAAACAAAGGATAAAGCAGGATATACAATTCCAGTGAGAGTAATTATTTATGAAGACAAATCCTTCGATCTTGAAATTAAAAATCCACCAACTTCTGAATTGCTAAAAAAAGCAGCTGGAATTGAAAAGGGATCAGGAGAGCCAAATAAAAAGAAAGTTGGGAAAATTACTAGAGCAAAATTGCGAGAAATTGCTGAACAAAAACTGCCAGATTTGAATACAGAAGATATTGAAAAGGCAATGAAAATTGTGGAAGCTCAAGCTAAAAACATGGGAATTGAAATCGTAGATTAATCATGGAGAAAAAAAGACCTTCGAGAATAGAATACTATCTATCAATTGCTAGAGAAGTTGGAAAAAGAGCCACCTGTTTCAGGAACAAAGGTGGCGCAATTATTGTTAAAGATGATGTCATTTTGGCTACAGGTTATATTGGAGCTCCCAGAAAGACAAAAGATTGCTTAGAAAGAGGTGAATGTTTAAGAGATAAATTAAAAATTCCTCATGGCAGATATTACGAAATTTGTAGATCAGTACATGCTGAGCAAAACGCCATCATTAATGCGGCAAGGTCTGGAGCTTCGATTTTGGGAGGGGATATGTATATTTGGATGACAGATAGAGAAGGAAAAGTAATTGATTCTTTTCCTTGTTACATTTGCAAAAAAATGATTATTAATGCTGGATTAAAGAGAGTAATTTGTGCGACAAAGGATGGAGGCTACAAAATTTTTAATGTTCAAGATTGGGTTAAAGAATGGCAAGAGAAAGATATTTTAGACGATAAGTATCAATACGGAAGAGATGTTAATTTGAAAGATGGGTTAAAAGATGATCTCACAAATTAAATGAAAATAAAAATTGTAAAACCTAAAATTTGGAATTTTGAAATTATAAAAGGAAAAAATGCCTGGAAAGAAGTAGTTTATAGTGCCAGAATGAGTGGAGTTCCTTCAAAAATTAAAGCTCAAAAAGCTTTCAAGATGATTGTAGAGAACGATTATACTTCAGCGATAGAGCATATTATTATTAAGTTTGATTTGAAAATGACAAAAGGTTGCGCCCCTGAATTTTTAGAACACAGAATCGTTTCCCATACAGGTTATTCTACAAGATATATTAAAGTTTCAGAGGGAATTGATAAGAAAGTACCTGCTTTTGAAATCATAATGCCTTGGCATCTTTTAAAACCAAAAGATAAAAAAACAAAAGAGAAAAGGAAAATTTTTTTAGAAAAGGTAAAGGAAAATTTAAAAATATATGAAAAGTTTCTTAATGAAGGACTTCCTCGGGAATCTGCAAGATACATTTTGCCTTTCTGCCAAGCAGTTGGAATTTACCACGTAACAATTAATTTAAGATCTCTTTTAAATTTATTAGGTTTGCGTCTTTGCGTTAGAGCCTCCCCAGAATTTAGATGCTTAGCTTCTCAGATTTATTTTTATTTAATTAAAAAATTGCCTATAATGAGAGGAATGGTAGGTTGTAGAGGATTTATAAGAGGAGCTTGTCCTGAAAATGAAGTTAGAGAGAGGACAACATGTCCGTTTAAAAATCCAAATTCAAAAGTTTTTATTCCCACAATAAAGCAAATAAAAAGCGCAGCAAAGTTAAAAAAAATTAATCTAAAAGAAACAATAAAACTTCAGGAAAATTTATTCAAAATTTGGGCAAAATGGGAAGGGTAAAAATGAAGATAAAAAAAATTTTCAAGATTTTCTTTTCTTTATTTTTTCTAATTTTATTTTTAGCTTTCACCAAAATAAAGCTCACTCCTATTTTAGGAACAAAGATGAAATTTTCTCTTTCCGTGTTTTTTGGTCCAACATTAGCTAAAATTCTAGGAATAAAATTGGGGACCGGAATTATTCTTTTGGCTCATTTTCTTGGCATCTTAACAAGAATTTATAAATTAAAGACCATTAAAAATCTTTTTACTTTTTTTCCGATAATATTTGCTGGCATTTATTTTTCTAAAATTTTCAAAGGGGAAAAGAAATTAATTTTTATTCCTTTAATTTGCATTTTACTTTTTATTTTACATCCTATCGGAAGAGAGGTTTGGTTTTATTGTAGCTTTTGGTTAATTCCAACTTTTGTTTCTTTATTTAAAGAAAAATTGGACAAGATTTTGAAATTCCCCCTTTTTAAAATTTACGGATATTCTTTGGGAGCAGCTTTTGTTGACCATGCAATAGGTTCTGTAATTTTTCTTTATTTTCTTAAAATTCCTGCTCATTTTTGGATTCAAGCTATTCCTTTAACAATTCTTGAAAGACTTTTGATAGCAGGAGGAATCGAATTTTTTTATTTAATCGAAAAAGCTTTAATGAAAACTTTTCTAAAGGTTTACTCACTTTTCAAAGTAAAAGATTTTATCTTTGAAAAAGCATGAAGGCTCTGGAAAAAATAAAAAAAATAGTCCAAAAACAAAATCAGTGGAGAAAAAAGAAATGTATTAACTTGATAGCTTCTGAAAATTTGCTTTCTCCTCTGGCAGAAAAGTTTTTGGTTTCAGATTTTATCGGAAGATACAACGAACATGGCATTAAAAATGGAAAATTTGAGCCTCATTATCAAGGGACGCAATATTCTTGTCAGATTGAGAAAATTTGCAATCAAATTTTTGCAAGAAAATTTAAAACAAAATTTGTAGATACTAGACCAATTTCAGGAGCTATAGCTAATTTAGCAATTTACAGAGCTATTTTAAAACCCGGAGATGTATTTTTAGCTCCGGGTTTAACTTTTGGAGCTCATGTTTCTTCAACAGAGTATGGAATTGCAGGCGTTTGTGGACTAAAGTCAATCCCAATGCCCTTCGATACAGAAAAAATGCAACTGAACGTTAAAGAAACAATAAGATTGATAAAAAGGGTAAAGCCTAAATTGATAATGTTTGGCAGATCAATGTTTTTGTTTCCAGAACCAATAAAAGAAATTAGAAAGCACACAAAAGCAATTATTGTTTATGATGCTGCCCACGTTTTTGGATTAATTTATGCAGGTTTTTTTCAAAACCCCTTTAAAGAAGGTGCAGACATTATTACTGCCTCAACCCACAAAACATTTCCAGGTCCTCAGGGGGGAATAATTTTGGGAAGCTCGAGATTAGATAAAAAAGTTTGGAGAAAAATTCAAAATGCAATTTTTCCAGGTATTATTTCAAACCATCACATTTTTAGACTTCCTTCTTTGGCAATTACTGCTTTGGAAATGAACAAATTTGGGAGAGCTTTTGCAAGACAAATAATAAAGAATGCAAAATTTTTAGCAAGATTCTTATTTGAAAAGGGATTTGAGGTTTTAGCTAAAGAGAGAGATTTTACAGAATCTCATCAAGTAATTGTTAATGTAAAGAATTTTGGAGGAGGCAAAATCGTCGCTGAGAAATTAGAGAAAGCAAATATCATTCTAAATAAGATGGCTTTACCTCAAGATAAAGATATCGATGCTACTCAGAATCCTTCAGGAATTAGAATTGGGGTTCAAGAGGTAACAAGAATTGGAATGAAGGAAAAAGAAATGAAAATTATCGCAGATTTTATGGAAAGAGTGATTTTAAGTAAAGAAAAACTTCAAAAAGTTAAAGAAAAGGTAATTAAATTTAGAAAAAGGTTTCAAAAAATAAAATATTGCTATGCTTAAAAATCCTTATCCTGGTAAATTTATTGTTTTTGATGGATTGGATGGATCGGGAATGTCAACTCAGGCTCAAAAATTGGTTGAATTTTTAAACAAAAAAGAGCAAAAATTGAAATTTGGCCACACAGGAGCCTATTTGACTAAAGAACCAACTTCAAGTTTAATTGGAGGGTTAATCAAAAGTCAATTAACTCATGAGTGGAAATCTTCTCCAGAATGTTTGCAACTTTTGTTTTCAGCAGATAGAGCCCATCATTTAGAAAAGGAAGTTATTCCTTTGCTCGAAAAAGGAGTGATTGTGATATCCGATCGTTATTTTTTTTCAACGCTAGCTTATGGACTTTTAGAAATAAAAGATTTCAATTGGCTTTTGAATTTACAGAAAAGATTTTTGATGCCAGATATTACATTCTTTTTGAAAGTTTCTCCTAAAATTTGTATTGAAAGAATCAGAAAAGAACGTTTTGGAGTGACTCTTTTTGAGAAAGAAGAAGTTTTAAAGAAAGTTTGGAAAAATTATGAAAGAATTTCAAAGAAGTTCAAGAACGTTTATATAATAAATGGAGAAAGATCAGTAGATAAAATTTTTAAAGATATTAAGAAAATTGTTGAGAAGAGACTATCATGAAAAATAGGGTCGAAGTTGAAGTTAGAACTTTAATATCTTTTCCAGAATATAAAAAACTAAGTCAAAAACTAAAAAGAATTGCAAAGTTTGAAAAGGAAATAAGAGAAGAAACTATTTATTTGGGTAGCGAAAGATTAAGGATTAGGAAGGATCAAAAAGCTTGCTATTTGATTTTTAAATTTGGCAAAATTCATCAAGATTCGAGAAGAGAAATTGAAATTGAATTTAAAAGAAAAGACTTTGAAAAATTAAAAGAAGTTTTTAAAAATTTAGGGTTTCCGATAATAGCCAAATGGAAGAGAAAGAGGAAAGTTTTTAATTGGGGGAAAACTAAAGTTTTTTTGGATGACACTAAAGGATATGGAAAAATCATTGAATTAGAAAGAATTACTGACAAAAAGAACAGAAAGAAGGTTTTGGAGGAATTGAAAGATAAATTGCAGATTTTGGGAATAAAGAAAATCACACCAAAAGAAGTTTTTGATAAAAAATTTAAAGAATATCTAAAAAATTGGAAAAAATTACTGTGAAATTCATACCAACAATTGGATTGGAAATTCACGTTCAATTAAAAACTAAAACAAAGATGTTCTGTTCTTGTAAGAACGATCCTTTTGAAAAGCACCCTAATGTCAACGTTTGTCCGATCTGTCTTGGATACCCTGGAGTTTTACCAGTAATAAACAAGGAAGCCGTAAAAAAAGTAATTAAAACTGGATTGGCTTTAAATTGTCAAATTTCAGAGTATTCAAAATTTGAGAGAAAAAATTATTTTTATCCTGATTTGCCAAAAGGATATCAAATTTCACAATACAAAACTCCTCTTTGTAAGAATGGTTTTTTAGAAATTGAAGGAAAAAAAATTAGAATTAGAAGAGTTCATTTGGAAGAGGATACTGGAAGACTTTTACATTTTAAAAATTATTCTTTAGTTGATTTTAATAGAGCTGGCATTCCTTTAATGGAATTAGTTACAGAACCTGATTTGAGATCTGAGAAGGAAGCTAAAAAATTTGCTGAAGAATTGCAGTTGATTTTAAGATATTTGGGAGTTTCAGATGCTGATATGGAAAAAGGCCAAATGAGAATTGAAGCTAACGTATCTTTGGCAAAAAAAGAGGGAGAGTTGGGGACAAAAGTTGAAATTAAAAATTTAAATTCATTTAAGGCTTTGCAAGAAGCTTTGAATTTTGAAATTGAAAGACAAAAAAGAATTTTAGAATCTGGAAAGAGAATAATTCAAGAAACAAGGGGTTGGGATGATTTCAAAAAGAAAACTTTTTCACAGAGAATAAAAGAAGTTGAAAAAGATTATAGATATTTTCCAGAGCCAGATTTACCACCTTTGCATATTAAAAAAGAATTCTTAGATGAAATTAAAAAAGAAATTCCAGAATTACCTTTTCAAAAAAGAGAAAGATTCAAGAGAGAATACGAATTAGATCAAAAAAGTATTGAAATTTTTGTTAAAAATAGAGAATTGTCAGAGTTTTTTGAAAAAGTAATAAGCGAATTCGATCCAAGGTTAGAAAGAAAAAAACTTTTGAGATTAATAAATTTGGCAAAAAACTACATTCTTTCTGATCTTTTAGGGATTTTAAAAGAAACTTCAATTTCAGATGAGAGTTTTTTAATTACTCCAGAAAATTTTGCAGAATTTGTCACTTTAATTGAAGAAGGAAAAATTTCATCAAGAATTGCCAAAGAAGTTCTTTTGGAAATGTTTCAAACAGGAGCCGATCCTTCACATATCATTGAAGAAAAAAGTTTAACTTTAATTTCAAAAGAAGAAGAAATCGAGAAAATTGCTAAAAAAGTTATTTTGAAAAATAAAAAAGCAGTTGAGGATTTTAAAAAAGGAAAAGAAAATGCTTTGCAGTTTTTAATTGGCCAAATGATGAGGGAAACAAAAGGAAAAGCAGATCCTAGAATTGCAAAAAAAATATTGACAAAAATTTTAAGAGAAAGATAAAATAAAATAGAGCCTTCCAAAAGAGAGTAGAGAAGTATTTTCTCTTTCTCTATTTCCTCTCCCTTCTCCCCAATGAAAATACAATGATTCTGCTCTCTGAAAAAGGGTTTTTTTACCCTTCTTTTTTTATGAAATTTTTTACTAATTTTTCAGCTTCTCCGTAGTTTTTTACCCATTTTATTCTTTTGTCTTTTTTAAACCATCTCATTTGTTTTTTAGCATATTTTTCAATTTCTTTTATCGATTTTTTAATCATTTCTTCTTTTGAAATTTTACCTTGTAGATATTGAGAAATTGCTCTATAATGCATTCCAAAATCTTCGATTCTTTCAAAAGAAACACCTTTTTTTCTTAAATTTTTCACTTCTTTTATCAATCCTCTTTTTAACCAATTAAAAAATCTTTTTTTAATTTTCTTTTTTAATTCTTTCCAAGGTTTTTTAATCCCAATCATTAAAACAGAATAAGGGAGAAGCTCTTTTTTTAAAGGAGGGACTTTCCCTAATTTTTTTGCAATTTCAATTGCTCTGATTAATCTTCTTTTGTTTTCTTTATCTATCGTCTTTGCTCTTTTTGAATCTAATTTTTTTAAAATTTGATAGAGTTCTTTAGCAGATTTTTTCTCTAATTTTTTTCTTAATTTCCAATCTGGAGGAACTTTTGGAATTTTAATTCCATCAACAACAGCCTGAATGTAAAAGAAAGTCCCTCCACACAAAATAGGAATCTTTCCCTTTTTGAAAATTTTCTCAATTGCCTTTTGAGCCAACCTTTTATATTGAGCTACAGTAAAATGTTTTTTGGGAGAAGCTACATCCAAAAGATAATGCAAAATTCCTTTCATTTCTTTTTTAGTTACTTTAGCTGTTCCAATATCCATTCCTTTGTAAACAGCTCTTGAATCAGCAGAGATTACTTCTCCACCAAATTTCTTTGCTAATTTAATTGCTAATTTTGACTTCCCAACAGCAGTTGGTCCCAAAATAACAATTAACTTATTTTTTGTTTTCTTATTTTTCATTAACTTAATTTTAAATTTTTCGAAAAAAAGGTCAAAATTCTCACTATTGACAAAATTTTTTACTTTTTATATATTTAACTCCCAGTTCTTTGACAAATTTTTTGGATGAGAAGAACTGGAAGGGGAGAAATACAGGGGGAGGCGACAGGAAAGTATGAAAAGAGGTGGAAAGAATGAGAGGAAAAATAAAAAGAATAGTATTCATTGCAATGCTTTGCTATCTAATCTCTGTTGTAGCTCTGAAAATAAATGTTCAAGCCACCCCCATCTCCATTTCAAATATCAAAATAGAAGGAGGCTTTGAAGACAGCAAAGGAAAATGGCAAAAAGGATACTGGATATTTTCAGTGGTTGTCGATCAAGTAGAATCTATGATTGGAGTGAAACTGCCCAAGAATACCACTGTTCCCAAAGAAGGTGAACCACATGCTTACCTTCAAACAAAATCTGAGATAGAAATAAAGTTCAAACCGATTGCTGCTTACTACAAAAGAGCTTTAAAGAAGGTAGAGAAGCTAGTAGTGCCGAGATATTATCGAGGTGGACTAAATAAATTCATAGGAATTGGATGGTATGATACCAGCATCCATAGCGAATCTTTGATAGCAACTTTTTATCAATGGGGAGAAAGTAGCTGGAAAAAATATACAATCTGGGAAGTAAGTGTTTACAAAAATGGATATTTAATAGCAAAGAAAACAATGGATACTGAAGAAGGCGACAATACCCTATTGATTCCTACTGAGAAAGGAACTATCAAAATAAAAAACTTAGGAAGGCTAGAGGGTACAGATACAGCTCCTGACACTCCAGACATTGTTTTATTCGATGCTAACCATATTTATACCACTGAAGCATTAAGATTTATAGAATACGATTATGGCGGACAAACTCAGAAATTCAATCCAGATAGATTGGTAAGAAAAATAGTAGGATCTGAGGCATATTCAGTATATTGGACAGGCGATATTCGGTGGCGAGAAGGCGAAGAGATAGAATATCTTCCCGCTCCTTACAAGGGAGATGACGGATTAGATTTACATATTGCCGACCCTGAAAAAGGCTGGAAAGCAGCAGATTCCATTTGGGATTTTATCAGAGATCCAGTAACACCTGTCATTTATCCTTGGCAAGAGAGTCCAGAGATTCGAAAATACGATTGCCTCATTGAATATCTTGACAGAAAAACAAGCAGAGGCAACATCGCAAATGAATTCTTAGATAATGATTGGCGAATTGAGAACAACAGTATTATTGCTCCAATTCCTTTCGGTCAGTATTCAGGAGCACCATTGGCTACTTGCTTTATACCAACAGAGCTCGTAGATACATGGGTGTACAGAGAACCAATAGCTGATGTTAGAATAGAAAAAGTACAATGGAAGGGAACAGATACATTAAAAGTTGGCATTGAGGATACAGCTGAGTGTTATGTGTATTTGAAACAATACGCGAAAGTAGCTTCAAGCGCCAAAATCTATGCTGAAGTTTCTAGTAGTGGAGCAACTATTTATCCGAAAGTTTCCACTATCACTCTGGAACCAAACGAGACTATAAAATTGACTTTCTTAGTTACTAATCTAGCTAAAGATGGAACAACTGGCGTAGTAATATTCAAAGTGATGAGACTCTGGGACAATCAAATTACTGATGTTTCAAGTGAATTAGAATTTAAACTTTTAGAACCGGAAATTAAGATTCCAGAATATGTCCAACATCCCGACGACAAAGGAAAGCCTATAGATGTTCCTGGCGATGACTTAGATAACGACTTAGATAATGACTTAGATAATGAAGAACCTGATAGGGGCGCGCCAAGGCCAATCTATGAGACAAATTTAGATCCAATCTTAACAGGAATACTCGGTTTACTCATTGGAGCTGGAGGTTTAGCAGTTTTCTCAAAAGCGAGAAGAAAACGAAGACTTCGAAAAATGGCTGTAGAAATTAAAGAGATAGGCGAAGACATGAAGAAAATTGCAAGCACTGGAATGGATATGATAGGTCTTGGTCCCTATAAGCGTGCCTTAGCAATGATTTTTATTTCCTTCTTAGGACTAGGAGTTTCAATATATTGGAGCGAAACAATTGGTAAAATAATTCCGCCGATCTTTGGCATTCCAATAAATCTTGTTATCATTAAATTTGTCTTTGGCATTGAACATTTGATAGGTCTAATATCTTTCAGTATTTTGCTGGTAAGCTGGAAACGATTCTTAGATCTTCTCCTTGGCAAAGGCCTCCCCGGTAAAAGCTAAGGATAAGAAAAACCCACTTCCTTATCCCCCCTTTTTCTACTTTCTAAAATGCCCATAAAGTTAAACTCTTTTTGGGCATTTTAATTTCAGAGTAATTTTCCGTTTAATCCAAAAGAATCTACTTTTACAATTTTTGTTTTTTTAAACTCACCGATTAAATTTCTTTCTCCTTCAAATTTAACAGTTTTATAATGCCTTGACTTTCCAATTAAAAATCTGTCTTTTTTCTCTTCGACTAAAACCTCAATTGTTTTTCTTTTAAATTTTTTATTTCTTTCCAAAGCAATTTTGTGTAAGATCTGGTTTAATATTTTCCATCTTTTCTCCTTTTCTTCATTTGGAACATCATTTGCCATTTTCTCAGCTGCAGTTCCGGGTCTTGGAGAATATTTTGCGATATAGGCCATGTCAAATTTCATTTTCTTGAAAAACTTTAATGTATTTTTAAAATTTTTTTCAGTCTCACCTGGAAATCCAACAATGATATCAGTAGAAATTGCAACTTCTCTTTCTAAGCCTCTTCTGTATTTTTTAAAGGCTTTGCGAATTTTTCGAATGATATTTTCATATTCTTTTGTTGTATAGTTTCTGTTCATTCTTTTTAAAATTTCATCGTCACCAGATTGTAAAGGTAAATTCAAATAAGGAGTAATTTTTTGACACTTTGCTAAAGTTTCGATTAATTCATCGGAAAAATTTTTGGGATGAGGAGAAGTAAATCTAATCCAAAAATTTCCTTCAATTTCATTTACCATTTTCAAAAGTTTTGCAAAGTCAATTGAATCTTGAGTGGGGGAGTAGTAATCGTTTACATTTTGTCCCAAAAGCCAAATTTCTTTTGCCCCATTTTCAATAGCTTCTTTTGTCTCTTTTAAAATTTCTTTATGATCTCTACAAATTAAAGGGCCTCTGACAAAAGGAACAATGCAAAAAGTGCAAAAGTTATCGCAACCTGTGGAAATTGGAATGAAAACCGAAAAATTTTTTGAGAATTTGGGTTTTAAACTCAAATAAAAAGCATCAAATTCTTTATTAAATTTTTCATCTCTTTGGTCTGGATAAAAATAGATTTTTTCTTTTTTTAATAATTTTGGCCATTTTGGTAAGGTTTTAATTGGTAAAATAATATCAAAAAATTTTTTGAATTTTTTGAAATCTCTTTTTGAAATACATCCTGTCAAAAGAGTTTTTAGTTTCGAGTTTTCAGTTTTGAGTTTTTTGAATTTTTTTGCCAATCCATAAACTCTATCGACAGCTGATTGTCTTACAGAACACATATTGACAATTATTAAATCAGCCTCATTTTCTTTTGAGGCTTTTTGGTAGTTCATTTCCTCCAATAAATTCGCGATTCTTTCAGAATCAGATTTATTCATTTGACAACCAAAAGTAATGAGAAAATATTTCATAAATTTTATACTAAAATTTTCTCTCAATTTTTGAGAGTAAAAGCCTTAAATTTATTTTTTCTTTTAAGGAGGAGATGGAAAACTTAAAAGAGGCTTACAGGCTGTCAAAACCTTCCATTCGTTATTAATTTTTAATAGCCAATGTTCTGCACTTGGACTCGCTGATACTCCTTCTTTTGTTGTATAAGAAAGTGTATAAGGTATGGTGACACATTCAAAATTTTTAATCTTATCGGAAACTTTGATTTTAAAACTTTCCAAAAATTTTTCAATAATTAGCCAATTGCAATCTTTAGGGTCACCAAGTTTCAGAGAATAATTAGCTCCAACCCAACTACCAAAACTTCTTTTGAAAGCTTCTTGGCATTCTTTAGAAAAAAGTTCTCCGTTTTCATCTACCATTAACGCAAATGCTTTTTCCCAATCACCCGCAAATTGAGCTTTATACCATTCTTTAAGTATTTCTTTTGGCTTTTTAGTTTCAATTGGGGACTGACCTTTTTCTTTACACACTCCTTTGTATGCGATCTCTACTCCAGCTGCTTTTGCAAAGCATTCGTTAGAATAGGTTTTTCCGTCTTTTCCGCAAACTGGATCCCAGTACATTGGGCAGACAATTGGTTTTTTCGGTTTTTGAATTTTTTCACATTTAAATATTGAGCAACCATTTTCATCTTTCTCAATCCTTAAAACTGTTCCTTCTGGACATTTCTTTGGCATTAAAGGAATTTTACATTTAATGATAATATCTGGTATTGGAATTGGAAGTTGAGGATAAAGTTTTTCTAACTTTTCTTTCATCTTTTCTGGCGATTTTTTGATTTCTTCAATTTTTTCAATAATTCTTTGTGAATTTAGAGCTTCATGATAAGAAGCTACAGCTAGACCAAATGCTTCTCCGTATTTTCCTTCTTCGAATGCCTTTTTAGCCTCTTTTAAATGCTTTTTTGCTAATTCCAATAACCTTCTCGCAGCTCTTCCTCCGTATTCATCTTCTGAAATCAAATTTATTTTTTCTTCTGCATTTTTTATTTCCTCTTCTGCTTTTTTAATTTGATCTTGAGCTTTTTCTTTTGATATTTTTTCTTTTCCTATTTCTTCAATTTTTCTCTCTTTGGCTTTTTCTAAAATATCGCTTAATTTCTCTGATATTTCTTCTGCTTCAATTTTGCTGATAATTTTCAAGTGTTTTAATTTATCTCCAGAAATTTCCTCAAGATATTTTTCAAACTCTTCCTTTTCTTCATCTGACATTTTTTCCAATTTTTCTCTTAATTTTTCTAAGATTTCTTCTCTTTTTTCCTCAATTTTTTGTTTTACATCTTGAGGCAATTTCTCTTTTATTTCCTCTATAAATTCTAAATTCTTGAAATCTTTAAATTTGCTTCCTTTAATTTTTTCTAACTCTTCCTTCAATTTATTAGCAATTTTTGTTTTCTCTTCAACTTTTTGCATAATCTCAGCAAACCTTTCCAAGTGTTTTTCTCTATGCTCTTTTATTTTTTCAAAAACTTCAGGAGGTACTTGCCTTTCTAATCTTTGTAAAATTCTTTGATGCAAAATTTGTTGATGGATTAATTTTTCAGAAAATTTCTTCAAATTTTCTCCACTTTCTTTGGAAATCTCTCCAATTTCTTTTTCAAAATCTTTCAAAGCCCTTTCTACCAATTTTGGGTCTTTTTTTAATTCAGCTAATTTTTTAGCTTCGATTAATTTTTCGTTAGCGATTTTCAATCTCAATTCAGCCTTTTTAGTTTTATTAAAAGTAAAAAACAACTGAATTTTCCTTCCCCAATCTTTTAGGAAATAAAGAGGGTGGCCTGGCAACCATTTTGGTTCTGAAATTCCAAGATCTTTGGCAAGAACTTCTTCATCCTGAACTACTTCGCTGGGAGGCTCTACAGCTAAAACTGAAATTCCAAAGAAAAGAGAAAAAACGACTCCTACAATTATTATTTTTTCTTTCATTTATTAAATTTCGTTTTTTCGACCTTTAAAAATTATTTTTTCTTTTCAATTTCAATTTTAATTTTTTCTAAAAAATCTGACAATTTCATTTCACCGATATCTCCCTTTCCTCTTTTCCTTACTCTAACTGATTTTGATTTTTCTTCTTTATCTCCAACAACTAAAATATAAGGAATCCTTTGAATTTCACCTTCTCTAATTTTTTTTGAAACGGTCTCTTTTTCATTTCTTAACTTGCATCTATATCCTAAATTTTTTAATTCTTTTTCTATTTTTTTTGCATATTTTTTATTCCTTGAAGCTACTGGTATTATCCAAATTTGTTCAGGCGATAACCATAAAGGCAAGGCTCCTCCATAATGTTCTAATAAAACTCCAACAAATCTCTCAATGGATCCTAATAAAGCCCTGTGAATCATTATTGGCCTTTTCTTTTTACCTTTTCTGTCGATATAGTAAAGATCGAATCTTTCAGGTAGATTGAAATCAACTTGTATCGTAGTACATTGCCAAGGTCTTCCCAGAGAATCTTTTATTTTAATGTCGATTTTCGGCCCATAGAAAACCCCGCCTCCAGGATCTATTTGATATTTTATCTTCATTTTCTTTAAAACATATCTCAAAACAGCTTGGGCTTTTTTCCACATTTTTTCAGTTCCAGCAAATTTTTTAGGTTTTGTCGAGAGATAAACATTAAAATTTTTAAAGCCAAAAGTTCTTAGAATTTTTAATCCATGTCTTAAGAGTTTTTCAACTTCTTTAGCCAATTGCTCAGGAGTGCACCAAATATGAGCATCGTCTTGAGTAAATCCCCTTACCCTAGTTAAACCATGCAAGGTTCCTGACCTTTCATAACGATAAACAGTTCCTAACTCTGCAAATTTTAAGGGCAAGTCCTTATAAGATCTAATTTTTGATTTGAAGATTTTAACATGAAAAGGACAATTCATGGGCTTTAAAAGATATTCTTCTTCATCAATTCTGATAGGAGAATAAATATTTTCTCTGTATAATTCCCAATGGCCAGATCTCTTCCATAAATTCAAATTTCCAATATGAGGAGTGACCACCCATTGATAACCTTCTTTTTTCAATTCATCATAGAGATAATTCTCAATAATTTTTCTCAAGATTGTCCCCTTTGGCATCCATAAAGGAAGTCCCGCCCCCACTTCTTCATCGATCAAAAAAATTTCTAATTTTTGCCCCAAGATTCTATGATCTCTTCTTTCAGCTTCTCTTTCCTTTTCGAGATAATTTTTCAATTCCTTTTTTGTTTTAAAAGCTATTCCATAGATTCTAGTTAGCATCGGATTTTTCTCAGATCCTTTCCAATAAGCTCCTGCAATTTTAGTTAATTTAAAACACTGAGGATCAATTTTCTTTGTTGATTTCAAATGAGGGCCCTGGCAAAGGTCTATAAAATCCCCACTTTTGTAAATCGTTACTTTATCATCTTTTATCTCTTCAATTAATTCGAGTTTAAAAGGTTGATTTTTGAAAATTTCTTTAGCTTTTTTCTTTGAGATAATTTTCTTTTCAAATTTTATTCCTTTTTTGATTAACTCTTTCATTTTTTGTTCAATTTTTGGTAAATCCTCATTAGAAATTCTTTCTGGAAAGAGAAAATCATAATAAAAACCATTTTCGATTGCGGGACCCATTCCAAACTTAACTTGAGGATAAAGTTTTTTAATAGCTAAAGCTAGAATGTGGGCTAGAGAATGACGCAAAGTTTCAATTTTCATAATTTTAATTTTTCTTTTTGGCCTTTTTTGAATTTTAAATAAAAAAACCTCTTTTTTGAAGGCCAGCTGAGAGAATTTTAAAATTTTCCCTCAGCTAGCAAAAAGAGGTTGTAATGGTTGTTCTTGATTTTTTAATTAGGATTGATCTCATAATTTAAATTTAAGCAATTTAGATTTCGCGTCAAGTTATTCTTCTAAAATTTCTTCAACATCATCTGCGATTATTTTTGGTATTCCGTCTTTATTATCTACTCTTCCAGAAATTAGGATTGCTTTATGTTCTTTGAAAGCATTTGGATTTTTCATTAATACTGAGGGGAAAACGACAACCTCAATTTGTGATTTTCCATCTTCAATTTTTGTAAAAAACATTGGAGAACCATTTCTAGTAATAATTTTTTTTATGGCAGAAATTACCCCTCCCACTTTAACTATTCTCCCTGCCATTTTGTTTGTAATTTTTGAAAGAGGAATTGTTCTTTTTTCAAATATTGATTGAAAATCAAGTGCAGGATGGGAGGAGACATAAAGGCCCAAGAGTTCTTTTTCCCAAATTAATTTTTCTTTTTTTGTTGCTGGCGTTGTTTTTTCTAATTTTATTTGACCTTTTTGGCCGAAAATTTTGAAAAGTCCCATTTGCTTTTGCAATTTCATTCTGTAATTTTCTTTGTTCCATTCTAAAAGTCTTTCTAAATTAAATAGAAGTTGTTTTCTTTCTCCAAATTTGTCAAAAACCCCAGCTTTTATCATGCTTTCTAAAGTTTTTTTGTTTAAATCTTTAGGATCAATTCTTGAGAGAAAATCCGTTAATGAATTAAATTTTCCATTTTCTTTCCTTTCTTTGATAATTGCCTCAACGGTATTGTGCCCGACGTTTTTTATAGATAATAACCCAAACCTAATTTGATTTTTTCTAGGGACAACGGAGAATTCTCTAAAACTTTCATTGATATCAGGAGGTAAAACTTCAATTCCCATTCTCTTGCATTCTTCAATCAGAAAGCCTATTCTTTCAACGTCGGCCTTTTTTGTAGAAAGCAAAGAAGCCATAAATTCGACTGGAAAGTGAGCCTTCAAATAAGCCGTTTGGTAGGCGATGATAGCATAAGCTACTGAATGGCTTTTATTAAATCCGTAAGAACCAAAAGGTAAGATCCAATGCCAAATTTTTTCAGCAACATTTTTAGAAATTCCATTCTTTTCCATTCCTTCAATTAATTTATCCTTTAATTTATCCAAAAGAGATTTTATTTTCTTTCCAATTGCCTTCCTTAAAAGATCCGCCTCCCCCAGCGTAAATCCTGCCAATTCTTGAGCAATTTTCATTATTTGCTCTTGATAGATAGGAATTCCGTAAGTTTCTTTTAAGATAGATTCAAGTTTTGGATGCAAATACTTAATTTTTTCTTTCCCGTATTTTCTTTTGATGAAACTCTCAATAAATTGCATTGGGCCTGGTCTGTATAAAGCTATCATTGCTACTAGATCTTCAAAACAGTTAGGTTTTAACTTTCTTAACCATTTTCGCATTCCTTCAGATTCAAACTGGAAAACCCCGATGGTTTGTCCATTCTGGAAAAGTTTGAAAGTTTTCTTATCGTTCAAAGGAAGATTTTGAATATCAATTTCCTTTTTGTGAATTGCCCAAATTTTCTTTAAAGTTTCTTCAATTAAAGTTAAGTTTTCTAATCCTAGAAAATCCATTTTTAAAAGCCCCAAATCTTCTAAAGATCGCATTTCATATTGGGTGACAATTGCCTCATCATCTTGCGAAGGATGTTGTAAAGGACAGATTGTATCTAAGGGCTTAGTCGAGATTACGACTCCGCAAGCATGAGTTGAAACGTGCCTTGCTCCTCCTTCTAATTTTCTTGCAAAGTCTATCAATTTTTGGATTTTTTCGTCTGTTTGGTAGAGATTTCGCAATTCAATAACCCGAGCTAAAGCTTCATCTAAGGTTAAACCCTGAGGGATTAATTTTGCAATTTTGTCGCAAAAAGAATAAGAATAACCCAAGGCTCTTCCAACATCTCTGACAACGGCTCTGGCAGCCATTCTTCCAAAAGTAATAATTTGAGCCACTCTATCTCTTCCATATTTTTGGGCTACATATTCTATTACTTCGTTCCTTCTTCTATCTGTAAAATCAATATCAATGTCAGGAGGAGAAACTCTTTCAGGATTCAAAAATCTTTCAAATAAAAGATTATATTTTAAAGGATCAACATTAGTGATTCCCAAAACATAAGCTACTAAAGATCCTCCCACACTTCCTCTTCCAGGCCCAACAACGATTCTTCGAGATCTTGCCCAATTTATAATATCTTGAACGATTAGAAAATAAGAAGAAAAACCTGCATTTTTAATAATCTCGAGCTCGTATTCTATTCTTTCTAAAACTTCTTTTTGAGGTTTTTTTCCATAACGTTTCTCAATTCCTAAATAGCAAAGTTCTTTCAAGTACTCCTCAGGACTTTTTCCCTCAGGACATTCAAACTTTGGCATTTTCAACTCACCAAGTTTGAACTCAAAATTACAAGACCTTACTATTTTTTCTGTATTTTCTATTGCTTCTGGAACATCTTTAAAATCTTTGATCATTCTTTCAGGGGGTCGCATTGAAAAATCATCAGCTTTCATTGTCAATCTTTCAGGATCGTTAGGATCTGCCCCAGTGTTAATTAACATGAGGATATCTTGAGCCTCTGCGTCTTCGGGTCTTAGATAATGGCAATCGTTAGTAGCTACTAAAGGAATTTTTAATTTTTTTGAAATTTCAATTATGCGTTCGTTGACGAATTTTTGTTCTCTTATGTTTGGATGATGTTGGAGTTCCAAATAAAAATTTTCTTTCCCAAAAATCTCTTGATATTTTAAAGCTGTTTTTTCGGCTTCTTTGAATTTTTTTGCCAAAATTAATTGAGGGATCTTTCCCTGCAAGCAAGCTGACAAACAAATTAAGCCTTGAGAATGCTTTGCTAAAAGTTCTTCATCAATCCTTGGCTTGTAATAAAAACCTTCCAAATGAGATTTAGTAATTAACTTAACTAAATTTTCATATCCTTTTTCATCTTTGACTAAGAGAACAATATGATATCTTTTATCATCTATTCCTGGTCTTTTTTGATGCATTGATTCGAAAGCCAAATACAATTCAGCTCCTATGATAGGTTTGATTCCTTTTTGTTTTGCTTTTTTGTAAAATTCGATAGCCCCATAAAGAGCACCATGATCTGTTATGGCCACAGCGTCCATTCCTAATTTTTGGCACCAATCTAAAATGTCATCAATTTTTGGAAGTCCGTCCAAAAGAGAATATTCTGAGTGACAATGTAAATGATAAAATTTCAAGGCCATAAAAGTTATTTCATTTTAAAAATTTGAAATTTTGAAGTCAAATAAAAAAAGCTGGAGAAAGGTCCAGCATTTTTTAGGGGCTCGAGTAAATTAATCTTTTAAAAATGGCGTATTCTCTTTCTAGATCTTCCATTTTTTCTTTTAAGAATTTTAATCTCTTCTTTTCCCAGATTGTAAGGTCTTCTGAAATAGCTCTTGAAAGTAGCGCTGCCATTTCTGATTTTATTTTCTCGAGCGCAATTTCGGTAGCCTCTAATTTAATCTCTAGATTTTTTGTAGTTTCTTGAATCTTTAGCACTGTTTCTAAAATCAACTCTTCTATTAAAAGCATTCTCTTTTCTGCCCATTCTCTTGCAATTTCTGGTTTTTCAATAGTAACTAAATTTGCATTCTCTTTTAGAAACTCCAAGTGTTTTTCTTCAGTAATCTCTTCTCTTCTTAGCCACATTAGGATTAATATTTCTCTTTTAATAGAAGGACTTTCAGTATAATTTCCGATTTCATAAAGATCATCAACGTCTAAAGTTTTAAAGATTTCTATTTCTTTTCCTCTTTGCCATATTATTTCAGCTAATTTAGGTTCAGAGAATGCTACCAACCAAACAAAGTCCTCTTTTGAAATCCCAATTTTGAAAAGTTTTTCGACCGCTTGAAGTTGGATTTTTCTCGTTGCATTCTCAATTATTATTAAAAGATCATCTTGAGTATTTGCTATCTTTAGTAATCTTTTAGTAGCTTCTTTCAGTTTAGTCTCCTTTACAATTTCCTTTAAAAGTTCTTTTGAAATTCTTTGATTTTCTCTCAAATATTCTCTTGAAATTTTTCTTTGAAGCTTTTTGTCTTCCACCTCTTCAAGAATTGCGAATAAAAATCTTTCATCAATAAAACCTCTTTCTTTGGCTATTTTTGCAGCTTCGACTTTAATTTTTTCTTTTTCTTTTGCTATTTCTCTAGTTACTCCCTTTGATCTTAGTTTTAAGATTTCATAAAGAATTTCTTTTGTTGGAAATCTTTTAATTGCTTCTTTAGCCGCTAAAATTCCAAGTTTTCTCCCTCTTTTAATTGCTCCTAATAATTCATTCTTTAATTTTTCTTCATCACCCCCAAATTTCTCAATCCATCTTTCAATTATTCTTTCCTCCATTTTTATCCCTTTATTTAATTTGAAAGATTCTATTTTATTTTCTAAGAATTTTCCTTGTTTGTCAAATTTTAAAATAATAAAATGAAAGAATGCTAACCTTAAGAAAAGAAAAAAAATTATGGAAAAAAGGATTTAAATTCGTTGTAGGTTTAGATGAAGCAGGAAGAGGACCTTTGGCAGGTCCGGTAATAGCTGCAGCAGTAATGATAAAACCAAAAACAAGAATTCAAAAATTAAAGAAAGAAATTAAAATTAAAAATTTAAAAGATTCAAAAAAATTAAGCGCAAAAAAAAGAGAGGAAATTTATAAGATTTTAAGAAAATCGAAATTAATAGAGTGGGGGATAGGAATTGTTTCAGAAAAAACAATAGACAAGATCAATATCAAAAATGCAGCAGAGTTAGCAATGGAAAGAGCTTTAAAGAATTTAGAAAGAAAAATAAAAAAGAAGGCAGATTTTATCATTATTGATGGAAATCATTTAAATTCTAAATACCTAAAGAGTAAAAATTACAAGCTAATCGTCAAAGCAGATGAAAGAATATGCTCTTGTGCTCTAGCTTCAATTTTAGCAAAAGTAAAAAGAGATAAAATAATGGAAAAGTATGCAAAAAAATTTCCAAAATATAAATTTGAGATTCATAAAGGCTACCCAACGAAAGAACATTTAAAAGTTCTCAAAAAATATGGACCCTGTAAAATTCATCGAAGGAGTTTTTTACCCGTTAAATTTTGCTATAATTATAAAAAAGGTCGGAAAACAAGAAATTAAATGGAGAAAAAATTAGTTATTGAAGGTGCAATTTTAGTTATAATTTGTTTTCTAATTGGTTTTGGAATTGGGTACTTCACAGGAAAGATCTCTACTTACAAAATTTTTCTTGTAAAATTAGCAGAAAAAGAAAAAGAAATTAATTGGTACAAAACACTCTTGGGGGCATTTTATCCTCCTCTACCGAAAGAAATTCGTTCAATTACTGGGAAGATAACAAAAATTGAAGGAAATTCAATTTGGGTTGAGTATCAGAGAAAAATGAGTAGATTCCCTCTACCCGAAGGAAAAAATATAGAAATAAAGGAAATTAAAATTAATACAAATAACAAAACAAAAATTGTCGGACTTGAGATGCCCCCTTTAATTCCGAGAGAACTTTTGAAAAATGCATCTCCTGAATGGGCAATAAAAATCATTTCTCTTCAGTTTGAAGATCTAAAAGTCGGAAATCAAGTGCGGGTTACTTCAAAAGAAAATATTAAAGGAAAAGCTGAAATCCTGGCAAATGAGATCCAGTTAATAACTTTTAAAGGTCAAAAATAAAAATATAGATTATGAAAAGAAAAGTTCAAAAATTAATTCCATTAACTTTAGGAGTTTTATCAATAAGTTTTGTTTTGGGTTATCTAGTGCTTGCTTGGACAGGACCTATCCAAAATCCTCCCCAAGGGAACGTTCCTGCGCCAATAAATGTGGGAGACGTTGATCAATATAAAACTGGGAAGTTAGGGGTTTTTACTAATGGAGTCGATATAAATTATGGCCTTACAGTAGGAAGTAGTGCCGCACCAGGTGGAGTTAAAGCCACAGGAAATTCTTATGTTGAAGGCACTTTTCAAGTGACAGACACTACCCTTCTAGCCACTAATGGGGGTAACGTAGGCATTGCAACTACAACTCCTGATTCGAAATTTAAACTTGTTGTAGATGGAAAGATTGGTACTCCTTATATCGTATCTCCTAAAGATGCCGATTTAAACAGAGACTATGCAATTAACTTTTTAGATTATGCTCTCTTAAAGTGGGCTGTAAAAGAAGGTGGTGCTTTCGGATGTACGCCAGGAGAAAGTTGTTGGGACAGAATTTATACTATTGATTACCTTACCAACTATATTCAAGGAAAGGATTTTGATCTTAATGGAGATGGAACTGTCGATATGAGGGATATTGCACAAATCACTAGTCAATTTACTCCCTCGGGTCAGATTCCTTTTGCAGATGAAGAAGATAGAAGAGATATAAATAAGGATGGATTCGTAGACTCAAAGGATATATGGATAGTCGTCAATTCTTTTGGATGTTCTGGTTCAGAGTGTGAAGAATGGCTTAAAGGACCAGGTGGAAATTATGTAATGGATAATTTTGGAAATATTATTCAGAAAAAAAATGCTGATGTTAATTTAGATGGAGTAATAGACATTCGTGACGTCTCAAGTATTGCCAGGTTCTTTCAACCTTATTATTACTTTGTAGCTTCTGAATATCAGGGATTTCCTGCTGGATATTTTTTTGGAGATGTAATCATCAAAGATGGAATTTTGAGTTTAGGAGAAATAGCTTCTACTCCTGCAACAACAATGAATGAAGGAAAACTTTATGTAAAGACAGACGGTGACCTTTACTTTCTAAAAGAAGATGGAACAGAAATTAATCTTTCCGCTGGAGCAACTGGTGGCGGAGGTTATTGGAG